>DASPXD010000067.1:0-15180 GCA_035637435.1 Gemmatimonadales bacterium
CGACACGGTGGAGGGCGTGTTCGACACCTCCCGGAAGGAAGCCGCCCACGTCGCCGTGCGCGCGGGCTACAGCGCCGCCCTCGCCGTCCAAAAGATCTCGGCCCCGGCATTGCTCGATCGCGCGCGCGAAGCGCTGGAGCAGGCGTCGGGCGAAGGCGGGTAGTACAAAGGCCGCTGCGATCTTCTCGCAGCGGCCTCGGGTCGTGGATGAAAAGACCACGGCTCCCTGTCAAGGTGCTTGGAACATACGACGGACCGTTTGCCGAGTCAACAAATTGGTCACGGTGCAAGAGTGACGCAGGAGCGTGCCGGGGATGGGATTCGAACCCACACGGGCGTTAGCCCAGCACCTTGACAGGGAGCCGTGTCTACCAATTCCACCACCCCGGCCCTTCAGCGATTGGGGGTTCTCCCTGGTGCTTCGCTCCGCTCCGACCGATCTCACGACATCCGAGACCAATGGAATCTCCAGAGGGAGGGGCTGGGATTCTCATCATCCTACTGCCTGGAGGTACAAAACCACGCGTTTTTTCGCTCTATGCGCACGCCGCACGGATTCTCCATATTGCGGCTTACCACTCCACATGGACCAGTCATCATGCGATCGATGGGTACCAATTCTTCACACGACCCGGTGCGAACGGACTACGAGCATCTGGAAACGCTCCTGTCGACGCACTTCGCGAAGTTCTCAGTGCAGATGATCGAGCTAGCATCAGTTTGCCTTGGCTTGGTAATGGTTCTCGCTATCATCGTCGTCATCGCTGTTCGGGCATGAGTTTCGCTTTTTGAGGCCGGGAGCCACTGCGCAAGGTCGCCGTCTGCGCAACTTTTCTGATGTCGTGTAACTTGCAGCCGCGATGAAAGCTCGAATCGCAGTCGCAGTATCCGTTCTCGCCATTCTCGTCGCCACGCTGCGCTCGCAAGGCGGTGCGCTCGCCGCCGGCTGGTCCTTCAGCATCACCTCCGGCGACGCCGCCCTCGCCGAGCTGATCCAGAACCTCCTCCTCTTCATCCCGCTCGGCGTCTGCCTCACCCTCGCCGGCGTGCGGCCACGGCGCGCCATCGCCCTCGGCGCGCTGCTCTCGTTCGCCGTCGAATTCGCGCAGCAATGGATCCCGGGCCGGGACCCCAGTACCGGCGACATCCTGTGCAACTCCATCAGCACCGCGCTCGGCGTCGCCCTGGTGCGGTTCGCGCCGCGCTGGCTCACCACCACGCCGCGCCGCAGCGCCTGGCAAGCGCTCGCGACCGCCGTCGTCGCCGTGCTGACATGGATCGGCACGGGCGCCGTGCTGGGCCAGTCATTCCCGCCCCCACCCTACCACACAGTCAACGCGCCCGCCTTCGACTACTGGGCCCAGTATGAGGGAGCGGTGCTGTGGTCGAACTTCATCGGGCCGTTGAGCGTCCGCGCGGTCGCGCCCGCTCACCCGCCGGACCGCTCATCACCGCTCGTCGGAGTGCTGGACGCGCGCGCCGTCGAGGTTTTTATCCTCTCCATGGACGGCCACGATCTCTCGCTGCGCTATCGCATGCCGGCGATCAACTGGAAGCTCGAGACGCCCGACCTGCGCTGGCGTGGCGCCTTCGCCGCCATCGCGCCGGGCGACACCTTCACCGCGGCGGCGTCGTCCGACGGCAAACAGATCTGCCTGGGGCTGAACGGCGAGAAGCACTGCGGCTTCGGCTACACCGTCGGCGACGGCTGGAAGCTGATCTTCTATCCGGAGCGGTGGCCCGGCGGCCTGCTCACGGCGATCAACGTGTTATGGATTGCTGGCTGTGTCATCGGAGTCGGTTTTTGGGCGGCGAGAACGGCAACTACGACGGTAAGGGACGGTAAGGGACGGTATGAGACGGTAATGGCTCGGATCGCCGTCGGGATTGTGCTACTCGCGCTGGTGTTCGTCCCCTACTTCATGGGAATGAAAGGGACGTCCCTCTGGGAATGGATTGGGGCGTTGGGAGGGATTGAGTTGGGACTGGTACTGGGTAACCGGAGTCTACGGATGAGGAACTATTCGGTAGACTCCCCCACTCAGTTGTAGCACGTAAAGCTCCCCCTTCACGTCCTGCCCAAACGAGCTGATGTTCGGACCGGGCGAGAGCAGCGACGACCAATCGACGACTCCGGTCCCACCCGGATAGGCGAAGCTGTGGACGTCGCCATTGCAGAAGTCGGCGTAAAAATAGTGACCCCTCATTGCGGCAAACGTGTTGCCGCGATAGACGTAGCCGCCCGTGATGGCGCAGGCGCCGAACGCGTGCGGATACTCCAGCACCGGTAACACACTATGCGTGGAGTCGCACGGCGCGCTGGGGTAACAGTGTTTCCCTTCCATGATATTCCAGCCGAAATTCGCCGTTCGGCCGCGCTGCGCCGCCACCGGCGATATGTCCACTTCCTCCCACGTGTCCTGTCCGACGTCGCCGATATAGAGATCGCCCGTCTGGCGGTCGAACGAGAAGCGCCACGGATTGCGCAGGCCGTAGGACCAGACCTCCGGCGCAAAGCTCGTATCGCCGTTGAACGGATTGTCCGCGGGGATCGCGTAGGCTGTCGCGCCGTTGACGTCGAGGCGCAGCAATTTGCCGAGCAGCGCGTGTTTATTCTGCGCGTTGTGGTTCGGATCGCCGCTCCCTCCCCCGTCCCCCGTCCCCACCCACAACATCCCGTCTGGGCCGAACTGCAGCTGGCCGCCGTTGTGATTGCTCTGACCGGGATGCGCGAGCCTGAGCACTGTGTCGGCCGTCGCCTCGTCGGCGCTGTCGGGATCGCTCGACACAGTGTAGCGCACGATGCGGATGTCGCCGGCGGGATTGGTGAAATAGACGTAGAACCGGCCGTTGCTCGCATAGTCCGGATGGAACGCGATGCTCAACAGCCCGCGCTCGCCGCCCGAGGAGATGCGTCCCGACAAATCGAGGAACGGCCGCGTGCGCACGGTGTCGTTGTGCAGCACGCGGACCGCACCGCCCTGCTCCACGACGAATAGCCGCTGCGAATCGGCGGGCGGCGACGCGAGGTACGTTGGGCTCGAGAAGTTGTCGATGAGCTTCAGCGACGGCGTGCCGGCCGGCGGCGGCGGTGGCGGCGGGTTGCTGATCCAGCTATTGCAGCCGGCCATGAAGAACACCACCAGAATGCGTCTCATGGAGTCGCTACGATGCGATACACCGTGCCTCCGTATGTCATGAGATACAACTCGCCGCGCGCATCTTCGCCGAATGACACGATGCCGCCGCCTCCCCCGGGCGCGAGCTGCGGCCAGTCCCGACTCTGTGTCGCCACGCCGCCGCTGTACGTGAAGCTGCGCACGAAGTTCGCACAGTAGTCGGCGTACAGGTAACGACCCGTGAGCTGCGTCACCCGCGTACCGCGATAGACGTAGCCGCCTTGCACGTCGCAGGCGCCGTTGGTGTGGGCGTACTCGATCATCGGCAGGGTGAGTCCCGTCGGGCTACAGCCCGCCCCGCTCACGCAGTGCGTCCCTTCCATAATACTCCAGCCGTAGTTCAACCCTTCCGCCGCATTGGGCGCCGCGGCGACGTCGACCTCTTCCCACGAATTATCGCCGACGTCCGCGATGTAGAGATCGCCCGTCGCGCGGTCGAACGAGAAGCGCCACGGATTGCGGAAGCCCCACGCCCACACCTCGGGCGGAAACGACGTGTCAGGGAGGCTCACGAACGGATTATCCGCCGGCACCGTGTATCCGGTGGCGCCGTCCACATTGATCCGCAGGATCTTCGCGTTGAGCGTGTGGTGGCGCTGGCCGTTCTGGAGCGGATCGCCGCAGCAGCCGCCGTCGCCGAGCGACACGTACAGCTTGCCGTCGGGCCCGAACTGCAGCTGGCCGCCGTGGTGATTGCCGAAGGGGAGGCTCGTTCCCGCGATGGGGTGCGGCACCGCGAGGATCGTATCGGCGGCGGATTCGTCCGCGCTGTCGGGGTTGGAAGAGACGAGATAGCGCACCACGCGAATGTCGCCATCGAGATTGGTGAAGAAGACGTAGAACTGGCCGTTGTTCGCGTACTGCGGATGAAACGCCATGCTGTAGAGTCCGTTCTCGTCCGCCGAGCTCATCTTGCCGACGATGTCGAGAAACGGGCGCGCCTGCAGCATGTCGTGCTTGAGCAGGCGGATCCGGCCGATGCGCTCCGTTACGAACAGCCGTCCCGTGTCGCCCGCCGGCGCGGCCAGGAACGTCGGGTTGGTGAAATCGCCGATCGAATGGAGCGCGGGCCCGGGGGGCGGCGGAGGAGGCGGCGGCGGGTTTGGCGTGGCTGGTTCGGCGCACGCGCCGAGCAGCAGCAAACATGGGAGCAGTTTGATCATTGAACATTGATCATTGGACATTCGTATCGCCTCATCCGAGCACCACCTCGACCCCCTCCCGCCGCAGTTTGCCGAGCACGCGCGCCTCGATCCGCGCCCTGAGCGTCACCACCCCGTTCGTCTGCTCCTGATGCAAAATCTCGGCGTCGCGGTGCAATGCGGCGAGCAGCTTGCCGTTGCTAACTGGCACTCGGATCTCGGCAATGGGGCGGAGGGCCTGAGCTGAGGTGCGGAGAGCGCGCCGAAGATCCTCAACGCCGCAATGCGAAATGCGAAATTCGGAATGCGGAATTGTGGAGGTCAGTATCGCGTGTGGGTATTTTTCCCGAACCAGGGCGAGAAACGCGTCCGGGTCGGGGAGCAAATCCGCTTTGTTGAACACATAGATCGTCCGTTTGCGCTCGACACCAGCCTTGTCATTTCGCATTCCGAATTCCGCATTTCGCATTTCTTTCTCCACGACCTCCACCTGCTCCTCCCATCCCGAATGACTGGCGTCGATCACGTGCAAGAGCAGATCGGCGTCCTCGGCCTCTTCCAACGTCGCCCGGAACGAAGCGACGAGATGGTGCGGGAGCTTGCGGATGAATCCGACCGTATCGGTGAGGCGATAGCGATAGCCGTCGCCCACGTCAATCTCTCGGGCCAGCGTATCCACCGTCGCGAACAGCCGATCCTCGATGAACACGTCCTGCCCAGATAGCAGTTTCAAGAGGGAAGACTTGCCGGCGTTGGTGTAGCCGACCAGCGCCGCGGTCGGCAAGTCGCGCCGTCCCTGGCGCTGATTGGCGCGATGCTCGGCGACGTCCTTCAGCCGTTTCTTGTGCGCGGCGATCTTGTTGCGAATCACCCGCCGGTCGGTTTCGAGCTGGGTTTCGCCCGGTCCCCGCAGGCCGATGCCGCCGCGGATACGCGACAGGTGGGTCCACATGCGTGTCAGCCGCGGCAGCAGATACTCGAGCTGCGCCAGCTCCACCTGCAGCTTCGCCTCGTGGCTGCGCGCGCGCGTCGCGAAGATGTCGAGAATGACCTCCGTGCGATCCATGACGCGCACGCCGAGGCTCTTTTCCAATTTCACGCCTTGTACCGGGGTGAGACTCTCATCGAAGAGCAGCAGAGTTGCATTCGCATCCTTCAAATCTTCTTTGAGCGATTCGACCTTGCCCTGGCCGATGTAGAAGTTGGGCGTGGGGGCATCGATGCGCTGGATGGTCTTGCCGATCACCTCGGCACCGGCGGTGTCCGCCAGGCGCTCCAGCTCCTCGAGGTGCTCGTCGACATGCAGCGCGTCGTCGGAGCCCTTGCGGGGGGCACCGACCAGAAAGGCCCGCTCCACGGGGGATTGGATTTCGATCAACCGACGTGTCACGGAATCAGCTTCCGCAGCGGCACGTGGCCTTTGCTGCTCAACTGTACCCTACGCTCCCCTAGGGGTGTATCCAGCATCACAGCCCCGGTAATTCCATAGGGCAATTCTTGCGATTGCAGCAGTGAGCGGGCCGCCGCGCCCACCCCCGCCCAGGTAAAGCGCACGGGCATGACCACGCGGCTATGGTTTTGCGGGGACAAGTCCAGGGGTTTGTCTATAAGGGCTTTCCCGAAGTCCGTGCTTGCAAGCTCCAAACCAACTTCGAGCCGCGTGCTGCGCAATCGATACTGATTCGGATTGTACACATCGAACACGAGGTCGAGCGTGCCGCCACTCAAGCCCATGCCGGTGACATTGATTTGCTGCAGCTCGATTTGCGGGCTCTCGAAGTTGAGCGCGTTCCGCAGCGTCGCGCACGCCGTCACGACACCGGCGAGCAACGCGAGAGTCCTTGCGGTTGGCATCACAGCCCGTAACATAACGCACCCGTGACGATAGAACCGCTAGTCCTGCTCGCCAACGCCGACAAGTGGCTGACGGAGTCGCTCGAGAGCGTGCTCACGCAAGGCGGCTATCGCGTGATCGTCACCGCCAAGCGGTCGCAGGTGCTCGACGTCGCGCGGCGCCAGCTTCCCGACGCCCTGCTGCTCGACATGGCGCTCGAGCAGCGCACCACCGACAGCCTGGCGCTGTGCCGCGCGCTGCGCGCCGATCCCGCCATTTCGCGCGCGACGCCGATCATCCTCACGACCGCGGGACCGGCGCTGCGCGCGCAACAGCTCGAAGCGCTGCGCGCCGGCGCGTGGGAGCTGCGCGGCGATCCGCTCGACGTGGAAGAGATGGTCCTGCGGCTCGGCGTCTACGTCCAGGGGAAGCTCGAAGTCGATCGCCTCGGCGCCGAGGGATTGGTCGACCGCGCGAGCGGGCTCTACAACGATGAGGGGATGACGCGGCGCTCGGCGGAGCTGGCCGCCTTCACGACGCGCGAGGGCATGCCGCTCGCGTGCGCCGTCTTCCAACCCGTCGACGGCGTGCTCACCGCCGGCGGCGCGGACCGGCTGGCGCAGGCGTTTCACCGCGCCGGACGCATCTCGGATGCGGTCGGCCGCACCGGCCCCGCGGAGTTCACGGTCTTTGCGCCCGCGACGGATGAAACCGGCTTGGAAGGCTTGGTGCAACGGATCGGCGATGCGGTGGCACGCACTGCTGCGGTGAAGTTGCGCGTCGGTACGAGTGCGACTCCCGCGCCCAGGCGCTCGTCCGCCACCAACCTCCAGGCGCCGCGACCAACCTCGACAACCGATTTACTCGCCCGCGCCCGCGACGCGTTGCACTAACCGCTGCGGCGCTGCGAGCCGCTCTTGCGACGGGCGTGAGAGCCGCTGTTGCGCACCGGATGGACACTGCCCCCGCTGCCCCCGCTGCCCCCGCTCGTCGCGCTCGTCGCGCTCGTCGCGCTCGTCGCGCTCGCCCCGCTCGCCCCGCTCGCCCCGCTCGCCCCGCTGCGGCGCACGACTCGCGGCCCGGAGCGCCGCACTGAGCAGATCGGCAAGTCCAACTTGAAGAAGAACCGGGTGCCCCACCCCGTGTGCGATTCGACCTTGAGCTCCGATTTCATCGCGCTGGCGAGCTTGCGGCAGATGGTGAGGCCGAGCCCGGTCTGGGAGAAGAGCTGGCCGCGCCGGCCCGAGTCCTTGCGCAGCGGTTGAAACAGCGTGGTGATCTTGTCGGCCGGAATGCCCCGGCCGCTGTCGCGCACCGCGAACTCGATACGGTCGGGAACGTCCGCAACCTCCTGCGCCACGATCTCGACGTAGCCCTCGTCGGTAAACTTGAGCGCGTTGGTCGTGAGATTGAGCAGGATGCGGCTGAGCGCGACCGGATGGCCCATCCGCTGGTCGTTGCTCGGGGCCAGGAGGCGCACGGTCAGGTGTTTTTCTTCCGCGATCGGCCGCACGATGTCGCGCACCGACTCGAGCATCGCGGTCACCGAGAACGCCGACGGATCCTGCTCGACGAGCTGATCCCCGCCCTGGGTGAACTCGATGATGTCGCTCGCCACCGACGAGAGCCCGAGCGCTGCGGTGTAAATGAGCCCCAGCTGGCGCCGCTGCACCTCGTTCACCGAGCCACTCTGGCCACGTTGCAGGGTCTCGGCGAGTACCAGGATGGACGTCAGCGGCGAGCGCAGATCGTGCGCGACATCGGTGAGCAGCGCCACGCCATCGGTCCCGGAAAGGTGCGAGGCGAATGACTGCGCCCAGGTGGGCTGAATCGCCACGCGCACCCGTTCGATGGACGTGAGCAAAGGCAACAGCTCCGAATCGGGAAAGCCGCCTGACCGCCATCCTTCCACGAGTGCCGCCCGCAGCAGCTCGAGCAGCCGCCTCCCCAGCCCCGAGTGCAGCCGCGCGTCGAGCGCCAGCGTATCCTTGTCGGCCGCCTCGTGGATCGTGGTGACGAGCAGATCGAGCAGCTCCCCAGCCTCGGCGGCGGTCGTCGAGCGCGGGCGCTGGACCCACTGCCCGAGAATCGTGCGGGTCGCGCCGCGCAGCGCCCGGCAGGGCACGCAGCGGTCATCGCCACCCGGATGCAGACGCTCGGAATTCGCGGCGGTATTGAGTAACGGAATCGGACTGTTACGTGGTGACATTCCGGCGCTTTGGAGGAACGGGATGTATGTACCCTAGGAGACTCACCAGGTTTCCCTCGGCTTTACCTTACGTCCGGCTCCGTCAGGGGGCAATCCACCCCTTGCGAAGCGCATAGCGCACCAGATTCGCGGTGTCGTGCACGTTCAACTTCTTCATCAGGCGACCGCGATGAAACTCCGCCGTTTTCACACTGATCGCCAGGACGGTTGCGATTTGCTTCGTTGACTTCCCTTCTCCCACCAGTTGCAGCACTTGCCGTTCGCGCGGCGTCAGCTGCGAGGGAGAATCGCTCTCCGGTGTCGCGCAGGCGTCGACGATGGCCTGGGAGGCACCGGGGGAGACGTACAGTCGTCCTTCCCGCACCTCCGCAATCGCGCGCACCAGGTCGTCGCATCCCTGGCTCTTTTGCACGAAGCCTTTGACCCCGACTTTCAGGGCCTCGCGCACAAAGCGCGTATCATCAAGACCCGATAACAGGATGACAGGACACGCGGGCGCAATCCTGCCGATCTCCCGCGCTGCTTCCACGCCATTCAGCACCGGCATGGCGACGTCGAGCACGACAACGTCCGGATTCAGGCGTTGCACGGCGTCCACCGCGGCGCGGCCATCCCCTTCGTCCGCCACAACTTGCACGCCCCGCTGCTGGAGCAGCGCCTTCAAGGCCTGCCGCAGCACGAGATGGTCATCCGCCAGTACCAGGCGGACGGGCGTTGCTTCCGAAGCGGAAGACATCGGTTCCAATTTGGCGAGCCGTGGCGGCCTCGGCCAGAGCTATTCCACCGTAACGCTCTTTGCAAGATTGCGCGGCCGGTCCACGTCGCAGCCACGCTGCACCGCGATGTGGTACGCCAGCAGCTGCAGCGGGATCACCGTCAGGACGGGGGAAAGCAGCGGCAGCGTTCGTGGGACACGCAGTTGATAGTCCACGAGGCCGCGCAGGTCCCCGTTGCCCTGGGTGGTGATGGCCAGAATCCGGCCTCCCCGGGCGCGGACCTCGTGCATGTTCGACACGACCTTGTCGTACACGGCGTCGTGCGGGGCGACGAAGACGACGGGCATCTGGGCATCGATCAGCGCGATGGGCCCGTGCTTCATCTCGGCGGCGGGATAGCCCTCGGCGTGGATGTAGCTGATCTCCTTCAACTTCAGCGCCCCCTCGAGCGCCACCGGGAAGTTCACGCCGCGGCCGAGGTACAGCGCATGACTCGCGTCGGCCCATTGCTCCGCCAGGGCTTTCACCGCGGGCTCCAGCTCGAGTGTCTCCGCGACGAGATCGGGGAGGCGGGTCAATTGGCAGATCAGCTCCTGCGCCCTGTCCGGCGCCAGGCCGCGCTGGCTGCCGAGGTAGCCACCCAGCAGCGCCAGCGCGACGATCTGGGAGGTGAACGCCTTCGTGGACGCGACGCCGATCTCCGGTCCCGCGTGCAGATAGATGCCCCCATCCGCTTCGCGCGCGATCGTGCTGCCCACGACGTTGACCAGGCCAACCACTCGCGAACCGTTCGCGCGCGCCGCGCGCATCGCTTCGAGCGTGTCGGCGGTTTCCCCTGATTGCGAGATGGCGATCGTGAGGCGGTTGCCGGGAGTGGACGGACGTGGCTGGCGCCGATAGCGATACTCGGACGCGTATTCGACCGACACCGGGATGTCAGCCAGCTCCTCGATGATTTGGCGTCCCACGAGTCCCGCGTGCCATGACGTCCCGCACGCCACGATATTGATCCGTTTCAGATCGGCGCACTGTGCGGCGGTGAGGTTGAGGCCGTCGAGGCGCGCGACGCTGCCGTCGCTCTGCAGGCGGCCGCGCAACGTGCTGCGCACCGTATCCGGCTGCTCGAGAATCTCCTTCAGCATGAAGTGGGCATGGCCGCCCAGCTCGATGGCCTCGAGGTCCCAGCCGAGCGCGTCGACGGCCCGATCCTGGACCCGTGACTTGCGATCGATCACCTGGTACCCATGCGGCGTGAGCACCGCGATGTCGCCGTCGTTCAGATACACGACCGAGCGCGTGTGCTCGAGAATGGCGGACGCGTCGGAGGCGACGAAATATTCGCGCTTGCCGACGCCGATCAGTACCGGGGAGCCCTGGCGCGCGACGACGATCTTCCCCGGCTCGTCGCTCGAGATCACCGCCAGGCCGTAGGTGCCGACGACGTGCGCCAGCGCCTCGATCACCCGCTGTTCCAGCGACGCTCCTTCCGACACCTCGATCAGATGGGCGACGGTCTCGGTATCGGTGTCGCTGTTGAAGCAATGGCCGCCACGCTCGAGCGCGGCCCGCAAGCCTTCGGCGTTCTCGATGATGCCGTTGTGCACGACGGCGATGTCACCGCGACAATCGCAATGGGGATGGGCATTGACCGTGTTGGGGACGCCGTGCGTCGCCCAGCGCGTGTGGGCGATCCCGGTGCGGCCGGAGACGGGCGCGTCCGTTACCAGTGTCCCGAGCGCCGCGACCCGTCCAGCCAGTTTTCGTGTGGTGATGCGACCGCCTGATTCCACCGCGATGCCGGCGGAGTCATAGCCGCGGTACTCCAGGCGGGCCAGCGCCTGGAGCAGGATAGCAGCCGCCTGGCGCTGACCGGTATACGCCACGATGCCGCACATTCCTACTGATCCTCTCGACGGGGACGGCGTCCTTTTTTTCCCAGCAGCGGCTTGCGCGCTTTGCCGAGGCCGAAGCGCGCCAGTTGCGACTGCTTGGCGCGCACGCGCACGGCCGTGTCCTCAGGACCCAGCAAGTGGCCACACCGCGAACACAATTGATCTCGCACTCGGGCCTCCCCGTTGCGAATCGGAATGATCGGGGCGGCGCTCCGTCGCTGACCGCCTCTCTCTTCCCCGGAGCCGCGGGGGCTTCCCCCTGATTCCTGTTCCTGACAAGCGCGACACATCATCCGCCGCTCCATCAATTCGCTGCCGTGCGCGGTCTCAAGTTTCGGGCCGTCCGCGCTGACGGAGAAATCACGCGCGCGCAACGACATTGCTTGTGGTCGCATTGCGGCAGACTCGTGTTTCCTGACGCGGCAGTCCTACCATGTTGCAGCGGTGCAACACCGAAAGATCCGAGGGGTATTCCATGTCGCGACGCTGCCACACTGCGGATGGAGAACGTGCCGGAAGTCATTATGACGTTGGAGTTTTCAGCGTGGCTCGGTCCGTGCTTGGAACATTCCCGACTGTACGCCGAACCAGCCATCAACCGGGGGTAACCGCCCGATGCCGACACCTGCAACGCCCCATCGCGCCCCGCATTTCCACCCGACCACTCCAGGGGCCGCCGAAGTCATCGGCCTGCCGCCGCTCAACGCGCAAATCAAGGCCGCCATCCGGTTCCTGATCGTCGATGACGACCGCACGCTGCGGGAGAGCTGCGCCAACCTGCTCCAGATCGATGGTTATCAGGTCACGGTGGCGGGCCGCGGCCAGGAGGCCTTGGAACTGCTGCGCCATCGCCGCTTCGACATCGTCCTGCTCGATCTCTACATGAGCGACGTGTCGGGCTACGAGCTGCTGAAGGCGGCTCTCGAGACCGCGCCCGACACGATGATCATCATGATGACGGGCAACCCCAGCGTGGCCTCGAGCGTGGAGGCACTGCGGCTCGGCGCGTGGGACTATCTGCCCAAGCCGTTCTCGGCGACGCACTTCCAGATCCTCATCGGGCGCGCCGTGCACACGGTGAGCGTCGCCGGCGAATCGAAGCAGCAGCAAGCGGATTTCGTGAAGGAGCACGGCAACAGCGATCGCGTGCAGGTGCTGGGCGTGGCGCCGATCTTCCGCCGCGCGATCGATCTGGCACGCCGCGTGGCGCCCACCGACGCCTCCGTGTTCATCACCGGCGCGAGCGGCTCGGGCAAGGAATTGATCGCGCAGTTCATTCATGCGCACAGCCGCCGCAGTAGCAAGCCGCTCGTGGCGTTGAACTGCGCCGCGCTGCCCGAGGCGCTGCTCGAGTCGGAGATGTTCGGGCACGTCAAGGGGGCGTTCACCGGCGCCGTGCGCGACAAGGCCGGGCTGCTCGAGACCGCGAATGGCGGGACGCTGTTTCTGGACGAGCTGCTCGAGATGTCGAAGCCGACGCAGGCCAAGCTGCTCCGCGTCATCCAGGATGGCGTCGTGCGACGGGTGGGCAGCGAAACGACGGACGCGGTCGTCAACGTGCGCTTCATCGCGGCGACGAACGGCGACCCCGAAGAGGCGGTCAAGTCGGGCGTGTTACGCGAGGACTTGTACTACCGCTTGCGCGTCGTGCCGATCAATGTCCCGCGGCTGCAAAACCGGACGGAAGACATCCCGCTGCTCGCCAACCATTTCCTCAATTACTATTGGCATGCGCACCGGGGGGCGGAGCACGGGAACGCCGTCCCGACGCTGTCCGACAGCGCCGTGCGCGCCCTGCGGGCGCATTCCTGGCCGGGAAACGTGCGCGAGCTGCAGAATGTGATCGAGCATGCCGTCGTGCTGCTCGAGCCGGGCGCCGAGCTGCGGGCCGAGGACCTCCCCTTCAGCCCCGGCCAGTCTGGCGCCGAGGAGGCGGCCTCGCCTGCTGCCGCGGTCCCGATGCCGCTCGAGGAGACCTATCACGTGGCGCGCGAGCGGCTGCTAGCGGAATTCGAGCGCCGCTATCTCACCTGGCTGGTCGGGCAGGCCGACAACAACATCTCCCGGGCGGCGCGGATCGCGGCCGTGGACCGGACCACGTTGTATCGGCTGATGGAACGGCATGGCCTGCAGCGCAGGCTGACGACGACCGAGGACTCCTAGAGGACTCCTCGCGGAACGGGAAGGTTGACAACCGTCGCGCGCGGGCGATGTTTGTAGGCCCTTACCTACGAAACGCCAGCGCCGTGAGCAGTCACCGACCCGTTCCCGATCAGTCACAGACTGCCCAGCTCCAGCAGTCTCCCCGCGCCCAAGGCCCCCCCCCCCCGCCGGCCGCCGCCCGGCGCGTTTCCGATCCCGGCGCCGTGATCGCGCCGGTCACCGGGGTCACCAGCCGGCTGCTGACCCGCGCGATCCGACGCGTGGAGGCTCGCTGGCGTGAGTTGTACGGTGGGACGGACATCGCCGACATTCCGCGCATCCTCGCCGCCGCGGCGCTCGCCGCCGACCGTGGCGATGCTTCCTTTATCGAGTCGCTCACACCACGGCCCGCGCTCCGGGTCAGCCTGCATCTGGTCGATCTGTTGGAAGACGAGCTGCTGGCCGTGTGGCGCAGGGGTGACACAGCGGCGTCCCAGGTACTCCAGACGATCGCCCGGTTGCGCCTCGTGCGCGCGGCCATCGAGCGCCGCTTTCAGCACCTGCCGGGAGCGCCGCTCGTCGGCATCGACGGTCTCGAGTTTCTCATCGAGTTCGTGCACGACATGCGCTCGCCATTGAACTCGCTGCTGCTGCTGGCTGACAGGTTACAGCAAGGATGGAGCGGACCGCTCACCCCCCTGCAACTGCGCCAGCTGCGCTTGATTTACGCCGCGTCGCACGCGCTCAACACCGTCACCAGCAACGCGCTCCAGATGACGCGCGAGTGGAACCAGCTGGAGGAGCCGGAAGCGCGGCCCTTCTCAGTCACGAAGCTGTTGTCGGAAGTGCAGGATGTCGTGCGTACATTGGCTGCCCAGAAGGGTTTAGAGGTCAACTTCATTCGGCCCAACGTTGACCGCCGGCTGGGGCATCCGATCGAGTTGAACCGCATCCTCCTGAACCTCGTGACCAACGCGCTCAAATTCACCCGTACGGGGACGATCACGGTCAACGCAACGGATCGGGACGGCAGTCACGTGGAATTCGCTGTCCAGGACACAGGGCCGGGCATTCACTCCGCGGCCCAGGAAACGCTCTTTCAACCGTTCCGCCGATCGTCCGGGGCACGCCGCGCCACGTTTTCCTCGACCGGCCTGGGGCTCGCGATCACCCAACGGCTGGTGGCGGCGCTCGGAGGCCAGCTAAAGTACGAAACCGGCCCCGGGAAAGGGACGCTCTTCTTCTTCACGCTGGATCTCCCCGTCGCTTGACAGCCGGACCAGTCCAGAGTATCTCATACCGCGTTCTGCAACACTGAGCGGCGTTATACCGCGTTGTAACTCTCGACCGCAGGTAGCATGACACAGACCACACTGTCCACGCCCACAGGTCGCGCGTCGCTCAGACTCGACGCGTCGCGCCCGACTGCTTCACCCGCCGACGGGATCCGTGTGTTGATCGTCGAGGACGAAGAGACGCTGCGCGAAAGTTGCGCCAGCGTCCTGTCGGATGACGGGTACAACGTCGCGACGACAGGTGTCGCCCGAGAGGCGCAGAATCTGCTGCGCCACAGCGTCTGCGATGTGCTGCTGCTCGATTGGTACATGAGCGACATCCCGGGCAGCGAGCTGTTACCGGTCGCGCTCGCCGGGAATCCCGCAACTCGCGTGATTGCCGTCACCGGCAAGCCGACGCTCGCGTCGAGCCTGGAAGCGATGCGCAGCGGCGCCTGGGCCTACCTGCCCAAGCCGTTCTCCGCCGTGCAGCTCGCCATCCTGGTCGGACAGGCGGCGCATGCGACGCGCACGGCTCGCGAGTCGTTGCACCGCTCGCGGGAGCTCGAACAGGCGGGCGAGAACAGCGACAAGATTCGGATCCTTGGGCTCGCGCCATCGTTCCGCGGCGCGATCAGCCGCGCGCGCAAGGTCGCGCCGACCGATGCATCGGTGCTGTTGACGGGCGAAAGCGGGGCGGGCAAGGAGTTGTTTGCGCAATTCATCCATCACCACAGCCGCCGCGCGACCCGGCCGTTCCTCGCCGTCAACTGCGCCGCGCTGCCCGAGGCG
>DASPXD010000068.1:0-4623 GCA_035637435.1 Gemmatimonadales bacterium
CGCGGAGCGCCGTGGGCTCGTTCCTGTCGTTCCAGGGACCGGACTCGATCAACGTCCGGATCGTCGGCGTCGTACCCGACGTCAAATACAGCCAGGTCAAGGACACCGTCCCTCCCGTCTTGTACCTGCCCTGGCGGCAGAACTCGCACGTGCCGTTCCTGTATCTCTACGTCCGCGCCGCGCGCCCCCAGGGGGCGCTGCGCGAGATTCCCATGGCGCTCAAAGGAATTGATCCCGGGCTGCCCGTGGAGGAGCTCCGGACAATGCCCGAACAAATCCGCGAGAACGTCTTTCTCGATCGAATGATCGGCCTCCTCTCTACCGCCTTCGCCGCCCTCGCTACGCTGCTCGCCGCGGTGGGGCTCTACGGGGTGCTCGCCTATAGCGTGGCGCAGCGCACGCGGGAAATCGGATTGCGGATCGCCCTCGGCGCGGACGGGCCCCGCGTGCGGCGGTTCGTACTCAGGCAGGTGGCGGGCATGCTGGCGATCGGTGGGGCGATAGGCATAGCCGGAGCGCTCGGGCTGGGGCGGGCGGCGCGGTCTCTGCTCTTCGGCTTGACGGGGGACGATCCGCTGGTGCTCGCGCTCGCACTGTTGGTGCTCGCGCTCGTGGCGCTCGGCGCTGCCTACGTCCCCGCCCGCCGCGCGACGCGGGTCGATCCGATGGTGGCGTTGAGAACGGAGTAGCGCACCGTGCTCCAAGAGCTCCGCTACGCCTTCCGTATCCTCGCTCGCGCGCCCGGGTTTGCGCTGACCGCCATCCTCACGCTCGCCCTGGGTATCGGTCTCGCGACCGCGGTGTTCACCGTGGCCGACGCCCTGCTGCTACGCCGGCTCCCCGTCCGAGATCAGGATCGCGTGGTCGTGCTCTGGGGACAGAAGTCCGATCAAGATTTCGCCTATCCGTTGGGGTTCGACGATGCCCGCGAGTTCGCACAGCGCACGCGAGTGTTCGAGCGCGTTGCGACCTTCGCCTCCTGGGGGGCCGCGCCGCTGCCGATTCGCGACGCGGACCAGATCTCGCGCCTGCGCCGCGCGCTCGTTTCGGGTGAGTTCTTCGACGTGCTCGGCGCGCGACCCGTGCTCGGTCGAGCCTTGCAGCCGTCTGATGATGTGCACGGCGCGGCGCCGGTGATGGTATTGAGCTATGCCGCCTGGCAGCGGAGGTTCGGCGGCGACACCCACGTGTTGGGACGGCAGATCGTGATGTACGAGGATGGTGTGCCGTACACCATTGTCGGTGTGATGCCGCAAGGACTCGATTACCCGCGAGGCTCCGACTTCTGGGCGCCTGTCGCGGCGGCGATTCCACCGAAAGGCCTGCCGTTTGTCTCGCTGCAGGTGATCGGGCGGCTCGCACCGCGCGCAACGGTCACCGAAGCCCGAGCCGAGCTGACCGCCTTCTTCGGCCGCGCCGAGGCGTCGCCGTGGGGGCGCGACCTGCGCGGGGCCGTGCAAACGCTGCCGCGGCTCGTCTTGGGCGACGTACGACCGGCGCTGTTCGTGTTTGCGGCAGCCTCCGGGCTGCTCCTCCTGATCACGTGCATCAACGTTGCCAGTTTGTTGCTCGTCCGCGGCGTGGGACGCTTTCGGGAGATCGCCGTGCGCGTTGCGCTCGGCGCCGGGCGCGCGCGGCTGATCGTCCAACTGCTGATAGAGAACGGGATCTTGGCGGCCCTAGGCGCCGCGCTCGGGATTCTCGTGGCCGCCGCTGCACTCCAGAGTTTCATCGCGTTCGCGCCGGCCGGAGTACCCCGCCTGGACGAGATTCACCTGAATGCGACGGCGCTCACCGGGGCGATCGGAATCGCGGGCGTCGCGATGCTGCTGTTCGGCCTGGCGCCGGCGGTCATGACGTCCCGCGTCGAGCTGCAGCGCGCGCTTCGGTCCGATCCCCGGCAAAGCGGAAGCCGGCGCTCGCGGCTGGCGACCGAAGCGTTGGTGGCTGGGCAGGTCGCGCTCGCACTGGTCGTCCTTTCAGCAGCGGGGCTGATCGCCAAAAGCCTCCTCAAGCTCGAGCGGGCGGACCTCTCGCTCGAACCCTCCGGTCTTCTGATCGGCGAGCTGGCGGTGCGGTACGATCAGCACGACGACGCCGCGAAGCAACGCGCGTTGCTGGAGCGGCTACTGCCGCAGTTGCGGGCGATTCCAGGTGTACGCGGTGTGTCGCCGGTTGTGGCAGTCCCGTTCGCAGGATCGGCAGCATGGGACGGACGGCCGGCAGCTGACGGACAGTCTGCGCAAGAGGTCGCTGCCAATCCGATGCTCAACATGGATGTCGTGACTCCGGACTACTTCGAGACGCTCGGCATTCCGATACTCCGGGGACGCGGCTTCACGGAAGCGGATCGTGCGGACGCGCCGAGTGTGGTCGTGATCAGTCAATCCGCTGCGCGCCACTACTGGCCGGGCCAGGATCCCATCGGCAAGCGCCTGCGGATGGGAGCCGATTTGGAGCGGACCGTCACGGTCATCGGTGTGGTCCCGGACACGCGATACCGCGACCTGCGGGAGGCGCGCCCCAGCGTGTACTTCCCGCTGCGGCAATCGTTCTTCCCCTTCGCCCCGCTGGCGCTCGCCATTCGTACGAGCGGCGCTCCGGACGCGCAGGTACCGGTTATCCGCCGCGTGATCAGCGAGACCGAACCCGGTGTCGCGCTGACGAGCGCGGCATCATTCGAGACGTACCTCGACGGCCCGCTGGCCCAGCCCCGTTTGAACGCGCTGCTCTTGCTTGTGTTCGCGGGTGCCGCTGTCGTGCTTGCAGCAGTCGGGTTGTTCGGCGCCATGGCCACGATGGTGCGCCAACGGACCCGTGAGCTCGGAGTTCGGATGGCACTCGGGGCCAACGCAGGAGATCTGCGACGGATGGTGATGGGTCGCGGTCTGGCGATCGCAGCGGTCGGATCGGTGCTGGGCCTGATCGGTGCGCTCCTGGCGAACCGCCTGTTGCTAGGACTGCTCTACGACGTCACTCCCACGGATTTGGCGACGCTGGTTGCGGTCACTGCGTTCCTGATCGTCGTGTCGGCGCTGGCCAGCCTCATTCCGGCTCAGTCAGCCACGCGCATCGATGCGGTGACTGCCATGCGAGCAGAGGGGTAGCCAACGGTCCCGAGCGCGCGGCCTGGCAACCGCAGTGATCGGACGCTGACGTGCTCAGCGGGAGTCGCTACGCTTGTCGCGACGGTTGGAAGCGCGAAGAATGAATCCGGCTACGGCCAGGATGGCCACAGCGGCAAACGTTGGAATCCAGCGGATCAAGTAGCTCATCAGGTGTCTAGTCGTCTGATTCAAGTGATTCAAGGATGATCCCGACAGTCACGGAAAGCAAGCCGAAGGCGACCCTGAGCCCGATGAGAAGCTCGCCCGGTCCTTCCTTCTGGAAAATTGCGTCGAGCGGACCGAACACCACAACGAGAATGCCGATGTCACGGATGGTCTCGCCGACCAAACGTTCTGCCTTGCCCTTGTCGATCATGGCCGACCCGTTGAGTCGAGGGAACCTAAGCAGCCTGTCAGCCCGTGCGGCATCCTTACAGCGCGGGACGGACCGTCCGGACGCTGGCCCCTGGCCCCGAACCACCAGCCCCGGACACCTTTGAGCGATGGCCGCCTCCCCCGCCGCCCCCCGCATCCTCGTCGCCGACGATCAGTCGGATGTTCTTGAGGCGCTGAAGCTCCTTCTCAAAGGCGAAGGCTACGAGGTGGAGGCCGTCGCTTCGCCCCGTGGCGTCCTTGCCGCTCTGGACAAGCGCGACTTCGACGCCCTCTTGATCGACATGAACTACGCTCGGGACACGACGTCCGGAGCGGAGGGCATGGACTTGCTGGCACGGCTACAGGCGCTCGACGCGCCGGCGCCGGTCGTGGTGATGACGGCCTGGGCCAGCATCGACGGCGCCGTCGAAGCGATGCGCCGCGGGGCGCGGGACTTCATCGAGAAGCCGTGGGACAACCGGCGTCTCCTCACCACGTTGCGCACACAGGTCGAGTTAGGACGCGCGCTGCGCAAGAGCCAGCGCCTCGAGATCGAGAACCGCAGGCTCCGCAGAGAAGGGCTCCCCGAGCTCGTCGCGGAATCGCCCGCGATGCAGCCCGTGTTGCGGCTGATGGAACGCGTGGGGCCGTCGGAAGCGAACGTGCTCGTCCTCGGTGAGCATGGAACGGGGAAAGAGGTCGTGGCGCGCTGGCTGCACGCCTCGTCGGCACGGGCGGATCGACCGCTGATCGCGGTGAACCTGGGCGGCATCCCGGACGGGCTATTCGAGAGCGAGTTGTTCGGGCACGTGCGCGGCGCGTTCACCGACGCGAAGACCGACCGCATCGGTCGCTTCGAGCTCGCCGAGGGCGGCACGCTGTTCCTCGACGAGATCGCGAATCTGCCGCTCCCGCAGCAGGCGAAGCTGCTCCGCGTGCTCGAGACCGGCGAGTACGAGCGCGTGGGTGCGTCGCGCGCGCGCCGTGCCGACGTGCGCGTCGTCGCAGCCACGAACGCCGACATCCACGCGGAGGTGAAGGCCGGCCGCTTCCGTGAAGATCTGCTGTTTCGGCTCAACACGGTCGAGATCCGGCTTCCCCCATTGCGCGAGCGGCGCGACGATATCCCGCTGCTCGCCGC
>DASPXD010000069.1:0-19829 GCA_035637435.1 Gemmatimonadales bacterium
TCAGGGACGACCCTAGCGAACATGAATCGCCCTGAGGACCGACCGAGAATCGTAGCAGAATCACAACAAGACTCACAACGCGCGACCCCCTGAGCAGAGTTCAGGGGGTCGCCGTCTTTTCCGAAACCCCACAGCGAAAGCCGCTGCAGAGCCTGATCTTCACTCAGTCGGGACGGCGGGATTTGAACCCGCGACCCCCTGAACCCCATCCGCTGTAGCTGAGTTGTTTGCCGTCGTGTTTGCCGGTCCCAGACGGACGTGGGGGGATTTGGGGGTCCTGGAGGGCGCGGCCTGAGCACAAAAACAGCGGGCCCGCATGGACCCGCCGTCTTTAGACACCGCTGGTCTACACTCCGCGGCGCGGACCGATCGCCGACGCCACAGCTCACGAGCGCTGCTTGCGCGGTGACGGTTTCGGTGACGGTTTCGGGACCGACTTTTCGCCTCTCGGCCGCTCCACTGGCGGAGACTCCGCTCCTGTTTTAGCCTCAGTTGCACTGTCTGAGGTAGGCGCGCCCGGCTCGCTCAGGCTACGGGTCGCAGGTTCGAGTCCTGCCTCGGGAGCTTGTCCCCCCATTAGGTCCCCAGGACGGCTTGCACCGACTCCACAATCTCGCGCGTCGTGAAGGGCTTCTGCAGACTCTTCACTGCACCGAGAAACTCGGCGTCCTGACGCATATCCAGCGTCCCCGTCGAATCGCCGCCCGACATCACGATGACCTTGACCGTCGGGAAACGTTTGCGGATTTCACGTAGGGTGACAATACCGTCCTGGCCGGGCATGAAGATGTCGGTGATGACCACGTCGGCCGAGTGCCGCGCGAGGATTTCCATCCCCATTTCCCCGTCACTCGCATCCAGGACGTCATGTCCTGCTTGCTCCAATGCCCTTCGCACGATGCGCCGAATCGGCTCCTGATCGTCGATCACGAGTATGCGTGCCATGGCTCAACTTCCTTCGCGCACGATGTTGTAGGTAGTCAGCAAGCCCCTACAGCTGTCTCGCGATACCGACAAATCAGGGGCGCGGCGTCTCGTCCAGTACTTGACGGACGCGCGCCAGCAGATCGGCGCTGGTCCATGGCTTTGGCAGGAACGGCAACGTCGGATCGAGTGGGTCTTCTCCGCGCCCCGCGCCGGCGTAGCCGCTTGTAAAGAGGAAAGGCGTGTGACGCCCTTCCCGGCGCTCGATTTGATATAGCCCGCGCCCACCCAACCGGCCCATGACGAGGTCGGTGAAGACGAGATGGATCGGAGACGGGTGCTGGCGCAAGAGGTGGAGGGCTTCAATCCCGTCGGCCGCCGCCAACACGGTGTACCCGGCGTGCTCCAGCGTGTAGACGGTCGCGCGGCGCAGCTGAGCCTGGTCCTCCACGACGAGCACCGTCTCCTGACCGCCAAGGGGAGCCACCGACATCTGCGCGTGCGCCCCTGAGGCTCGGCGGCGCGACGTTTCGTCGGCCACCGGGAAGTAGATGCGCAGCCGAGTGCCCGCGCCGGGTGCGCTGTCGATCTGCACGAAACCGCCGTGCTGCTTCACAAGGCCGTACACCGTCGCCAACCCCAGGCCGGTACCCTTGCCGATCGGCTTGGTCGTGAAGAACGGCTCGAACGCGCGTTGCCGCGTTGCTTCGTCCATGCCCATACCGGTGTCGTCGACGGCGAGGCAGACGTACTCCGAAGCCGCGCCCGGGCCGAGCACGTCGCGCTGCGCGTCGCTGATCCAGGTGCAGCTCGTCTCCAGCCGCAGCACGCCGCCGTCGGGCATCGCGTCGCGGGCGTTGTTCACGAGATTCAGCAGAATCTGCTCGACCGCATGCCCGTCCGCGGCCATCTCGGGCAGATCCTCATCGGCGAACACGAGCAGCTCGATGTCGGCGGGCAGGACGCGGCGCAGCACAGCCGAGAGGTCGTTCAGCAAATGCCCCAGATGCAGCGATTCGAGCGTCAGGCTGGAGCGCCGGGCGAAGCCGAGCAGCTGGTTGACCATCAACCGGCCGCTCACCGCCGCCGATTGGATGTCGCGCAGGCTGGCCTCATCCGGCCCGCGCGCCAGCAGCTCCGCGTTGGCCAGGATGATCGTCAGCAGGTTGTTGAAGTCGTGCGCGATGCCGCCGGTGAGCTGGCCGATCGCTTCCATCTTCTGAGCCTGCCGCAGCTGCTCTTCGAGGCCGTGCCGCTCGCTGACATCTTCGGCGAACACTTCGTGGCATTCCACGCGGCCGTCTTCATGCCGCACCGAACGGCCGTACAACCGCACCGTAATGGTCTCACCATCGTTGCGCCGCCACAGCGCCTGCGTCTCCACGGCGCCGGTCGCGTCGTTCATCTGCGCGAGATAACGCGCGCGGGCCCCGGGGTCCTTGAACACGTCACGATCGAGATGCCGGCTCAGCAGCTCCGCCTCGGTCTCGCAGGCCAGCATCTCGACGAGGGCGGGATTCACCGACAGCAAGGTGCCATCGGGCGTGGCCCGGAAGATTCCAAACGGGGCCTGCTGCACCATTGTCCGGCTGGCTGCGTCGGCGCGCCGCAGCGCTTCTTCGGCGCGGCGCCGCTCGGTGATGTCGGTCGCCACCCCCACGACACCGGCGATGCTGCCGTCCCGCTCTCGAAGCGGTGAGTACTGCGCCTCGAACTCGAAGCCGAACAGCTCGACGCGTGCCGTGACCGATTCTCCCGCCAGTGCCCGGCGCACATCGGCCACCGCGTGCGGCACGTCGCCCAGCAGCTCGAAGAACGACTTGCCGAGCAGCATCCCCGGCCGGACGCCGAGCGAATGGAGTCCCTTTCCTTCGGCGAGGGTGAAGACGCCCTTGGGATCGAGCGAGAAAAGAATGACCGGCGAGCCGGCCACCACCGTACGCAGGCGCTGCTTGCTGGTGTGCAGGATTTCGTCCTGCCGGACGCGCTCGGTGACGTCACGGGAGTTGACGATCACGCTATAGGCGTTGGGCTGATCGAGTCTTGCCTGTCCGATCGACTCCAGCATGCGCCAGGCGCCGTCCGCATGCTTGAAGCGGAATGTCGCCGTGTGCGGGGTGCCGGGCCGCTGGATCGCATCCGCCAGGGCTTCCATCACGGGCGTGAGATCGTCGGGATGCATGAACTCGAACGCGTTGCGTCCCAGCAGCTCGCTGGCGCCGTACCCGAGCAGGCGCTCGACCGAGGGGCTGACGTAGCGCAGGATGCCATCGTCGCCAAGGATGGTGACGATGTCGGATGCGTTTTCGGTCAGGGAGCGGAAGTGCTCTTCGCTCTTGCGGAGCGCCTCTTCCACGCGCGCCCGTTCGAGTGCGGTCGCAAGCACGTGAGCCAGCGCCTGCACGAACAGGATGTCCGGACCGGTGAACTCGCGCGGCTGGGCGCTGTAGGCGCCCAGCACACCCCACGGCCGCTCGCGGCCCTGCACGACGACGCAGAGACCGCTGACGATGCCATGCTCTTCGAGGTGGGGCGGCGCGCTGAATCGCGTTTCGGCGGCCAGATCTTCGACGACCAGGGGACCGGCGGCGCTCAGGGCGTACCCGCCGAGTGCGCCGCTGTCCGCGGCGACGAGCGTCCTGCCGACACATCCGTCCCGCCATCCTTCGCCTGCGCGCAGCACCAGGTTGCGATGCTCCGGCTTCAGCTCGAGGATGTCACTGAACTGGACGTCGAGGCCGCGGGCGAGGAGCGTGGCGGCGGTGTTGAAGAGATCGGCGCGCGCGACTCCGGCCAGCGCCTGCTGGCCGAGATGGGCGACCGCTTCCTGCTGGCGGGCCGCCGCACGCAACTGCTGCTCGGCGCGGCTCGATTCCTCGACGCCCGGCCACCGAAACCGTTTCGGTCGCAACCCAGCCGCTCCGTCCCGAGAGGGAACGAAAGCTAGGTGCGATTCGCCCTCGGTCCCGTGAGGCTGGTCACCGGAGCCGGCACCCGTAGATTCGGGCCATGCCAGCACGCCGTTCCAAGCCGAAGCCGAAGCCGAAGCCGAGGGCGAAGAAACCCCGTAGGGGCTCCGACTCCCTCACCGTGTCCGTGCTGCAATCGACGCTCGAATCGACGGCGGACGGGATCCTGGTCGTCGACCACGAGGGCAGGATCGTTTCGCATAATCGCCGCTTTGAGGAAATGTGGCGGCTCTCCGCCCAGCAGATCGCCGCCAGTGATTCCCCGGCCCTCATCGCGCACGTCCAGGACCAGCTCGTCAATCCGGACGCCTTCGTCGCGGGCATCCGCCAGCGCTACGCCGACCCGGAATCGGACAGTTTCGACATCCTCAACTTCAAGGACGGCCGCATCCTGGAGCGCTATTCCCTCCCCTTGCGGGTGGACGGGCATGTCGTGGGCCGGGTGTGGAGCTTCCGCGATGTCACGGCGCGGCGCCGCGCGGAGTGCGTGCAGGAAGCGGTGTACCGCATCTCCCACACGGCGCACATGGCGGAAAACCTGCAGGAGCTGCTCGGCGCGATTCACGAAATCGTCGGTGAGTTGATGCCGGCGAAGAACTTCTACGTGTCGCTCTACAATCCGGATAAGGATCAGCTCGAGTTTCCGTACTTCGTGGACGAGATCGACCTCACGTGTGACCTGCGTCCCCGGAAGCTCCGCAAGGGCCTCACCGAGTACGTCCTCCGCACCGGCCAGCCGCTGCTCGCCACACCGGATGTGTACGAGCGGCTGGTCGCGGCCGGCGAAGCGGAGCTGATCGGCGCGCCCTCCATCGACTGGCTCGGCGTCCCGCTCAAGGTGAAGGACCGCACCATTGGCGTCGTCGTGACGCAGACCTATTCGCAGGGCGTGCGCTACGGCGAAAGCGAGCGCGACATCCTCACGTTCGTCTCCTCGCAGATGGCGATGGCCATCGAGCGCAAGCGCGTCGAGGACGCGTGGCGCGAGCAGAGCGAGTTGTTGCAGCGGATCGTGGACAACATTCCCGTGATGCTGGTGTTCCTGGACGACCAGGGGCACATCCAGTGGGGCAATCGGGAGTGGACACGCACGCTGGGATACGACATCGCGGAAGCGCGCGAGCGCGACCTCTTCGCGGAGCTGTATCCCGACCCGGGGGAGCAGCGTCGCCTGCGCGATTCCATCGGCGCACCCGTGGGCCAGTGGACCGACTTCCGGACCCGCACGAAGCACGGCACGGTGCTCGATACGATCTGGGCAAACGCGCCACTCACCGGTGGCGGCTGGCTCGCGATCGGGATGGACGTGTCGGAGCGGCGGCGCGCCGAAGAGCGCTATCGCTCGTTCATCGCGCAGAGCTCGGAGGGCGTCTCACGCCTGGAGGTCGATCCACCGGTGCCGCTGAAACTGCCGGAAGAAGAACAGGTCGATCGTGTATACGCCGGCGCGCGCATCGCGGAGTGCAACGACGCGATGGCGCGCATGTACGGGTTCAAGGAAGCCCGGGACCTCGTGGGCACACGGCTCGCCGAGCTGCACAACGTCAACGACCCCACCAACCGCGAGCAGATCCGCAGCTTCATCCGCGCCGGGTACCGCGTCTCCGACTCGGAAACCCGTGAGCACGACCGCGAAGGGCGGCCCCGCGTATTCCTCAATAACGTCGTCGGCTTCGTCGAGGATGGGCAGCTGGTGCGCGTCTGGGGCACGCAACGGGACGTCACCGATCAGCGGCACCTCGAAGAGCAGTTCCGCCAGTCCCAAAAGATGGAGGCGGTGGGACAGCTCGCGGGGGGCATCGCGCACGACTTCAACAATCTGCTCACGGCGATTCTGGGCAATACGCAGCTGCTCCTCCGCGAGCTGCCCCCGGGGGACAGCAAACGCGGCGACGTGGAGGAAATCCGCAAGGCGTCGGAGCGGGCCGCCTCACTGACGCGCCAGCTGCTGGCCTACAGCCGCCGTCAAATGCTCCAGCCCGTGGTGCTGGACCTGAACGTCGTCGTCGCCGAGATGGACAAGCTGTTGCGCCGGCTGATCGGCGAGCACATCGCGCTGGTGACGGTGCTGGCGCCGGATCTGGGGCGCGTGAAGGCGGATCCCAACCAGCTCGAGCAGGTGATCGTGAACCTGGCCGTGAACGCGCGCGATGCGATGCCGGAAGGCGGCAAGCTCACCATCGAAACGGCCAACGTGGACCTCGACGAGGGGTTCGCCCAGGCGCACCTCGGCTCGGTCCCCGGTGCGTACGCGATGCTCGCCGTGACCGATACGGGCTCGGGCATGGACGCCACCGTCCGCGCGCACTTGTTCGAGCCCTTTTTCACGACCAAGGAAGTCGGCAAGGGGACCGGGCTCGGCCTCGCCACGGTCTACGGCATCGTGAAGCAGAGCGATGGATACATCTCGGTGTACTCGGAGCCGGGCCACGGCTCGAGCTTCAAGATCTATCTGCCGCGGATCGCGACCCCTGCCCGCGCGGCGGCCGGTCCCCAGAAGGGCGGTCCGGCGCGCGGCACGGAGACGGTTCTCGTGGTCGAGGACGAGCCGGCAGTGCTATCGCTCAGCCGCCGCGCCCTCGAGGCCCAGGGCTACGTCGTGCTGGCGGCCTCCGATGCCGCGGCCGCCCTGCGCGTCGTCGAACGGCACGGCGGGATGATTCACCTGCTGCTCACCGACGTCGTGATGCCGGGATTGTCGGGTCGCGAGCTGGCCGACCAGCTGGCGGGACAGCGCCCGGGAATCCGCGTGCTGTATATGTCCGGATACCCCGGCGATGCGGTCGTGCAGCACGGGACCCTCCCCTCCGGCAGCGCCTTCCTGCAGAAGCCGTTTTCGCCCGATGGGCTCGCGCGCAAAGTGCGCGACGTGCTGGACGCCCGTCCATGAACTCGCTACCCTACGCATTATGACCGACGTGGCGACCGCCACCATCAGCGGGCCGGGAGGGCTGGATCCGGAGCAGTTGGGCCGTCTGGTGGACCAGCTGCCGGTGCTAGTCTGGTCGACCGATGAAAGCCTGCGCCTCACCTCGCGATACGGCGGCGGTCTCGCGCTCGTGGGACCCGTGCCGGGGCCCGGTGAGGGACTCCGGGTGGGCGAAGTGGAAAGTCCAAGTGAGGCGGTACGCGCGGTCAAAGCCCATCAGGCTGCGCTCCGTGGCGAGGCGACGACGTACGAGGTGTCCTTCCGAGGACGGACGTTCACTTGCCGCGTCGAGCCGCTCTACAAGCCGCAGGGCCGCATCTGCGGTGTGGCTGGGATCTGTTTCGACATTACGGAAAGGCGCCGAGCCGAGGTCGCGCTGCAGGAAAGCGAAACTCGGCTGCGCACGATTATCGAGTCCGAGCCGGAGTGCGTCAAGCTCCTCGATGCGCAGGGACGCCTGCTGGAGATGAATCCCGCAGGCCTGGCCATGGTCGAAGCCGATTCGCTCGACGTCGTGCGCGGCCGATCAATCGTCGAGATCGTGACGCCGGAGCACCGTGCGGCATTTACCGAGCTGCATCGCCGGGTGTTCGCGGGCGAGTCCGGGACGCTCGAGTTCGAGATCATCGGCCTCAAGGGGAAACGCAGCTGGATGGAGACCCACGCCGTGCCGCTGCGCGATGCGTCCGGCGCGATTCAGGCGGCGCTGGGCATCACGCGCGACGTTTCGCGCCGTAAGATCGCGGAGCGGGCGCTGGTCGAATCGGAGGAACGGTTCTGCAAGGCGTTCTACGCGAACGCCCTGCCGCTGCTGATCACCCGACTCGACGACGGCATGGTCCTGGACGCGAACGCAGCGTTCACCGCGTTGGTGAACCGCCCGCGCGACGAGATCATCGGTCAGACGACCGTCGCCCTCGGCGTCGTCGACGCCGGCCGGCGGGCCGCGATCATCGAGATGCTCGCCAAGACCGGCGTCGTCACCGATATCGAGATCGAGCTCCGGCCCCGCGGCAGTCCGCCGCGTACGGGCGTGCTCTCGCTGGTCCGCCTGGAGCTGGGCGGCCAACCGTGCACGCTCGGCACGTATCGCGACGTCACCGAAGCGAAGCGCGCGGAGGAGCAGCTGCGCGCCTCACGCGCGGCGCTGCGCAACCTCGCAACCCGGGAACAGGACATCCGCGAAAGCGAACGCACGCGGATCGCACGCGAGATTCACGATAGCCTGGGGCAGGCCCTGACCGCGTTCAAGCTCCAGCTCGCCGCCGCACAGGATGCGGCACGCAAGGAGGCCCCGGCGTTGGAAGCACGTCTGCATGAGACGGCGTTGATGGTGGACGATTTGGTGAAAAGCGTACGCCGCATCGCCACCGATCTGCGACCGCCGATTCTCGATCAGCTGGGCTTGCCCGCCGCGGTCGAGTGGCTGGCTCAGGATTTCTCACACCGGACAGGCATCCGGTGCGAAGCGACCGTCCTTCCGACGGACGAGGCCATTGTCGACGAGCTCGCGACCGCATTATTCCGCATCGTGCAGGAAGCGCTGACCAATGTCCTGCGCCATGCCGGCGCGACACGCGTGAACATCGAGCTCGCCATGAAGAGTGGCTGCGTGGCTTTGGAGATCAACGATGACGGGAGCGGCATCACGGAGGCCGATACGATTGGCCCCGGCTCGCTCGGCATTCTGGGCATGCGGGAGCGGGCGTCCGCGGTCGGCGGCGTCCTCGAGGTGACGCCGCGGGCGGGCGGAGGGACCTGCGTCGCCGCGTGGTTCCCGCCCGCATCGATCGCCGGTCGCGAACGGCCCGCGCGATGATTCGCATTCTCGTCGTAGACGATCACGCGCTGGTACGCCGCGGACTGATCCAGCTCATGCAGGGACTCCCGGACGGAGTTCAATTCGGAGAAGCGGGCACGGCAGCGGAGGCGCTCACCCTCGCGTATGGCGACCGGTGGGACGTCGTGCTGCTCGACCTCGGCCTTCCCGACCGTCACGGCCTCGACGTGCTGCGGGAGCTGCATGCGTCGCGGCCGCAACTGCCCGTGCTCATCTTGACGATGTTTCCCGAAGATCAGCTCGCGTTGCGCGTGCTCGAGATCGGGGCCGCCGGGTATCTCACGAAGGAATCGGCACCCGAAGAGCTGCTCCGCGCGCTGGAGCGCGTAATGGCGGGACACAAGTATCTCAGCCCGGCGATGGTGCAGGCCGTCGCCGACGGCCTGGGCGGACCGCCCCCGGCACCGCACGAGCAGCTGTCCGACCGGGAGTTGGAAGTCCTCCGGCTGCTGGCCGCCGGCCGTCCGATCACGGCGATCAGCCGGCAACTGGGACTCTCGCCCAAGACCGTCACGACTTATCGCGCGCGGTTGCTGCATAAGCTGCGCATGCGCTCCAACGCGGAGCTCACGTTTTACGCGACGCAACATGGACTCATCAGTCCCGCCGCCCTGCGCGCAACATCGTAAATCGTTTCGTAGGTAAATCCCTACTCACCGAGTTCCCGCCCGCTGACAGACACAAATCCAAGGCGTCGCCAAAACTGTTGCATGGAACAGGTTCGAGTGCTCATGGTCGAGGACGACGAGAACGACGCGGTGCTGGTCCGGCGCGAGCTCGATCGGCTGAGTCCACGGCCCGAGGTTCAGCACGTCAGCACCGAACCGGCGTTCGTCGCGGCCCTGCAGGGGTTGGCACCGCACGTCATACTCTGCGATCACAACATTCCGGGCTTCGGCGGCTGGCGCGCGCTGGAATTGGCGCGCGCGGCGCTGCCCGATGTCCCCTTCATTCTCGTTACCGGATCGCTCGATGAAGAAACCGCCGTCGCTTACCTCAAGAGCGGCGCGGCCGATTACATCCTCAAGGATCGTGTGGTCCGTCTCGGCCCGGCGTTGCTGGAAGCACTCGAGCGCGCGCGGCAGCGGGAGGCGTTGCGCCGGCACGAGCGCCTGCTGCGCCAGATCATCGACGCGAATCCCAGCCTCATCTTCGTGAAGGATTGGGATGGCCGCTTCGTGCTCGTCAATCAGGCGACCGCGGAGATCTACGGAACGACCGTCGATTCACTCGTCGGAAAGACCGATGCCGATTTCAATCCCAACCCGGAGGAGGTCGCGCACTTTTTGCGCGACGATCGAGAGGTAATATCCTCCGGCCGGGCCAAGCTCGTCTCCGAAGAGCAGGTCACCAATCCCGTCACCAAGCAGACCCGCTGGTTCCAAACGATCAAAGTGCCGTTGCGCCTCCCGGAACAGGAAAAGTCCACGATGCTCGGCGTGGCCACCGAAATCACGGAGCGCAAGCGGCTGGAAGAGCAGCTGCTGCAGTCGCAAAAAATGGAAGCGGTGGGGCAGCTGGCCGGCGGCGTGGCGCACGACTTCAACAACATCCTCACCGCCATCGTCGGCTACACGGACCTGTTGGCGGTGGAATTCGGCGCCAACTCGCGCCAGCTCGAGGATCTCGAGGAGATCCGCAAGGCCGCGCGCCGCGCCGCCGCGCTGACCAGGCAGCTCCTCGCCTTCTCCCGCAAGCAGGTGCTCGAGCCACGCGTGATCGATCTCAACAGCGTGGTCATGAACCTCGAGAAGATGCTACGATCGCTGATCTCCGCGAACATCGCGCTCAAGACCGCCCTCGCACCTGATCTCGGCGCGGCGCGCGCCGACCCGAATCAGCTCGAGCAGGTGATCATGAACCTTGCCATCAATGCGCGGGATGCCATGCCGGAGGGAGGGACGCTGACGATCGAGACCGGGAACGCGAGGCTGGACGAGAACTATGCGGCGCAGCACGTCGCAGTGGTCCCGGGCTCCTACGTGATGCTGGCGGTCACCGATACCGGTTCCGGGATGAGCGAGGAAACCAAGGCGCGCATTTTTGAGCCGTTCTTCACAACCAAACCGCCCGGCCGCGGAACCGGACTGGGCCTGTCGACGGTGTACGGCATCGTGAAGCAGAGCGGCGGCAACATCTGGCTGTACAGCGAGCCGGGTAAAGGGACGACGTTCAAGATCTACCTGCCAACCGTCGAGGCGCTGCCGGCGGACATCGGCAAGCTCGCACCGGCCGACGCCGTCCGTCATGGCGGCGGCACGGTGCTGGTGGTCGAGGATGACGAGCAGCTTCGCCGTCTGACGCATCGCGCACTGGCGGCGCACGGATACACCGTGCTGGAAGCCGACCGCGGGCGCGCCGCATTGGATATCGCACGCCGGCACAAGGGCATGATCGACTTGCTGCTGACCGACGTCGTCATGCCCGATACCGACGGCCGCAAGCTCGCGGACACGCTACGCGCCGCGCGCCCGGGGCTTCGCGTCCTGTACATGTCCGGGTATCCCGCTGGCGCGATCGACAGTCACGGGATGCTAGAGCCAGGCGTGGCCTATCTCGCCAAACCCTTCACGACCGACGCGATCACCCGCAAGGTCCGCGAGGTACTGGAGGCGCCATGAAGTCGCTCGACGAAGCGAAACCCCGAATAACTACCGAAAAAACCGATAAAATCGGCATTATCTGGCGAGTGTGCGCTCACTTAAGACGGTAAAGTATGGTTAATTAAGACTTTACATTGGCGCAAGGCCAGTAACACAAGTGTACTTGGTTGCCCCGCAATAACTTAGGATCGATTGTGGCGCCGCGCACTGACCCCCTAGCTAGATTCCCCCATGCCTTTACCGCCCCTCATCGGGCACGAAGGGGTTAAGACCAGACTGGCGGGCGCCCACGCCTCCGGAAAGCTGCCGCAAGCCCTATTGCTTGCCGGACCACGCGGAGTCGGCAAACAGCGTCTCGCGCTGTGGCTCGCTCAATTGATTCAATGCGAAGCACCAGGACAGGAACCGTGCGGCCAATGCCGTCCCTGCCGTCTCGTGCTCTCGCTGCAGCACCCCGATGTGCACTGGTTTGTGCCGGTAGAGCTGAGCAAACGCGGTGGCAGTGGCGGCGGCGATGCCGACAAGCAGGTCGAGCTCGTCGCCGAGGCTCTGGCCGAGGAAATGACGGCACGGCGCGAACAGCCGCTGTACGGGCCGCCGGCCGGACTCGCCAGCCACCCGATCGCGACGGTGCGCCTGCTGCTCAGGCGGCTCGCGCTCACGCCGGCGATGGGCACGCGGAAGGTCTTCATCGTTGGGGAAGCGGAGCGGCTGATTCCGCAGGTGGGAACTGAAGTGGCGGCGAACGCGCTGCTCAAGGCGCTTGAGGAACCGCCGACGGACAGTGTGATCATCATCACGGCTGCAGAGGCCAATGCCCTGCTTCCGACGATTTTGTCCCGCGTTGTGCTGGTTCGTATGGCGCGAATCGTCGACAGTGCCGTGACAGCTTTCGCGCAGCAAACGGTCGGAATCAGTGATAAAGCTGAACTAGCACAACGAGTTACAGCGGCAGACGGGTGCATTGGCAAGCTCTTTGCGACAGTAACCCCCCGTTCCGGACAATCGGGGGGGGGGGCCGGGGGGGGCGGGGGGGCCGAACAGGCAGCCCGGTTTCTGGATGCTCCGCTGTTGTTCGCGCTTGGCCAGGTGCCGTTTCAGGCGCGCGGCGGGTTCACCGAGATGCTGGATGCGTTGGCCGACAGGCTGCGCAGCGAGGCAAAGCGCGGCGGCGACACCGGGAAGCTGGTCGAGGCGATCGCGTTGGTCATGGATGCGCGGGATTCGGCGCAGGGCAACGTGAACCCACAGCTGCTCGCTGCCGTATTGGCCGAGGACCTGCAAGCGATGCGACGTTCATGAAGCTGTCGCATCTCGACGCAGCGGGTCGCGCCCGAATGGTGGATGTCGGCGACAAGCCGGTGATGGATCGCACGGCCGTCGCGAGCGGGACGATCCGGATGTCGCAGGAGGCGTTTCGGCAGATCGCCGATCAAGTCGTCGCCAAAGGCGACGTCCTGGCGGTCAGCGAGATCGCCGGAACGCTGGCGGCGAAGCGGACGGCGGAGCTGATCCCGCTCTGCCACCCTCTCGGTCTCGACCATGTGGAGGTCGAGGCGAGTTTGGCCGAGTCGCTGCCGGGAGTGCGGGTCTGGGCCAGGGTGCGGAGTGTGGGCCGGACCGGTGTGGAGATGGAAGCCCTGACGGCGGTCGCTGTCGCGTTGCTGACTGTGTACGACATGGTCAAGGCAGTGGACGGCGGCATGGTGATCGGGGACGTGCAGCTCGTCGAGAAGCAAAAGGCTCCGCGCGATGATTGACGGGAGCTTGACGCAGGTGCGGCATGCTGCACTCGCGGAGAGTCATGAAACAGGGAGGAATATGCAGACGAAAACTCAACGTTTGATCGTACGCGGTGGAATAATCGTGCTGGCTGCTCTGCTCATCAGTACCGTGGGCGGATGGGCCGGAGGCACGACGACCGATACGGAGCGCGCGCCCGCCTCGGGCACCGAGGTTCTCGGTGAACTGCGGTCGCTGCGTCAGCAGCTCGACGCCAAACAGGGCGAGCTGGAAGTCGCTCGGCTGCAACTCGACCGCGTCGACGCGATCATGCAGTACTCGACCCATTACCGGCTGCCCGCCGACATGGCGACGGCGGTCTACGACGTCGCGCTGAGCGAGGGGATCGATCCCGGCCTGGCGTTCCGTCTGGTGAAGGTGGAGTCGGGCTTCAATGCGCGCGCCACCAGCCACGTCGGCGCCGTGGGGCTCACCCAGGTGTTGCCGAGTACGGCACGGCTGTACGAGCCGGGTCTGACCACGCAGCAGCTATATGACCGGGATACGAACCTGCGGATCGGGTTCCGCTATTTGCGGGATCTGCTGGACCGCTATCCGGCCAACATGAGCCTGGCGCTACTCGCCTATAACCGCGGTCCCGCCAAGGTGGAGCAGCTGCTTGGCGCCGGCCGCAACCCGGCCAACGGGTATGAAGCGGAAGTTATGAAGGGATTCCGGCACCACTAACCACGGGTGCCGGTAGCTTTACCGGCTCGGAATACGCAGGACGTCGCCGGGCCGGATCACGCTTCGCATCGTCAGATCATTCGCGTCCAGTAGCGCCATCAGGGCCACGCCGTGCTGGCGGGCGATCCCGCTCACCGTCTCGCCGGCCGCCACGCGATGCCGCGTGCTGCCGTCGCTCGACGCGACGTAGCGTGTGGACACGCGGCGCATCCGGGGCTCTGGTGGCGTGCTCCACGCGCCTCGCGGCACGACACGCCCACTCATCGGCACGATGATCCGTTGGCCGACGCGCAGCGCATGCGTGCGCAGGTGCGGGTTGGCCGCCTGCAGCATCGTCACCGGAACCTGATACCGCTGCGCGATGCCGGACAGCGTCTGCCCCGATGTCACGTAATGATCGACGAAGGTGACACGCTCGTTGATCGGCAGCTCGGCGTAGCGCTCCGCCACGCGCGCCCCTCTGCCCCGTGGCACGCGCACGACGACGCCGCGTCCCGGCGGCGTGATGCCGCGCACGTACTGCGGATTCAGCTCGAGCAGCGCCGCCACGGAGGTGTCGGACAGCCGTGCCACCACATCGAGGCCCGTAGCGTCCGGTACCGAGACTTCGTCGAACACGAGCGGCGGCAGCCGCTCGATATCGGTGAAGCCGTAGCGGGTCGGCTGCTTCGCGATCAGCGCCGCGGCGATGAGCTTGGGCACGTAGTCGCGGGTTTCGCGCCGCAGGTTGCGGCGGTCGGCGATCTGGAAAAAGGTCTGATCGTCCACGGTGTCAGGCTCGCCGGGCAGGCGGCGGATCTCCCGCTCGATACGGCCGGCGCCGGCGTTGTACGCCGCGGCCGCGAGGTAGACGCTGCCCAGACGCTGCACCAGATCCTGGAGGTGGCTGACCGCCGCTTCCGTCGCCTTGAACGGATCGCGCCGCTCGTCCACCCACGGGTCGATCTGCAGGCCGTATCCCCGTCCCGTAGAAGCCATGAACTGCCACATCCCGACAGCCCGGGCGCGACTCACCGCCGTATTCGATAGTCCGCTTTCGATCAGCGTGAGATAGACCAGATCCTCGGGAAGGCCGCGGGCACGCAGCCGCTCCCGGATCATGCCTTCATAGCGGCCCAGGCGTGACAGCCAGATCTCGAAGCGGTCGCGGGAATCGAGCTGGAAGAACTCGAGGTACTCGAGCACGCGGCGATTGCCGGCGAAGTTCGTGACGTCGATGTCGAACGTGGCGTTCGCGTCGGCGCCGAACAGGTCCTCCGCTTCCCGACGCACGTCTTCGCCGCGCACGGCGACATTGGTCCGCGGCGGCGTGGGAGAATCCGCGGAGCGCTGGTGCAGGCTGTCGAGCGCCGACTGGTCGGCGGCGGAATCCTGCTCGACGGTGGCCAGCGCCGTGCCGAGCTGCACGGCCGAGCTGTCGCGCGTGCTGAGATCGGTCGGAACGATCGGCGCGGGAGGGATATGTGCAGCAGCACAGCCGGCGAGCAGCGCCGCTGCGCCCATCATCACAATCGAGTAAACAATGCGTCGTGTCATCGTGTCGCCAAGTAATTCCCGAGTAAACGGTTCGTTGCATTCAACACTGCAAGTGCCGCGCCGCGCGGCGGATCCGCTTCCGTCAAGCACGACCCCACCAGCCGGGTCGCCTGGTCCGCGCGCGCCGACAGCGAAACGATGACCACCGTCGCGTCGAACGCCCGCACCGCTTTCACGCCCAGCAATTCAAACGTGAGACGCGGTTGTACCGCCTGCTCCAACGCATTCACGGCTGCGACGGCGCAACAGCGCAGCTCGCCGGTCTGCGACGACACGCCGTCCGAGGAGCCCTCGAAGCGGCGGCCGTCCGACCACGTCAACACCACCTTTGCGCGACAGCGGCCGTTGGCCAGCCGCTGAAACCCGAACTCCTGAAATCGCAGGCGCTCGTCGGGCACGCGCGAACCCTCAGTCGAACCGGACTTCGATCTGCTGCTTGGCGCCCAGGTCCTGCATCGCTTCCACGACATCCACCTCGAGACGGGGACGCCCTTGCGAATCGCGCTCCGCCGAGATGAGCAGAATCAGTCCGCTGTCAAACTCCACTTTCAGGTGCCGGACATCGGAACGCACCGTCACCTGCTTGACCGTCTCACCCCGCAGACGCGTCACGGCACCCACGACCCGCCGGAGATCGTGCAGGTCCGCCGTGCTCACGTCAGACGCTCCGCGAGCAGCTGCGATAGCGCAGCATCGGGAATCCGCTCGGCCTGGATGAACAGTGACGCCTTCGAGGTGGCCTCCAACGGATACGGCGTCCAGAACGACCGGCGCCGACCCGGGAGAGGCTCAGACGCGGCGCGAAACGACAAGACCAACTGCCAAGCGGCCGTATTCGCGCGACGCTCGGCGACCGCGTCCACATGCCAAACCTGGTCCCCATGCGCGATTACTCGCCATGACATGGCTCACCTCGAGCGGGGAAAGGGCGCAAAGGGGCCCCCAATATGGGGCTTAGATGATTCCCAGTCAATACTTTAGGGGGTTTTCCACAATTGCGACGCGGGTGTGGGAAAATCAGTCGTCGCGGGTCACATAGGCGTGGAACCGGGTCGCCAAGTCGCGCGTGATGGGACCGGCCACCCCGCGGCCGATGAGGCGGCCGTCGAGCTTCGAGATCGCCACCACCTCCGCGGCGGTACCGGTGAGGAATACCTCGTCGGCCGTATAGAGATCGTAGCGGTTCATGGGCAGCTCTTCGACGCCGTATCCGGCCTCGCGGCCCAGCTCGATGACGGTATCGCGGGTGACGCCGCGCAGGATGCCTGTGTACGGAGGGGGCGTGCGCAGTGTGCTGTTGGACACGGCAAAGAGATTCATGCCGCTGGCCTCGGCGACGTAGCCGGCGGCGTCGAGCATGATCACTTCGTCCACGCCGGCGGCGATGCCTTCGACCTTGGCGAGGATGTGGGAGAGGTAATTCAGCGATTTGACGCGCGGCGACAGCGATTCGCGGTGATGAATCGGTGTCGCGGCGGTCAGCGCGGTCAGCCCCTTGTCGTAGCGGTCCTGCGGCCAGAGCTTGATCGTGTCGAAGATGCAAAAGACGGTCGGTTTCGCGCATTTCCGCGGATCGAGACCGAGATCACCGACGCCGCGCGTGACGACCAGGCGGATGTAGGAATCCTTGATGCCGCTTTTCGCGACGCCCTCTTCGATCATCCGCGCCATGGCCTCTTTCGCCATGGGGATCTCCAGCCAAATCGCTTTGGCCGAGCCGAAGAGACGGTCGAGGTGGGCATCCAGCCGGAAGACGCGGCCGCCGTAGGCACGGATGCCCTCGAAAACGCCGTCACCATACAGCAGGCCGTGGTCGAATACAGAAACGACCGCGCTGCCGCGGTCGTACCACGTCCCATCGATCCACACGATGGAGGGCATCGGACGGAATCTGGCTCCTATGTCGCCGCCTGACAACGGGGGGCCGCGGGGGCCGGGATCTCAGTGAGGCGGCTGGGGATCGAACCCAGGACCTACGGATTAAAAGTCCGTTGCTCTACCAACTGAGCTACCGCCTCGGGGTGGGCGAAAGATAGTCGCGCGGGTTACGTTTTGCCCCTGTCATGAGCTCCCCCAATCCAATCTCGAGCGTATCCGATACCGCCCGTTGGGTCGCGATGTATCGGGCAATGGAAAGCGAGCGCCCCGACGCCTTGTTCCGCGATCCCTACGCGCGACGGCTGGCCGGGCCCGCGGGCGAACAGATTCTCGCGTCCATGCCGCAAGGCCGGCGCTGGGCCTGGCCCATGATCGTGCGTACCGCCGTCATGGACGAGATCGTCATGCGTCTGGTGACCCAAGAGCACGTCGACACGGTCCTGAACCTCGCGGCCGGCCTCGATGCGCGCCCCTACAGACTCGATTTGCCGGCGACGCTCCATTGGATCGACGTCGACCTCGAGGGCATCCTCTCATACAAGGAAGCGGCGCTTGCCGGCGAGCGGCCCCGCTGCCGGATCGAATTCGTGCGCGCCAACCTCATCGACCAGGCGGCTCGCCGCGCGCTGTTCCAGCGCGTCAACGCCGCTGCGAGGCGCGTGCTCGTCATCGCCGAGGGGCTGCTCGTCTATCTCAAGCCCGACGACGTCATGTCGCTCGCCAGGGATCTGGCGGCTCAGCCGGCGTTTCACTGGTGGCTCATCGATCTCGGCTCACCGGCGCTGCTGCAGTTCTTGAGCCGCACGTGGGGCAACCAGTTGCGGTCGGGAAACGCGCCGATGCTGTTCGCCCCGGAAGCAGGGACGGCGTTCTTCGCGCCCGCGAGTTGGGTCGAGGCGGAGTATCGTGCGATTCTCGACGAAGCGCGGCGGTTACGGCGCGCGCCGAAAATGGCGTGGGTGTGGCAGCTGCTGGGACTGTTCGCGTCGAAAGCGCGGCGCGAACAACTCAAGCGCTTTTCCGGCATCGTGCTGCTGAAAAAACAATAGGGGACGGCCAGGTTTTTCGGCCGCCCCCTATTGTCCTACCGTTTCGTGCCGCCCGTCTAGAACAACCAGCGGACGCCGGCCTGCAGCTGGCGTGGATCGCCCAGCCCGCTGCGGATCGTTCCGTCGAAATTGAAGACCAGGTTGCCGTACGAGGGGTCGTGGAAGTTGTCGTTGCCGGTCAGGTTGAACACCTCCACCATCGCTTCGACCTGATTCCGGCCACCGACCTTGAACGGCCGCGAGAGCCGCACGTCCCACGAGAAGTACGCGTTGTCCTTGCGCAGCGTGTTGCGCTTCAGGACGGAGTTGTCGGCACAGACCCGATCCGTCGCCACGGAGGCGGGCTGGCCGGCCGGCGGCACGAATAGATCGCGCCCGCAGCTCGCCGAGATGGGCTGCGCAGAGTAGTAGCTCAAGCGGTTGTTCATGTACAACCCTGCGGGTAGCCGAACCAGCGCCCAACCGTTGAAACGGTGGCGCTGGTCGCGATCGCTCCAGTTGTACTCGGGCGCGAGGTTGTTCGCGTGTGCATACCGGAATGTGAAGGGATCGCGCTCATTGTCGTCGTCGGACTTGTCGAACGACAACGTGTAGTTGATCTGAAACTGGAAATTAGGATCGAGCACGCGCTTCAGCCCGATGGTGAAGCCATTGTACCGGGACTTGGCGCTCGACTCGACCGTCGTCAGCGTCGTGATGCCGTTGACCCCGGCCGGCGGAAGACCGGAGGACCAGGGGCTCAGGAACGTCGAGTCGTTGCGGTTGATGAACCGCGTGAGATGATCGGTCCGGGCGTGCGTGTAGCTCAGCAACAGGCCAAGATCACTTCCCAGCTGCCGCTCATAGGCCACCGTGATGTTCAACGTGCGCGGATTCTGGAAGTTCTTGTCGAACACGAAGACATCGGGGAAGAATACGGAGCTCTGCGGGACGGAGTCGGGCAGCAGACTGCCGAATCCGGGGACCCGGCCGAGCACGCCGGTGAGCTGACTGTTCCGGAAATAGGTGAGGCCGTTCGACCCGTTGGTGCTGCGCGTGGACGCCAGGTTCAGGCCGGGGATCCGGGCGTAGTACACGCCCGCGTTCGCGCGGAACACCTGCTTGCCGTCGGCCTGCGGATCGTAGGCGATGCCGAGCCGCGGCTGCCACATCTTCTTGTCCGACGGGATCGTGCCGTCCGACGGAAACGCGAATGTCCCCCGCGCGTTCGTCACCGACTGACCGATGAATGGCGAGAAGAACACGGTACTCGGCGGCGTAATCGGATCGGGCTCGAGCTGCGCTTCCCAGCGCAGGCCGTAGTTGAGCGTCAAGCTGGGATTCGGCTTCCAGCTGTCCTGGACGTAGAACGCCAGCTCGTCCTGCGGAATCTGCTGCGTCCCCGAACGGCGCACGTTCTGATCGACGCCCGCCTGTTGCAGGTAAAGCAACACCGGTCCAGTGATTGTCTCGGTTCCGGGGCAGGTGTACGCGGTGCCCGTGCTGCCGCCGGAACATTCGACGTAGGTCGAGTCGGCGACATAATTCAGGAATCCGTTGACCGAGCCGAAGATGTAGCGGCTGTTGGCAAACCCGATGAACGTCTGCACCGAGTTCACCCGGTTGTACTCGCCGCCCAGCTTGAAGAAGTGA
>DASPXD010000070.1:0-1624 GCA_035637435.1 Gemmatimonadales bacterium
GACGACATCGCCCGGGGAGCGGGCATGACTCGCCACCGCGCGATCGGCGCGCCCAAGCAATCCGATCATGCCAACGACCGGCGTCGGATCGACCGCGCCCGAGGGACTCTCATTGTAGAACGAGACATTGCCGCCGGTCACGGGCGTCCCTAGCGCGCGACAGGCGTCGGCAATGCCGCGACAGGCCTCGCGGAATTGATAGAAGATTTCAGGACGCTCCGGGCTGCCGAAGTTCAGGCAGTCAGTGATGCCGAGTGGCCGGGCGCCGGTACAGGCGACGTTCCGTGCCGCTTCGGCGACCGTCGCCTTGCCGCCCTCGTAGGGGTCGAGGCGCACGTAGCGGCTGTTGCAGTCGGTCTTCACCGCGATGCCGAAGTCCTCGTGACGGACACGCAGCACGCCGGCGTCGCCGCCGGGCGCGATCACGGTGCTCGCCTGGACGGTCGAGTCGTACTGTTCGAACACCCACTTCTTGCTGGCCACCGATGGGGAATCCAACAGCGTGAGTAAGGCGTCTGAAGGCATGTAACTGCGTGGGGCGTGCGGCGTAGATGCCCGAAGCTTCGCGACGGCCGGGTCCTCTTTCGCCTCTGGATGATAGACCGGGGCGTCGTCGACGAGGTTTTGCCCTGGAATCTCGACGACCACCTTGCCCTGCCACGTGCAGCGATACATCCCGTCGTCCGTCACCTTCCCGATCGGCGTCGCGGCAAGATCCCACTTCGCGGCGATCGCCTGGACTTCTTTCACGCGATTGGCCTTGGCCACCACGAGCATCCGCTCCTGCGACTCCGACAGGAGAATCTCGTAAGGCGTCATGCCGGGCTCGCGGGTCGGCACTTGGGACAGGTCGATCTCCACGCCGACGCCGCCGCGCGCCGCCATCTCGGCCGACGACGACGTGAGGCCGGCGGCGCCCATGTCCTGGATCGCAACGATGTGGCCCGATGCGATCAGCTCGAGACTCGCCTCCAGCAGCCGCTTCTCCGTGAACGGATCTCCGACCTGCACCTGAGGGCGCCGCCGCTCGCTCTCGTGCGTCAACTCCTCGGAAGCGAATGAGGCCCCGTGGATACCGTCTCGACCCGTGCTCGAACCGACGGCCAGCAGGACGTTGCCCACCCCGTGGGCGGCAGCCTTGATCAGATCCTTCTCTCTGAGCACACCCACGCACATCGCGTTGACGAGCGGATTGCCCGAGTAGCCGGCCGCGAAGTCCACCTCGCCGCCGAGCGTCGGCACACCGACGCAGTTCCCGTAGTCGCCGATGCCACGCACCACACCGGCAAACAGATAGCGATTGCGCGCGTCGTCGAGCGGGCCGAACCGCAGGCTATTGAGCAGAGCGACGGGACGTGCGCCCATCGTGAAGACGTCGCGCAGAATGCCGCCGGCGCCGGTCGCCGCCCCCTGGTACGGCTCGACGGCGGAAGGGTGGTTATGAGACTCGATCTTGAACGCGACCGCCCAGCCGCCGGGGAGACGCAACACGCCGGCATTTTCACCCGGTCCCTGGACGACTTGCGGACCGGTGGTCGGAAACGTCTTCAGGATGGGTCGCGAATGCTTGTAAGAGCAGTGCTCGCTCCACAACGCAGAGAAGATGCCGAGCTCGGGGAACGTG
>DASPXD010000071.1:0-1624 GCA_035637435.1 Gemmatimonadales bacterium
GACGACATCGCCCGGGGAGCGGGCATGACTCGCCACCGCGCGATCGGCGCGCCCAAGCAATCCGATCATGCCAACGACCGGCGTCGGATCGACCGCGCCCGAGGGACTCTCATTGTAGAACGAGACATTGCCGCCGGTCACCGGCGTCCCAAGCGCGCGACAGGCGTCGGCAATGCCGCGACAGGCCTCGCGGAATTGATAGAAGATTTCAGGACGCTCTGGGCTGCCAAAGTTCAGGCAGTCGGTGATGCCGAGCGGCCGCGCACCGGTGCAGGCGACGTTGCGAGCGGCCTCGGCCACGGTCGCCTTGCCGCCTTCGTACGGATCGAGCCGCACGTAGCGGCTGTTACAGTCGGTCTTCACCGCGATGCCGAACTCTTCGTGACGCACCCGCAACACGCCCGCATCGCCGCCGGGCGGGACGACCGTGCTCGCTTGCACCGTGGAATCGTACTGTTCGAAGACCCAGCGCTTGCTGGCGACTGATGGAGAATCCAACAGCGCTAGCAGAGCCTCTAACGGCGCGTGACGGCGTGCGGCGTGCGGCGTTGCAGTGCGAAGCTCCGCGATCTTGGGGTCTTCCGTCGCATCGGGGTAGTAGACCGGGCAGTCTTCGACGAGCCGCTGACCGGGAATTTCGACGACGACCTTGCCCTGCCAGAGACAGCGATACATCCCGTCGTCCGTCACCTTCCCGATCGGCGTCGCGGCAAGATCCCACTTCGCGGCGATCGCCTGGACTTCTTTCACGCGATTGGCCTTGGCCACGACGAGCATCCGCTCCTGCGACTCCGACAGGAGGATCTCGTAAGGCGTCATGCCGGGCTCGCGGGTCGGCACTTGGGACAAGTCGATCTCCACGCCGACGCCGCCGCGCGCCGCCATCTCGGCCGACGACGACGTGAGGCCGGCGGCGCCCATGTCCTGGATCGCAACGATGTGGCCCGATGCGATCAGCTCGAGACTCGCCTCCAGCAGCAGCTTCTCCGTGAACGGATCGCCCACCTGCACCTGCGGGCGGCGCTGCTCGCTCTCGTGGGTCAGCTCTTCCGACGCGAAGGAGGCACCGTGGATTCCGTCGCGGCCTGTGCTCGATCCGACGGCGAGGAGGATGTTGCCGACGCCGTGCGCGGCTGCTTTGATCAGATCTTTCTCCTTCAGCACTCCCACGCACATCGCATTGAGGAGTGGGTTCCCGGAGTAGCCAGCGGCGAAATCGACTTCACCGCCGAGGGTGGGGACGCCGACGCAATTGCCGTAGTCGCCGACGCCGCGAACCACGCCCGCAAACAGATAGCGGTTGCGCGCCTGGTCGAGCGGGCCGAACCGGAGGCTGTTGAGCAGCGCCACGGGCCGCGCGCCCATCGTGAACACGTCGCGCAGGATGCCGCCGGCACCGGTCGCGGCTCCCTGATAGGGCTCGACGGCCGACGGATGGTTGTGGGACTCGATCTTGAACGCGACCGCCCAGCCGCCGGGGAGGCGCAACACGCCGGCATTTTCACCCGGTCCCTGGACGACTTGCGGACCGGTGGTCGGAAACGTCTTCAGGATGGGTCGCGAATGCTTGTAAGAGCAGTGCTCGCTCCACAACGCAGAGAAGATGCCGAGCTCGGGGAACGTG
>DASPXD010000072.1:0-12413 GCA_035637435.1 Gemmatimonadales bacterium
GGGGCTGCATAAGGGCGGCTATGTCCTGGCAGACTCGAGCGATCCTGACGTGGTGCTCATGGCGACAGGTTCGGAAGTGGAGCTGATCCTGGGGGCGTACGAACAGCTGAAGGCTGACGGCAGACGGCCAAGAGCGGTCTCAATGCCGTGCCTGGAGTACTTCGCGAAGCAGTCCCAGAGTTACCGCGACGCGGTTCTCATCCCCGGCGTGCCGCGTATCGCGGTGGAGGCGGCGGCGCCGCAGTCCTGGTATCGCTGGGTTCCGGAAGGGAACGGCGTGATCCTGGGGATCGACCGGTTTGGCGAATCCGCACCCTCCCAACGCATCTACAAGGAATTCGGGTTGACCGTTGATGCCGTGGTTGCACGGGCCCGAACGCTCCTCTAGGTTTCCAGATCAATGAAGTCCGTCACCATGCTCATGTGTTGCCGCGTTTGTCGCTCGATGTGTTGTACGAGAGCGGCCGATCTGGCGCGTCAGCAATGGGGATGAGATGACCTAGCAACACAGGGCGCCCTGCCCAACACGCACCATGATCGGCCGCGACTCCACGATTCGAGTCGCGGCCGATCGCTTTTGAGGAGGAAAATGTGTCGGTACCAGTAATCGGGATATCAGGCAGTCCCAACGCAGCGTCACGCTCCCGAGCTCTTCTAGCGCTCGCGCTGGCCGCGCTCGACAAGCAAGGCGCCGGCCCGTCCCGGCTGATCGACCTCTCGCAACTGCCGGCCGAGGCGCTACTCGGGAGGCGTCCTGACGCGGCAGTGACCGATGCCATTCAGGGCGTGCTCGACGCCGCCATTCTCGTCGTCAGCACGCCGATCTATCGCGCCACATACAGTGGGCTGCTGAAAGTGTTCTTTGACCTGCTCTCGCAAGACGCGCTCGCGAGAAAAGTCGCGATTCCTATCGCTACCGGCGGAGGGTCGGCGCATCTCCTCGCGGTCGACTATGGTCTCCGGCCGCTGCTGGCGAGTGTGGGCGCGCTCGTCGTGGCGACCGGTGTCTACGGCACGGATGCGCAATTCCGCGCCGGCGTTCCGGAACCGGCGCTGGTCGAGCGGATCGAGCGCGCCGCAATCGAGGCGGCGTCGCTCGCCTCGGGGGTGACGATATGATCGGGATCTACTACGAGCACCCGCACTGGTTCGCTCCGTTGTTTGCCGAGCTCGACCGCCGCGGCACGCCGTACACACGCCTGCACGCCGACCGGCATCGCTTCGATCCGGGGAGTGAGCCGCCGTACGGTCTCGTATTCAACCGCATGAGTCCGTCCGCGTGGCAGCGTGGCCACGGCAACGCGGTGTTTTACACCCATCAATTCCTCGCTCACCTCGAGCGCAACGGCGTGCGGGTCATCAACGGCTCGCGCGCCTTCCACGCTGAGACGTCCAAGGCGCTGCAATTGTCAGTGCTCCGCGAGCTCGGCCTTCCCTATCCACCAGCCCGGGTCATCAACGACGCCGCTGACGCACCGGCGGCCGCCGCTGAGCTGGAGTTTCCCGTCGTGGTGAAGCCAAACGTCGGAGGCAGCGGCGCGGGAATACGACGCTTCGATACGCCGGACCAGCTCGCGGCCGCCGCGGCGACGGGTGGGCTGGAGCTCGGTCCCGATCAGACCGCGCTGGTGCAGGAGTTCATCCCTTCCGAAGAGGGCCGCATTACGAGAGTCGAAGTGCTCGGCGGGCGCTTCCTGTATGCCATCCGCGTCTACTCCTCCGGCGAAACGTTCAATCTCTGCCCGGCCGACGTGTGCCAGACGACGGAAGGTGCCGAGCTGGTGCGCAGCGCCTGTCCCGTCGATGCACCGCGCAACGGGCTGCGGGTCGAGGGATACGAGCCTCCACCCGAGGTCACGCGCCAGGTGGAGCAGATCGCGGCGGCGTGCGGCATCGAGGTCGGCGGCATCGAGTACGCCATCGATGATCGCGACGGACGTCTCTACTTCTACGACATCAATGCGCTGTCCAACTTCGTGGCCGATGCGCCTCGCGTCGTGGGGTTCGATCCGTTCGCGCGGCTGGCTGACTTCCTCGAGCAGGAAGGAGGAGCAAGCTGATGCGCTTCGGATATTGGTTGCCGGTATTCGGCGGGTGGCTGCGCAACGTCGAAGACGAGCGCATGGCGGCGGACTGGTCGTACGTGCGGCGCCTGGCACGGGCGAGCGAGCGCGCGGGCTTCGATCTCACCTTGATCGCCGAGCTGAACCTCAACGATATCAAGGGTCCCGATGCGCCGGCGTTGGACGCGTGGTCCACGGCCGCCGCGCTTGCCGCGGTGACGGAACGGCTCGAGCTGATGGTGGCGGTGCGCCCCACCTTCCATCCGCCGGCGCTGCTCGCCAAACAGGCCGCGAACATCGACCATATCTCCGGCGGGCGGCTTTCGGTGAACGTCGTCTCGTCCTGGTGGGCCGAAGAGGCCAGGCAATACGGTGTGGAGTTCGACACGCATGATGCTCGCTACGCGCGGACCGCTGAATGGCTCGCGGTAGTGGATGGTCTCTGGTCTGAGCGGCGCTTCAGTTTCGCGGGCAAGTACTATCGGGTGGAGGATGCGATTCTTGAGCCGAAGCCGTTGCGACGCCCCCGGCCGACAGTTTACGCGGGCGGCGAGTCCGCCGCGGCGAAGCAGCTGATAGCGCGGGCCTGCGACGGCTACTTGATGCACGGGGACCCGCCGGAGCGCGTGGCCGCCAAGATCGGCGACATGCAAGCGCTGCGTGACTCGAACGGCCTCGCGCCGCTCGTCTATGGCGTGGCCGGCTACGTCGTCTGCCGGTCGACTGAAGCCGCCGCCAGGCGCGAGCTCGAGAGAATCACCAATGTGCGACAGAATGCCGCCGGGTACGCGAACTACGAGCAGTGGCTCGCCAACACCCAGCTCGAGCAACGGGTCAGCCTGGAGGACTATTCGGTCTCGAATCGTGGGCTGAAGGCGGGTCTCACCGGAACGCCCGACCAGATCGCCGATCGCATCCGCGCGTTCGAGCAGGCGGGTGTCGATCTGTTGCTGCTGCAATTCAGCCCGCAACTCGAGGAGATGGAGCGCTTTGCCGAAGCGGTGATCCCGCTCGTCAACGAGCCATCAACTGTGCCATGAGGCGGCCGGCTGCCCTGCCGGAGCGCACACACGCCGACACACCCGCTCCATCGTAGCCAGCGCCCGCGATCGCGATCGGGGGCAGCCGGCTCAGGCGCCGGCGCACCGCCGCGACGTGCTCCGCATGGTGGGCGCGATAACGCGGCAACCCGCGGTCCCAGTAGAATGCGCGTGACCAGAGCGGCTCACCCCGGATTCCGAGGATCGCGGCGAGCTGCGCGTGCGCCGCCACTCCAGGATCGCCGTTCATCGGAGGGAGATACGCGCGCAGCAGGACGTGGCCATCCGGGGCGCGGCCGGGGAATTTCTGGGACGCGTACGTGCATGCCCGGATCTGTTGCGGCGATTCCACGACAAATCCCGCACCGCCGAGCGGTTTGGCGAGCTGTGCCTCGCGATAGGCGAGCGACACCGTGATGCTCGGCGCATAGATGACGTCGGCCAAGGCGCGGGCGTGCTTCACGCCCACAGCCTCGAGCAGGCGACCGGCGGCGAAGGCAGGAAGCGCGAGCACGACGCCATCCGCCTCGTGCGCTGAGCCCCCCGTAATCGCGATGCGCCAGCGGTTTGCTTCGGCGACAATGCCGGCGACACCCTGAGCAAACCGCAATGAGCCGGCGAGTCGTTGGGCGAGCGCGGCAACCGGCTCCGCCATGCCCTCCGCAAACGTGCTGAACCCCTTGGCAACTTCGGCCTTCGCCGCGTCGATGCCGAGCAACGCCGCCGCCTGGCCTTCGTCGATGGGCTGAAGCGCCTTGCCGGTCCACAGTGTAGTCCCGCGCGCTACCTGGCGCACGACATGGTCACTGATGCCGAGCTCGCGAGCGAGCGCGGGCAGCTCGGGCTCTCCCGCGAGGAATCCATCCGGCCCGCCTTCGACGATGAACCCGTCCACCTGTTCGGTCACGATCACACCGCCGGCGCGGCGCTCGCTTTCGAGCAGCGTGACGTCGCAGCCGCCACTTTGCGTCAGCTCCCACGCGGCGGCGAGCCCGGCGATGCCGGCACCGACGACGACGACCTTCATGCCCAGCCCCGCTCAGCGGCTGCCTTGCGCACGACGTCCGCAACGGCGGCCACGAGACCGGGATCAGCGTTGAGTGATGCGGTGCGTTCGAGCTGCACACCGAGCCGCTTGGCGAGCGCCTGGCACTCGACGTCGATGTCGTAGAGGATCTCGACGTGATCGCAGACGAACCCGATCGGCACCACCAAGACGGCCTCGTGACCCGCCTTGGCCAGCTCCCTGAGCACCTCCGCTACGTCGGGGCCGAGCCACGGCTCGGCGGTGGCGCCCGCGCTTTGATAGGCCAGGCGCCAGTCTTTCAGTCGCGCTCGCGCTGCGACCGCGGTGGCACTCGCCGTGAGCTCGGCGGGATACGGATCTGCAGACGCAAGAATCTTCTCCGGCAGACTGTGTGCGGTGAAGACGACTTGCACTGCGGAGGGCCGTGGGAAAAGCTGCAGCGCCTGCGTGATGCGGTCGGCAACGGCATCGAGGAACGGCGGCTCGCTCCACCAGCTGCGGATCAGACTGACGTCCAGACGCCCGTCTGCGGCCTGCAGCAGCTTTTTCTCGTACGCGCCGACCGACATGTTCGAGTAATGCGGCGCCATCGCGACGCCGACGACTCGGGTGTGGCCGGCCCGCGCGATCTCCTCGACCACGTCCTGGATGTACGGATGCCAGTGGCGCATGCCGACGTAGACACGAAACGCGTCGCCCAGCACTCGACCCACGGCCGACGCCTGCGCGCGGGTCAGCTCGAGAATCGGAGAGCGACCACCGATGCGGGCGTAGCGCGCACGGATCTCTTCGACCAATTGCGGTTTGGTCGGGCGCCCGCCTCGGATGTCCAGGAGATACGGCTCTACTTCGGAGATGTTGCCCGGGCCGCCGTAGGCCATCACCAGGACGGCGACCTGTTCAGCCGTCATGCACCAGATCGACGACGGCACGCACCGCCGCTACGTCCGTCTCCGGCAAGACCCCGTGGCCGAGGTTGAAGATGTGGCCCGGCCGGCGGGCGGCGCGCCGCAGGATGTCGCGGACCTGGCGGTCGCGCTCCGCGGCGGGAGCCAGGAGCGCCGCCGGCTCGAGATTGCCCTGAATCGCACGTTCACCGATGCGGGCCCACGCCGCGTCGAGCGGAATCCGCCAGTCGACGCTGATGACATCACCACCGGCCGATGCGAAATCCTCCAGGAACGTGGCCGTCCCGGTACCGAAGTGGATCAGCGGCACTCCCGCCTGGGCCGCGAGCGCCAGCACCCGCTTGCTGTGCGGCTGCACGTACGTGCGGTAATCATCGGGCGACAGACACCCCACCCAGCTGTCGAATAGCTGCAGCGCCTGCGCGCCGGCGCGCGCCTGCGATGCGAGAAATTGGCCAACCAGGTCAGCGAGTTTTTGCAACAATAGGTGCCAGGTATCGGGTGCCTGGTACATCAGTTTCTTGGTTTTCGTAAATGTCCGGCTCGCGCCCCCTTCGATGGCGTAACTCGCGAGCGTAAACGGTGCGCCCGCGAACCCGATGAGCGGCACGCCGTCCGGCAAGGCGCGGCGAGCCAGCCGCACCGCGTCCATCACGTAGCCGAGCTCGGCGTCGACATTGAACGCGGGCAGCCGTTCGACGTCGGACGCATCACGGATCGGTCGCGCGATAATCGGGCCTTCGCCCGTCTTGAATTGCAATCCCAACCGCAGCGGCTCGAAGGGCAGCAGAATGTCCGCGAAGATGATGGCCGCGTCGACGCCGAGGCGCTCGACGGGCTGTAGCGTCACCGCGGCGGCCAGCTCGGGACTATGACACAGATCGAGGATGGAGTGGCGCTGCCGGAGCTTGCGGTACTGCGGCATGTAGCGCCCCGCCTGGCGCATGAACCAGACGGGGGTGACGTCGGTGCGCTCCCGGCGGCACGCCTTAAGAAACCGTGAGACGCTGACCCTCGCCGTGCGGAGAGGCAATGAGAATCGTGTCGCCATCCACTTTGACCTGGTACGTCGCCACCGCGTGGACCGGAGGGCCGCCGAGGACTCGACCCGTCTCCAGCGAAAACACCCCTTCGTGCCATGGGCAGGTCACGGTGCAGTGCGCGGGATCGACCGTACCCTCGGACAAGCTGGCGCGCGCGTGGGTGCAGCGATTGGCAATCGCATACACCGTGCCGTTCACATTGAAGAGCGCGACCGCGTCATTGGCGACATACACGCGCTTGGCGGTGCCGGGCGGCAAGTCGGCGACCGCCACCACCGGCGTGAATCCGTCGGCGCGTGCGGGGCGGCGGGCAACGGCGTGCGCCGCGCCGGCTCCGCCCAGGGTGTCCAGCATGTCCCACAGCGACATCTGCACGCAGGTGAACGTGGGCGTATCGCGCAGCGTGTAGGAGGACGCTTCGCTTTCACGCAGCTCCATCACTAGATCGAGGAATTCGCCGGGATTGTCACCTTCGAACGCGACGATGAACTCCTGATCGTCGAGCCCATAGGAGTATGTGGTGTTCAGCCGGATCGCCGGATACTTGCGGCCGACGCGGACGTGCTCGTCCATCATCCGCTGGCGCTCCGCCTTGGGCAACGCGTACCAGGCGCGCGTCTTGATGAATGGATAGACGAACAGGTATTTGGCGGCACTCGGGTGAATCACGAGACGCTGCTCGTGCGCCGTTTCGGCGGCCGGAAACTCGTAGATCGAGCGACGCGTCATCGCGAGGTAGCTGTAGGGAATCGAGAGATAGGCGCCCAGGTCGGTGCGATTGAGCGCGGTCTGCAGCTCGACGAGGGCGTCGAGATCCTCGGCGACCTGCCACAGCAGGAAGTCGGTGTCGCCGCGAATGCCGACCAGCCCGTAGGGCCGCAGCAGCAGCCGCCCGTTGTAGCGCTCGAGGGTCTCGCCGAATTCGATCTTGGCGGAAGCTTGCCGCTCGGCGGTCAGCCTGCGCCAGGCTGGATCGAGCTTGTAGAAGGCGTAGCGGACGACTTGGCGTTTTTCCGAGGCACCGGCCATGGCGGGAATCTAACGAGCCTGTTTGCGGGACGCTTTCACCACGAAGTACGTGAGCCCGCCGAACACGATGAGCGGGAGCGCAACCATCACGATAGCGCTCCAAAAGTAGATGATGTCCATATCGTCGCCGTGCAGCAGCAGCGCCAGGATCGGAGTCATCGGCCGATGAAGCGTCGGAGGTGACGCAAGTAATAGGTGAGTCCCGCACCCAAGGCGCCGAAGCCGATGCCCAATGCCATCTGACCGCGCCACAGGCACCACAGCGCGAAGCCGCCGCAGAACACGATGCCGGTCGTGATCAGCACGCGATGAAACGGGATCATGGGGAGGGGGGGAGCACCACTATGCCGCCACCTTGTCGAGCACCATGAGCGTCAACAGGGCCGGCAGGTAGACGATCGAGACGAAGAACAGGCGCCAGGCACGCGCCGGCGTGGCGCCGACGAGGAGGCCCGTGCCCGCAGCGACATACGCGAGCCCGAGCGCCAGCGCGCCGAGGAAGTACCATGCGCCCGTCATGCCGAGCAGCGTGGGAACGAGGCTGATGGGGAGCAGCGCGACGGCATACAGCAGCGCCATCCGGCCCGTGTCCCGGCCGTCGGGATCGGCCAGACTCAGCATGCGCAAGCCACCGGCGCGGTAATCCTCGCGATACAGCCATGCGAGGGCGAGGAAGTGCGGCAGCTGCCAGAGGAACAGGATCCAGAACAATGCCGCGACGGCCACGCCGAGGCTGCCGCCGGCCGCGGTCCATCCGCCGACGATCGGCAGCGCGCCCGGCACGGCGCCGACTAGCGTGTTGAGCGAGGTCGTCCGCTTCAGCGGCGTGTACACCAGCACGTAGGTCGCGAACGTCAGCGCCGCGAGCAGCGCGGTCACCAGATTGACCATGACGGCGAGACAACCGACACCGGCCACGGTGATCGCCGTCGCGAACCAGATTGCGGCGCGCGGCGTGAGCCGGCCCGATGGCAACGGCCGCCCGCGGGTGCGCGCCATGCGGGCGTCGACGTCCCGCTCGCGGATCTGATTCCACGCATTCGTCCCGCCGGCCACGAGCGCGGTGCCGATCAGCGTGCTGAAGAGGAGGAGCAGGTTCACGTGATCGCGCGCGCCGAGGTAGAACCCCGCGGCGGCGGTCAGCAGGACCAGCTGCGTAATGCGCGGCTTGGTGAGCTCGAGCAGCGACCTGGCTAGAATACCTTCTCCATGATGACCGTGGTCACCAGAATCGCCGCGAGTGGCAAGGGCACGATGAAAATCAGCCGCAGGCGCCAACGCTCGAACTTGAGATGCATGAAAAACAACGCGACGAGCATCGCCTTCCACACGGCCAGTATGAGCAACAGGATCAGCTTCAGATTCTGGGTCACCGGCAGCTCGAACGCCAGCAACACCTCGGCGATCGTCATCACGAACAGGTACAGCCAGATCAACAGGTAATTCGGCCGAACGTGCGTGGTCGGCTGCGGAGTCGTCATGGGGCGCTCGTCCTCAGATCAGGTAGACGATCGTGAACAGGATGATCCATACCAGGTCGACGAAGTGCCAGTACAACCCGATCACCTCGATGCCGCGATAATCCTGCGCCGAGTACTTCTCGGGCAGCACTTTAGTGAAGTAGAGGTACAGCATGCTGATCACGCCGCACGTGACGTGGAAGCCGTGGAATCCCGTCATCGTGAAAAACGTGGATCCGTACATCCCCGCCACGCCCGCGCCGTACTTCGCAGGGTCGGCCAGCGCGTGCTCGGCGAGCAGCGAGCCTTCCCGATATCCGGCGGGGGTAAAGCCCTCGCCGACCAGCTTGATGTATTCGACCAGCTGTACGCCGACGAACCCTGCGCCGCAGATGATCGTCACGAGCAGCCAGAACTTGAGGCCGCCGTCCTGCAGAGTCTTCCCGGGGACTTTCCGGAGGAAGTACTTCTTGCCGTCGGCGATCGCGGCGTAGGCCTTGACCATCGCGACCGACGAGCAGATCAGCAGGAACGTGTTGACGCCCGTGAGCGGCACGTTCAGCACCGCCCCGGGACGCGCCCACGCCGAGGGCATGCCGAAGCGCAGGATGATGTAGGAGCCGATGAGCGCCGTGAAGAACATCACGTCGCTCGCGAGGAACACCCACATCCCCAGCTTGTTGCTGTAGACTCCCGACCCCACCTCGGCCGGGAACGGCGGCCGCATCTGATCGAGCGTCTGCGTCGCGTGCGTCATCGCATTCTCCCGGTCAATGGCCGGCCGGCGCGGGGGCCGGTACCGGATCGCGGTCAGTGGGCAGCTTCACGTATTGCGGCAGATAATCCTTGTCGCCGGCCTCCGGCGCGCTGAACTCGTAGGGCCCGCGGTACACGTTGGGCGTCCGATCCCAGTTGCCGTGCGGCGCGGGATTGGGCAGTGACCACTCCATGCCGTTGTCGTCCCACGGATTCTGCGGCGCCTTCTTCCCGAACTTGAGGCTCCACAGGAAGTTGAACGCGAACAAGATCTGTACGGCGAACAGCGCGAACGCGCTGTACGAAATGAACACATTGAGCGGCTGCTGCGGCTTGAGGAAGTCGTAGATCGTCGGATCGTAGATGCGCCGCATCTGGCCGCCCATCCCGATGATGTGCATGGGGAAGAACGTCATGTTATAGAAGATGAACGTCAGGAAGAAGTGCGCCTTCCCGATCCCCTCATTCATCATCCGGCCGAACATCTTGGGATACCAGTAGGTGATGGCCGCGAACAGCGCGAACAGCGACCCGCCGAACAACACGTAGTGGATGTGCGCGACGATGAACTGCGTATCGTGGAGCGGGATGTCCACCGGCGTCGCCGCCATAAAAATACCCGACAACCCGCCGATCGTGAACATCGACACGAAGCCGATGGCGTTGAGCATTGGGACGTGGAAGCGCAGGTTGCCGCGCCACATCGTGCCCATCCAGTTGAACACTTTGACCGCCGACGGCACCGCGATCAGCAGCGTGGAAACCATGAACGTCGACCCGAGCGTCGGGTTCATGCCGCTCATGAACATGTGATGGCCCCACACGAGCCACCCCAGGAACGCGATGCCGATGATGGCGAACACCATCGAGTGGTAGCCGAAAATCGGCTTGCGGCTGCCGTTGGCGATGATGTCCGAGACCATGCCCATCGCGGGCAGGATCAGGATGTAGACCTCGGGGTGGCCGAAGAACCAGAAGAGGTGCTGCCACAGCAGCGCCTGCCCGCCCGCGACCGGATCGAAGAAGTGCGTGCCGATGCTCTGGTCGAACAGCAGCATGATCGCCGCGCCCTGGAGCACGGGAAGCGCCAGCACCGCGAGAATCGCCGTGATGAACAGCGCCCATACCGACAGCGGCATGCGGAACCAGTACATCCCGGGCGCGCGGTGATTGATGATGGTGGTGATGTAATTCACCGAGCCCATGACCGACGACAAGCCGAGCACGACGATCGAGATGCTCCACAGCTTCTGGCTGATCGTGGCGCCGGAGAGATCGGGCCGTGCGGAGAGCGGCGCGTACATCGTCCAGCCCGCGCGCGGCGCGCCGTCGGGCACGAAAAAGCCCGCCAGCATGATCAGACCGGCGAGCAGCGCGAGCCAGAACGACCACATGTTGATGCGTGGGAACGCCATGTCGTGCGCTCCCACCTTCAGCGGAATCAGGAAGTTCGCGTACACCCCGACGAGCAGCGGCATGATCGCGAAGAACACCATGAACGTGCCGTGCATCGTCACGAGCTGGATGTAGTACTCGGGGAGAATCACGCCGCCCGAGACCATCGACTCCGGCAGGATCCCGCCGCCCGGCATCGGCTTGCCCGGGAATCCCAGCTGCCAGCGGATCTGCATCGCCAGCAGTCCCCCTACCAGCAGGAAGAACAGGCTGACGAACAGGAACTGGATGCCGATGATCTTGTGATCGGTCGAGAAGATGTATTTGCGCCAGAAGCTCATCGGCGCGTGCTCCGAGTGAGCCTCTGTTCGTGTATGCGCGACAGTGGTCATTCAGAGCCTCCGGCGGCTTGTTGGGCGACCCACGCCTTGTACTCGTCGGGCGTGTGCACGAACACCCGCGCCCGCATCTTGTAGTGCCCCATGCCGCACAGCTCGGCGCAGCCGATCTCGTACTCGCCCGTTTTCGTCGGCTGAAACCACGCCATGATGTGCATGCCCGGCACCGCGTCTTGCTTCAGACGCCATTCGGGGACGAAGAACGAGTGGATCACGTCTTCGGAGGTGAGCTCGACGGCGGTCGGCTGGTTGACGATCACGTGCAGCTGGTTCCGCACGGTGAAGTCGTCATCAGTGCCGAGCTTCTCGTCCTTGCCCGGATAAGTGACCTGCCACTCGAACTGCTTCGCGTGGACGCCGAGATGGTACGCGTTCGGTGGGATGCTCTTCTTGTTCTTGATCAGCACCCAGTAGTGATTGCTGATCAGACCGAGCGCGACCATGGTCACGGCGGGGATCGCCGTCCAGATCACCTCCGCGCGTGTCGAGCCGTGCGTGTAAAACGCTTTCCGGCCCGGCCGCCCGCGGTAGCGAATCACGAACGTGATCAAGCCGACCTCGACGATCACGAACGTGATCCCGGTGATGATGAGAATCGCCAGGAACAGCGTGTCGATCGGACCCGCGAACGTCGATCCTGCGTCGGGAAGCCACCAACGCATCGCGCTCTCCTCGCGCCTAGTGCGCGGCGAAAGTGAAGTTGGCCGTCTTGCTCTCGCTGCCGGCGATCGTCACGGTCGCCGTCTGGGTGCCGAACTTCTCGTGCCAGGCCTCGATGGTGTACGTCCCGGGCGGCAGGCCCTTGATCGAGAAGCTGCCGTCCGGCCCGGTGACGGCGAAAAACGGGTCTGGGCGCACGCCGAGGTAGGCGTGCATCCAACCGTGCACGTTGCACTCGAGGTTGACCATCACCTCGGGCGCCGTGAACGTCACCGTCTTCGTCATGCCGGCGTTGGGCTGGCTGACATTGAACGGCCGGTTCTTCTTCGCCATCGCTTTGATGTTATGCAGCAGCGGATCGGAATTCTTGATCTCGATGTCTTGCCCCACCATCGCGCCAAAGACGTGGGGGTGGTAGCGGCAGCCGCTCTGATCCAGCACCACCGCCGTCGCGGGAGCCGTGAATGTCTGACCGGCGGGCACGCCGGCGCTCACGTACACGAAGACGTTGGCGAGCGCGTTGGCCGGGCCCGCCACGACGTTCTCCTCCGTCGGCGTCGTCGTGTACTTCGCCTTGCACGCCGCCTCTTCGCTCATGTCGATGGGCGGATTGCGGGGCGCCGTGCCGGTGAAC
>DASPXD010000073.1:0-3353 GCA_035637435.1 Gemmatimonadales bacterium
CACTATCGATCGTCCTGATGATTTGGGGGCTCGCGCTCGCTGGCCGCCAGCTGTTGCCGCGACTCTACGGGAAGACACCCATACCATTCTTCTGTCCCGAACCCTGAGATCCATGCCTCCTGAATTCAAGAATTTCATCGCCGGTGATTGGGTCGCCCCGTCCACAGGCGAATACTTCGACAATCGCAACCCCGCCGACTGGAACGACGTCATCGGTCGCTTTCCGCGCTCGGGACCAGATGACCTGAAGCGCGCGATCGCGTCGGCCAGGCGCGGCTTCGCCGTGTGGTCCAAGACACCTGCACCGATCCGTGGGCAGGTGCTGCAGCGCGTGGGCCAGCTGCTCGCCGAGCGCAAGGACGCGGTCGCACGGGCCATGACGCGCGAAATGGGAAAAGTGGTCGCGGAGACCGACGGCGACGTCCAGGAGGGGATCGATACGGCGTTTTACGCCGCCACCGAGGGCCGGCGCCTGTTCGGCCGCGTCGTGCCGTCGGAGCTGCGGAACAAATGGGCGATGAGTTATCGCCGGCCGATCGGGATCGCGGGGCTGATTACGCCGTTCAACTTCCCGCTCGCCATTCCGACCTGGAAGATGTTTCCGGCGCTGCTGTGCGGAAACGCCGTGATCTTCAAGCCCGCCGAGGATGTGCCGCACACCGCCCATCTGCTCGTGGAGATTCTGCTCGAAGCAGGGCTGCCACCTGAAGTGATCCAGCTCGTGCATGGGCAGGGCTCGGTCGTCGGTCGCGCGCTCGTCGAGCATCCGGACGTGCCGGTGATCTCGTTTACCGGCTCGACGGAGACCGGGTCCGCCATCGGCGCGACGTGCGGCAAGATGCACAAGCGGCTGTCGCTCGAAATGGGCGGGAAGAACGCGATGATCGTGATGGACGACGCCGATCTCGATCTCGCGCTCGATGGTGTGCTGTGGGGCGCGTTCGGCACGACGGGGCAGCGCTGCACCGCGACGAGCCGGCTGATCTTGCACGAAAAGATCCACGACCGGTTCGTGCAGATGCTGACCGATCGCGCCGGCAAGCTGCGGCTCGGTCCTGGGCTCGACGCCAAGACCGAAGTTGGTCCACTGATCCACGAAGAGGCGCGGCAGAAGGTGGCCGAGTACGTCGCGATCGCGAAGAAAGAAGGCGCCAGCGTCGCGCTCGGCGGGCGCATTCCGCAGGGCGACAAGCGGCTCGAGTGTGGCTGGTTCTACGAGCCCACGGTGCTGACCGGGGTGAAGCCGGGGATGCGGGTCGAGCAGGAAGAGATTTTCGGCCCCGTCCTCGCGGTCCTCAAGGCGAAGGACCTGCCCGAGGCGATCCGCATCAACAACGGCGTGAAATATGGACTGTCGAGCTCGCTGTACACGCGCGACATCAATGGGGCGTTCCAGGCGATGACCGAGCTCGAGACCGGCATCACCTACGTCAATGCGCCGACGATCGGCGCGGAGGCGCACCTGCCGTTTGGGGGGGTCAAGCAGACAGGGAATGGCCATCGCGAGGGTGGGTGGGAGGTCTACGATTTCTATTCGGAGACCAAGACGATTTACGTCGATTTCTCGGGCACGCTGCAGCGGGCGCAGATCGATACGGAATTCAGTCCGTGAGTCTTCCAATGATTTGACCAATTTGGTCAAATTGGGTAGATTGCCGTATGGGAAAAAAGAAGCCGCGTCGGGTGCGCGAGACCGTGAGCCTGTACGAGGCGAAGACGCATCTCTCCGACCTGGTCGAGCAGGCCGCTCAGGGGCGGGAGATCGTCATCGCCAAGTCTGGCAAGCCCAAGGCGCGCCTGGTCCCGCTGGCGCCCAGGGATACGCGCCACCTCCGCAAGCCGGGGCTGGGGAAGGGCAGGGGCTGGATCGCCGATGACTTCGATGCCCCCTTGCCGCCCGAGATTTTACGGCTGTTCTACGGCGAGTCCGGGTGAGGCTGCTCCTCGACACGAATGCCCTGGTGCGGTGGCACCTCGGCAAGCTTCGGCCCGCTGCAGTGCGTGTCGTGCAGCGGGCCGAACTTGTCGTGGTCAGTGCGATCAGCGCCTGGGAGATCGCTGTCAAGCGGGCGCTCGACAAACTGGACCTTAAGGACACGGTCGAGGCGATCGTGGATCGCTATCGGTTTCTGCCGCTTGCGGTGACCATCCGACACGGCGATCTGTTGCGGGACCTGCCGCGACACCACGCGGATCCGTTCGACCGCTTGCTCATCGCGCAGGCGCTGGAAGAGGGCCTGACCATCCTGACGTCGGACCGCGTCTTCGAGCTGTATCGGGTCCCGCTGGAGTGGTTGTGAAGTCCGAACTCAGCGCCGCCAGTTCAGACCATGCCTGCTCGAGACAGGCCCGGACCGCCGCGAGAGCTCGATACACGTGGTTGTAGACCGTCTTGACGTTGGGATATCCCAGGGCCCGCGCCACCTGTTCGGCTGTCATCTCGTCGACGACATACAGCTGTACGGCCAACCGATCATCGGGGGGAAGGGTCTCGAGGACCCGGGCGAGCAGGGTTTGGCGCTCCACCAGCTCCGCGGGATCCGTCGGGCGATTCGCGGCGTCGGGTGGCGGGGGCGTGAGCTCTCCCGTCACCCGGCCGCGCCGGTCGGCGGAGGCGGCAGCATAGGTCGCGGTCAGTTCTTTGAGGAAGTCACCGAACGAGAGTCTCGCGCCATCGCGGGACCACAGTAATTCGTAGGCCTCGATGTGCGAGCGCTGGTCGAGAAACACGTACTGGTAGATGCGCTGCTGGAGTGGCGGGAGCCTCGCTGCGACCGCGGAGACGCGCGCGCGGCCGTCGCGGTGGCGGAACCAATCGATGGTGCGATTATGAACGACCGCCACGAGCCACGTGGAAAGCGGGCGCGTCGGTTCCCAGCGGGCGGCGCACCGGCGCAGCCGCGCGAAGTCGTTCTCGCGAAAGGCCGCGCACACGTGGGCGAACACGTCCATCACGTCGTCGGGTTCGGCGGTGTAGTGGCGGATCGCGCCGAAGATCAGCCGGCGGTAGCGCTCGACGAAAAGGTCCCAAGCCCGCTCCGGGTCACCTGAGTCGAGCGGAGCGATCCACGATTCCACCATCGTCCCTCGATCCGAGCGAGGTGCCGGATATAGCGTTGGGGACGATGACGGTCAACGGCTGCGCGAATTCAGCCCTTGACGGCATAGGGACCGGAGGGGTAGAGTACCCTTACAACTGACGACCCGTGGTGATTTGCCGCGTATTGCCGCCACGTTAAACAAGGTGCTAAAAAGCGACTCGCCCGCGGCTCTTATTGGTCCGGGCGATGATTGTTTCAGGGAGTCGCTTCCCGCGGCCGCTCAGCTGAGCGGCCGTTTTCGTTCCGGGGGTG
>DASPXD010000074.1:0-2055 GCA_035637435.1 Gemmatimonadales bacterium
TACGATCTGGTACACCGTCTCCATGATGTCTAATTGATCGCGGGTTGGCTGCGCCCGCAATGGCGGCGCTGCCGCCTAAGCCGGCCGGTACACTCCCCACACTCCCCGCAGCACGTCCGAGATCTCTCCCACGGTCGCCCGCGCCCGCACCGCATCGAGAATCGGCTCCATGAGCGCTGCCGCGGGATTGCGCCCCGCCGTCTGCAGCGCCTCCAAGGTCCGCTGCACGCGTCCCGCCTCCCGCGTCCCGCGCTGCTCCGCGACGCGTCTGCGCTGCGCCCGCGCCAGCGCCGAATACTCCGGCGCCGGCACCGACGGGACGTCCTGCTCGTCCGCGTACTCGTTCACGCCGACCACTAGGCTCTCCCCCGATTCGATCGCCCGTTGGGCCTCGTACGCGCTGCGCGCGATCGCGTCCTGAAATTGCCCCCGCTCGACCGCCCGCGCCGCGCCACCCGTCCGCTCGATTTCCTCGAGCAAGCCTCGCGCCTCGCGCTCCACGCGATCCGTCAATGCCTCCACATACCAGCTCCCGCCCGCCGGGTCGACGGTCTCGGGAATCCCGGTCTCGTGCGCCAGAATCTGCTGCGTGCGGAGCGCCAGCGTGGCGCTTTGCTCCGTCGGCAAGGCCAACGCCTCGTCGTAGGCATTGGTATGCAAGGACTGCGTGCCCCCCAGCACGGCCGCCAGCGCCTGGATCGCCACGCGCACCACGTTGTTTTCTGGCTGCTGTGCCGTGAGCGTCGAGCCCCCGGTCTGCGTGTGGAATCGCAGCCGACAGGCCGCGTCGTTGGCCTGAAACTGCTCCTTCATGAGACGGGCCCACAGACGTCGCGCCGCGCGGAACTTGGCGACTTCTTCGAACAAGTCGGTGAACGCGGCGAAGAAAAAGGAGAGCCGCGGCGCGAACTGATTGAGGTCCAGTCCCACGGCCAGCGCCCGCCGCACGTATTCGAGGCCGTTCGCGAACGTGAACGCCACCTCCTGCGCCGCCGTCGCGCCCGCCTCCCGCATGTGATAGCCCGACACGGAGATCGGATTGACGCTCATGCCCTCGATCGTGACGAACCGGCACACGTCGATCGCGAGGCGCAGCGACGGCTCGATCGGATAGATGTACGTGCCGCGCGCGATGAACTCCTTGAGGATGTCGTTCTGGACGGTGCCCTGCAGCTTGCCGCGCGGCACGCCTTGCTCCTCCCCCACCACCACGTACATCGCGAGCAGCACGGGCGCCGTCGCGTTGATGGTCATGGACGTGGACACACGATCGAGCGGAATGCCGTCGAACAGGCGCGCCAGATCGTCTACCGTGTCGATCGCCACTCCGGCGCGGCCCACCTCCCCCTCAGCCATGGGATGGTCCGAGTCGTACCCCATCTGTGTCGGCAGATCGAACGCGACCGACAACCCCGTCTGACCCGCCGTGAGCAAATGCCGGAACCGCGCGTTCGTCTCCTCCGCGGTCCCGAACCCGGCGTACTGCCGCATGGTCCACAGCTTGCCGCGATACATCGAGGGATGGACGCCCCGGGTGAAAGGAAACGCGCCCGGAGCGCCGAGCTCGCGCGTCGGCTCGGCGCGCCAGTCGTCGGGACCGTAGACCGGCTTGCGGTCGCTCACTTGGCGCCCACGGCGGCGTCGGCCGAGAGAATCCGCGCGGCGAACGCGACATCGTCCTTGCTGCCGATCACGAGCGGCGTCTTCTGATGCAGGCTCTCCGGCACGATGTCGAGAATAGGTCGGCAGCCGTCGGTCGCCCGGCCCCCCGCCTGCTCCACCACGAACGCGAGCGGCGCCGCCTCGTACAGCAAGCGCAGCTTGCCCTGGGGATAGTTGGTCGCGGCCGCATAGAGGAAGATGCCGCCGGAGATGAGATTGCGATGGAAATCGGCGACGAGGGACCCGATGTAACGCGCGTTTTTCGGTTGGACCTTGCCCTCGCCATTCTTGAACGCTGCGACCACGCGTTGCACCGACGGCGTCCAGCGGTTCCAGTTGCTCTCGTTCACGCTGTAGTACCGGCCGACCGGCGGCGTCCGGATGTCGGGGTGC
>DASPXD010000075.1:0-5243 GCA_035637435.1 Gemmatimonadales bacterium
GATCACCAACCGCACCGCACCGATTTCAACCACCACGCGCCCATTATCCCGCACTTCCTTCACCACACCCGCCTTGCCCTGCCCAGTCCTTACTCGATCTCCAACCTTCAGGTTCTTCATTCCAACATTGCCACTGTGCAACTTTCCACCCGTCTTCTCAATCGCTTCCTCCACCATCCTCCGCGCTTCCTTCGCCGTCGCCTCATCCACCGCCGCGCGCGCCTGGGCCAGTGCGGCTTCAACCGTCTTCCGCGCTTCGAGCAAATAGGCGCGGGCCCGATCGCGTGCGTCCTTATCCAGTGCCTTTTCTCGCGCGCGTAACTCGGCCTCGAGCGCTTCGAGGTTGGCGAGGTTCTGACGCTCCGCCTCGAGCCGGGCCGCACGGGTGTCGAGCTCCGTGGCCCGCGCGTCCACTTCTCGCCCGCGGGTTTCCACCGCGGCGAGCAACCGGTCCAGCGTGCGCTCGGCGTCAGGCACCGCGCGCTCCGCCTCGGCCAGCACGTCGGACGAAATCCCCAGCCGCCGCGCGATGGCCAACCCGTACGATCGGCCGGGCACGCCTTTCAGCAGGCGGTACGTCGGTGTCAGTGTTTCGGCATCGAATTGGAGCGAGGCATTGACGATCCCGACGGTCTCGGCGGCCAGCTGCTTCAAGGCTCCAAGATGCGTCGTGGCGAGCGTGATCGCGCGCCGCCGGGTCAGCGTTTTCAGGGTCGCGGCAGCCAGGGCGCCGCCCTCGGCGGGATCGGTGCCGCTGCCGATCTCGTCGAGCAGCACCAGCGAGCCGGGTCCCGCCCCATCGAGAATGCTTCGCAACACGGCGACATGCGCGGAGAAGGTCGAGAGACTCGCGGCGATCGACTGCCGGTCGCCAATGTCGGCGAACACCGCGGTGAAGACCGGCAACGACGAATGCGGACCGATTGGCGGGACGATGCCGCTTTGCGTGAGCAGCGCCAATAAACCGACGGCCTTGATGAGCACCGTTTTGCCACCGGTATTGGGGCCGGATACGAGGACGGTGAACTCGTCGGAAACGAGCTCCAGATCGAATGGCACCGCATGATCGATGAGCGGATGACGACCGCCCTTAAGCTTCAGGACGCCACCGATCTCCGGCACGAAGCCGTTCACCTCGACCGCATACCGCGCCCGCGCGCAGAGATCGTCGAACGCGATGCACATCTCCCACGCCGCGGCGATGGTGGCACGCTGCGGGCGCAACAGATCGGTCAGCTCGCGCAGCACGCGCAACACTTCGCGCAGCTCCGCGGATTCGGCGGCGCGCAGCTCGTTGCCCAGCTCGATGATTTCGGGCGGCTCGACGAACACGGTGCTGCGCGTCGCCGATTCGTCGTGGACGATGCCGCCCACGCGGGCGCGCGCGGTGCTGCGGATCGGGATCACATAGCGGCCGCCGCGCACGGTGACGGCGGCGTCCGGCGCGCGCTCGGTCGCATCGAGGCCGCCGAGGATGGCGCCCAGGCGGTCCATCACGCGCTTGCGCGCTTCGCGCACCTGTTGGCGGGCCCGGGCGAGATCCTTCGAGGCCGAATCGAGCACGGTGCCGTCGGGTGCGATCGACTGCACCAGCTTGGTCTCGAGCTGTTTGGGCGGCGGATCAACGCGAAGTGCAGCCGTGCGTCGTGCGTCGTGCGTCGTCTCGAGACGCTTGAGATCGGCCGCGACGACGCGCATCGCCGCGAGTGCGACCGTCAGCTCCGCGAGCGCCGGCGCTTCGAGGGCGCTGCCGGGAACGTCGAGCAGCTCGAGCGATGCTGCAATGTCGGGGACCGGCTCGGCGCGAATCGAGTCATCGGTAATGAGCAGCGCGGCCAACTCGGCGACCTGCGCCAGCGCCGCGCGAATCGACGCGGGATCGTGCTCGGGACGACGGGCTGCGACGCGTGCGGCACCCAGGGCTCCGGCGGCGTGCTCGGCCACACGCGCCAGGGCCTGCGCAAATTCCAGTGTGTCTAGGCTTGCGTCGATCCCGCCAGCTCCTCGCGCACTATTGTGTTCACGAGTTTGCCGTCGGCCCGCCCCTTGAACCGGGGCATGACGGCACCCATCACCTTCCCTATGTCCTTCGCCCCGCCCGCGATCGCCTCCCGCACAGCCGCGCGAATCTCTTCGGGTGCGATACCCGCCGGCAGGAATTCCTCCAGGGCCTTGATCTCCGCCTTCTCAGTATCGGCGCGCTCGGTGCGGCCTGCCTGCTCGTACGCCTCCACAGACTCGCGGCGCCGCTTCACGCCGCGCCGCAACACGTCCGCAGTCTCGTCGTCCGTCGGGACGTGGTTGAGCTCGATTTCTCGGTTTTTGACGTCGGAGAGGATCGTGGAGAGGAGGAGGGTGCGCGCCTGATCGCGTTGTTTTCTCGCTTCATTCATCGCGGCGCGCAGCCGGTCTGCTAAGCTCGGAGCCACCATTTACGCGTAGCGCGGCCTGCGATTCTTGCGGCGCGCCGCGTTCATCTTGCGCTTCTTACGCTCACTGGGCTTTTCGTAGTGACGGTGCTTACGCAGGTCGGCGAGAATTCCTGCTTTTTCGCATTTCTTTTTGAAGCGCTTCAGTGCACGCTCAAAGCTCTCGTCATCGTGAATGATGACTTCCGGCATAAGGCTCCGTTTTCCTAAGTGGGTAGAGACACACGAACTTAGCGCAGGGTCGCACGCAGGGCAAGGCTAACCCGGCGGCCAGTGCATGACTCGACCACCGAGGACGTGCAGATGCAGATGAAAGACCGTTTGCCCACCATCCGGGTTCGTGTTCACGACGACCCGATAGCCCCTGGTCGCGATTCCCGAGTCCTGGGCGACGTCGCGCGCGAACAACAGCAACTTGCCCAGCGTCGCGGCATCCTTGGCGTCGTTCAGCGAGCCGACATGCGTCGTGGGAATGATGAGCAGGTGCGTGGGCGCCTGCGGGTTCATGTCCTTGAACGCCAGCATGCCGTCGGCGCGTTTGACCACGTCGGCCGGAATTTCACCGGCGGCGATCTTACAAAAGATGCAGCCGCGGCTCACTCTTCCCCTCGACGCTGCCGGCGCCTCGGAGGCTGCTGCTCCTGCCCCCCTTCGAGCCCCAATGCGCGGCGGATCGTGTCCCAGAACTTGCTTCCCTCTTCTTCCTGCGGCGGCTCGTCCTCGATCTCGCTGAGCTGCTCGAGCAGCTTGCGCTGCTCCGCGTTCAGCTTGTTGGGTGTCCAGACATGTATCCGCACGTGCAGGTCGCCGTGGCCCCCTTCGCCGAGACGCGGCAGTCCTTTGGCGCGCAGCCGATAGGCCATACCGGTCTGCGTCCCCGGCTCGACGCGCAGCATCGTCTCGCCGAACGGCGTCGGCACTTTCACTTCGGCGCCGAGCGCGGCCTGGGTGAATGTGATGCCGAGGTCGTACACGAGATCATCGCCGTGGCGCTCGAAGCGTGGGTCTTCCTTGATGTCGAGCACCGCGATCAGGTCGCCGCGCGGGCCGTTGCGAGGGCCCGGGACGCCTTGCCCCCGCAACGTCAGATAATGATGATCGGCGACGCCGGCGGGCACGTCGATCTGGATCGTTTTCTCACCTTTGACACGGCCGTCGCCACCGCAGCGCGGGCAGGGATCATGGACGACGGTGCCTTCCCCGGCGCACCTCGGGCACGGTGAGACCGTCAGGAACTGGCCGAAAAGGGACTGTGCCTGGCGGCGGACTTCGCCGCTGCCGCCGCACGTGCCGCAGGGCACCGGCTGCGTCCCGGTTTTGGCGCCGCTGCCCCCGCATTCGGGGCACGACTCGAGACTCTTGATGCGCACCGTCTTGGTCGTGCCGCTGGCGACTTCGGCCAGCGTGAGCTTCAGGCCGACCTTGATGTCATGGCCGCGGCGCCGGTCGCGCCCCTGCCCGCCACCGAAGAGACTCTCGAATCCCCCAGCGCCGCTGATCCCAAAGTCCCGCATAAAGACCATAAGAGCTTCGGAGAGATCGAAATGCATCGAGCTGAAGCCGCCCCCGCCCCCCCCGCCCCCCCCGCCCCGCGGCGCTTGGTGCCCGTACCTGTCGTATGCGGCGCGTTTCTCGGGGTCACGCAAGACTTCATAGGCCTCGGTGACAAGCTTAAATCGTTCCTCGGCCGCCTTGTCGCCGTTGTTGCGGTCGGGGTGGCATTCCATCGCGAGCTTGCGGTAGGCCTTCTTGATGTCGGTTTCGCTCGCGTCTTTTAGGACGCCGAGGACGACGTAGAAATCCTGCTTCATGCTATTCGAGCAGCTCCCCCACCAGACGGGACGTGTGATTGACGAGCGCGGCGATCTTGTCGTACGGCATGCGCGTCGGGCCCATCACGCCGATGACGCCGCTGAGCGGGCCGAAGCGATACGTCGACGTGACGAGCGTGAATGTCGACAGCCGCGCGTCGGCGTGCTCCTGGCCGATCGTGATCGTCAGCCCCTCGCCGCCGCGGGCGGTCAGGGCGTCGCGCAGCAAGTCGCGCCGCTCCGTCACGTCGAGCAGACCCTGGAGCTGCGCGCGCGTCGCGAACTCGGGTTGGCCCGCCAGCGGTTGCGTACTGCCAAGATGCACGGGACCCGACTGGGCCACCGGAACATCGAACAGCTCCTCGGCTTCCTGGACGAAGATGTTGAGCAGCTCCGACGAGCCGGCCTCCGGCGGTCCGGCGTCGCGCAGCCGGTCGGCGAGTGTCGCGCGAATCTCTTTCAGCGTGAGACCGGCGAGCCGCTCGTTGAGGACGACCGTCACCTTTTGCACGGCGTCGGCCGCCAGCTCCGCCGGGACCTCGACGAAGATCGTCCGCACCGCCCCACTCCGCAGGGCGAGCACCAGCAGCAGCCGTTCGGTTGAGACCAGCAGCAGATCGAGGCGCTCGAGCACGGCCTCATCGATCGTGGGACTGACGGCCACGCCCAGCTCGTTGGTGAGCACCCCCAACACCTGCGCCGCGCGCGACAGAATCGCTTCGACGGCGGCGCGTTGTCCCTGCAGCTCGCCGCGGATGTGCTCCGCCTGCGCGGGTGCCACGGTGGGCGGGCGCATCAGGAAGTCGACGTAGACGCGATAGGCGAGATCGGTCGGAATGCGGCCCGCCGAGGTGTGGGGATGGTAGAGGTATCCCTTCTCCTCGAGGTCGCTCATCGTGTTGCGGATCGACGCGGGCGAGAGGCCGAGCTGATGCCGCGTGGCGATCGTCCGGCTCCCCGCCGGCTCGGCGGTTTGCACGTACGTCTCGATCACGGCCTCGAG
>DASPXD010000076.1:0-3484 GCA_035637435.1 Gemmatimonadales bacterium
CCCGATCTCCACAACACCACGCACCGCGTTCACCAGGAACAGGCTGCGGCCGGCGAGCGCCGCAACGGGCACCTGCTCCTCCCTGACAGTCGTCAGCTCCATGACACGGCTGCGCCCCAGTCCCGGCAGGATGCCGAGCTCGGCCGCCGGCGTGCACAGCGCCGGCCCATCCCACCAAAACAGATTCCACGCGGTGCCTTCAGCGACGCTGCCGTTGGGCGTGACGAGCAGCGCGTCCTGGGCGCCAATCCGCCGTGCGCTCGCCAGCGCCCGGCCGAACTGTTCGCGGCGCGTTGTCTTGTGGGGATACGGTCGGTGCACTTCCTCGGCAACGACGATGGCAGGAGCCTGATCGGCGTTGACGTCGCGGGTCGTCACATCGGCGCGCCCATCGCGCAGCTCGAGTCGTACGACGCGGTCTCCCAAACCCGCGGTGAGCCGCACGAGATCCTCGAGGCCACCCACTGGCTCGACCAGGTCGAGCGCCGCGCTGGCTGCGCGGAGTCTTGCGACATGGCGGCCGAGCCAGGGGATCCGCCCGTCCCTCGCTCGAATCGTCTCGATCAATCCGACCTGAACCGGCGCCCCCGCCCCCCCGCGCGACATGCGATGAAATACTACATTTGGTCCGACCTTTGGGGGGAGGCCCCATGCATCGCGCGTTCGCTTGCACCATCGCGGGCGTACTGGCCGTCACCGCCTGCAGTCGAACGACACGGACGGTCATCCTGGGACCGAATCCCGATGTCCAAAGCGGACCGAGTACGGCCGCCACGCTCGGCCTGCCACCCGGCCAGTTGCCACAAATGGGCGAATGCCGCATCTGGATTCCGGGCTCCCCGCCCGGCCAGCAGCCCCGGCCGAGGTCCCGCCCCTGCGCCGGCATCAGCGCCTTCGCCCCGCCCGGCAGCTGGATCATCTATCGGCCGTCCGAGAACCAGAAACTGGTCTACGTGCGCGAAGTCGATCCGAACCAGGCGGGCATCGTGATTCGGACACGGATCTACGACGTCGACACCAATCGATTCCTGCGCGAGGAAAATCCATGAGACGTGCGGTTCTGGCAGCGGTCGTCCTCACCGCGGCATGCGGACCGAAGCGGCCGCCGCCATCCTTCGCTCCCGATCCCGGGCTCGTCGAGCAGATTCGTGAGCTGCGCATGTCGACGAGCACGCGGGCCTGTCCCGGTGAATCGTTCGGCGCGGTCTACACGGCGGTGCTGAACGACGGCTCAATCGTTCCGTTCGAGAGTCGCTACGACGAGGATCATCCGCCGCGGCTGCACGTCATCTTCCTGGAGCGCTCGAGTCCCGAGGCGGCGCCGCTCGAGGGCGGCGGCTGGAACGCCTACCGCGATCCCCTCGCGACCGCGATCACGGGCTTTCGCCTCTCGGCCGTGCTCCGGGCCAAGCCCAGCATCACGACGTCCACGGTCGTAGCACCCGACTACAGCTGCCTGCAGCACGCCTTTGGGTTCCGTGGCGCCGGTGCCGGCGCCAGTGGACCCCAGGTGACGGTGCGATTGGGAATCCTCCAGTCGCCGTTTTACGACCGGTTGCTCGTCGCCGGCATCGAAGTGGAAGAAGCGCCGCCGTATTACCTGCTCGCCGACGCCCGCGCCGTTCCACCATCCGACTGGCTCATCATCGAGGCGCGCGGCTCCCACGGCTCCCGCGGCGCGGAGGGAGCGACAGGCGTCGCGGGAACAGCCGGCCAGCCCGGTTGCCCCGGCGGCGCCGGCGGTCCCGGAGGCGCTGGTGGCAATGGCAGCGGCGGCGGGCCGGGCGGTCGTGGCGGCCAGATCACGATCGTCGCCCCGTCCGAGGAGCCGTTTCTCGCCGGCCTGGTAGACGCGCAGGTCCCCGGTGGTGAGGGCGGTGCCGGGGGATCAGGCGGCAAAGGCGGCGCCGGTGGGAAGGGCGGCGCAGCATCGCCTGCGAATGACCCGCGCTGTGTCGCGGGAACTGCCGGAGCCGCCGGGCCCCCGGGCGCAAACGGTCAGGACGGCCGCGCCGGCCTGCCGGGCACGCGACCCCAAATCGTCACGGTACCGATGCGCGATGTGTGGGGTCAGCGGATACCGCCATCGCTGGCGGAGCTGATCGACTATCGGCCCCCGGGGCGGGCACGGCGCTGAAAAAACGACGGTAAGGGACGGTAAAAAAACGACGGTAAGGGACGGTAAAAAGACGACGGTAAGGGACGGTAAGGGTTTTGACTGCCCCTACCGTCCCTTACCGTCTCTTACCGTCCTTTACCGTCGTTTTTCTACCGTCTGTTTTTTCCAGTACCAGTACCCTGGCAAGCCAAGGAGAATCAGTCCGGCACCGATGATGGAATCGCGCGGCGTCTCCACAATCGTGTTGTATACCAGCCAGATCGCGAACGCGATGAAGACGATCGGCGTGACGGGATAGCCCCACGTGCGATACGGCCGCGCCAGTTGCGGCGCCGTTTGGCGCAAGCGGATGACCGCACCCGCCGAGAGCGCGTAGAAGACGAACTGCGCGAACACGACGTAGGTGAAGAGCTGATCGTACGTCCCAAACGCCGTGAGCGCCGACGCAATGACGCCCTGGGTGAGCAGCGCGACCGCCGGCGTCGCATAGCGCGGATGCACGATTCCTTGCGAGCGGAAAAACATGCCGCCGCGGGCCATCGCATACGGGATCCGCGCCGCGGTGAGGATGATCCCGTTGTTCGCGCCCAGTGTCGAGATCAGGATCGCGACAACCACGAACGTCGCGCCGATCCCTCCCATCGTGACTTTGGCCGCATCGGAGGCGACCAACGTGGAGCCCGCTACGCTGGCGGGAGAAAGCACGTACACATACGCCACGCTGACGAGCACGTAGAGCGCGATCACGATCAGTGTGGAGAGAATGATGGAGCGCGGCAGGTTCCGCCCCGGATCCATGATTTCACTTCCCACGTAGGTCGTTTCGATCCACCCGTCGTACGCCCACAGCACCCCGACCATCGCCACGCCGAATGGCCCGATCCACTGCCCCATGGTGCCCGAGGGCCACAGCGGTTGGAGATGCGACGACGCCCCTCCCGACAGCACGAATGACGTCGCGATGAGCGCCAACAGTGCGGCGATCTTCAGGGTCGTCAGGACGTTCTGTGTGGTCGCGCCGAGTCGCACGCCGCGGCAGTTGAGCAGCGTCAGGCCGATGATCGACGCGATCGCGACGCTGCGGATCGCCGTTTCCGACAGCTGCGTGAAGAATCCGATATATCGCGCGAAGCCCACCGCGATGGCGGCAATCGATGCCGTGTTGATGACGGCGAAGTTCGCCCACCCATACAGGAAGGCCCACACGGTCCCATAGGCCTCGCGCAGATACGCATACTGCCCGCCCGCCTCCGGATATGCGGCCGCCAGCTCCGCGATCGACAGCGCCCCGAGCAACGACACGATCCCGCCAATGACCCACACCAACGTCATCAGCGCCGTCCCATGCACCGCGGCGGCGACCGT
>DASPXD010000077.1:0-29638 GCA_035637435.1 Gemmatimonadales bacterium
TTCGCGGGCGTGATTTGGGTAAGCGGCGAGAACCGGGCGCCACCGGGATCTCGGCCGTACGCGGGCCAATCACCCGGCGCTTGCAGGCTAACGATGAGCAGCAGAGTCAGCATCGATTTCCCTCGCGATGGTTTCGCGCAACCGTCTGAACTCGGGTTCGCCGCCGAACCCGAAGATGCGCTCGATGACACGGCCCTGCCTGTCGAGCAACACCGAGTAGGGGAGCCCGCGGTAATGATATGCCGCCTTCATCCTGCCGCCGCCAACCAGGATGGGGAACGGCGGCCGGAACTCGCGCACGAACGCGCGCATCTTGCCGTCACTCACGTCGTCAGAGATCGCGGCGATGGCGAACTCGTCCCGGCTGAAATCGCGGTACAGGTCCGCCATGTGGGGAAACTCCTCGCGGCACGGCTCGCACCAGGACGCCCAGAAGTTCACGAGCATGACCTTGCCGCGGTCGTCGTCCAGTCGAACGACCTTCCCGGTGAGATCGGGAAGTGCGAACGCGGGAGCGAACAGGTCGCGGCCGTGCGTCGGAGTCTGCGCGAGGAGGCGATCGGGATCGAGCACGCGGATCGTCCCGCTTCGGTCCACGGCGACGGCCGTCGTCGGCGTCCCGAGCGCACGGGTGGTGACGATGCGGCCGCTCGCCGGGTCCAGCACGTCTAGGCGCAGGCGCGTCGCCGCCGAATCTTCGGAGCCGAGCGCGTAGAGACGTCCATCCGGCCCGACCGCCAGGGCGATGTTCACCAGGGCATGCGCGACACGAATCTCGCGCCCCCCCCCCCGCCCCCCCCGCCCCTTGGGAGGCAGGAAATGCGGATCGGGCTCCTGACGGAACAAGCCGCGCTGGGCGCGCCACACCGTCGCGCCGGTCTGGTCGAGCTTCAGGATCTCGTCGCGCACCAGGGGAGCGAAATAGATCGAGCCGTCCTGCCCGAGCGCCACCGCTCCCGCGTTCGCGAGCTGGGCGAGGTAGGCGACCTCGGGGACGTGGGTCACGCCCAACCCGTGGCTCGGGCGGCCGAGCGTGTCCAGGAGCCACAGCAGCGGCTGGCTCCCGTCCTCGCCGACGAACTGGACCAGGTAGGGGGAGCGCGCGGCGACAATGCGATCATCCGCAGTGGCGTATAACGACGCGGGGAACGGGCTCTCCCACTCCCGCACCGGTTTGCCCGCGGTGTCGAACACGACCCCTTCACCGGTCCGCTCCGTGACGAGCAGCCTGCCATGGAGTGGCGCGACGGCCATCGGTGTCGCGAGCCGCGGGTCGGCGATCGTGCGAACGACGTGCAGCGCGCCGTCGAAGCCAACGAGTCGACTGTGGTTGGCATCGGGCGCCCAAGAGAGGGGACCGATGCGGGCCGCGGGTGAGCGGCCCAGGAAGAGGAGAGTGAAGCCGCTGGGGGCAGAGTCGGAACGGCAGGCGGTCAGTGTAAGGAGTGCGACCGCAACCGCCGTCCCGCCTGCCCCCAGCAGGCGACGCATCAGGTACTGGCGGCGATCGTCTTGATCTCGATCGTGTGCATGCCGTGACTCATCCGGTGGACGCCGGTGATCTTCACCTGCTCCTCGACGAACGGCTCGAGGCGTGCGTTCTGCGCGTCCGCGGGCTTGGAGCTGACCGGCATGTAGATCGTGCCGTCCGCGCTCAGAATCGCGAGTGCGACGCCGGCTTTCGCGCACGCGGCGGCGCACTGTTTGTGACCGGCGCCGGAGGCGCCCATGGTGGTGTAACAGTTGACGTCGATCACCTGGCCGGTGAGCGTCATGTCGTTGCCCGCGTTCGCCGCGGGCACCGCAGGCTTCGGCTGTTGGGCTGCGAGCGGCAGCGCGCAGATGGCGAGCAACGCCGCAGCTGCGAGGGTTCGCTTCAGCATCGTACACCTCCGTGTTAGTGATAAGGACATTACGTCCGAAACCTGATACCCGGAACGGCTATATTTGGGCGCCATGAATGAGACCTATCGAGTCCTGATCGACACGTTCGGCAAGGGCTGGGAGCGGGGCGACGTCGAGGCCATCTGCTCGATCTTCACGGAGGACGCGGTTTTTCTCGAAACGCCGTTCAGCAGTCCGGATCGCGGAATGGCGGCGATCCGGGCGTACTGGAAGGATATCCCGCTGTATCAAGCCGAAACGAATTTTTCGTCGGGCGAGATTTACGCGGCGGGGCCATGGTTTGCCACGGAATTCAGATGCACGTTCAGGCGCCGTCGTACCGGAGAGCCAGTCGATGCTCGAGGGGCGATTTTTTGTGAGACGAAGGATGGGAAGATCTCCGAAATGCGCATGTACTGGCATAGGTACGCGGGAGGCAAAGAAGAACCCAAAGCTTAGGACATGCAAAAACTAGGCAACAGACGCACCGCGGTTCACAGGCTACGGTCATCCGGACAACCCGCTCGCATACGTCACGGCGATTTCCATCAACTCCGCGCTTCGCAAGCCAATGCTCATCGCCAAATCAACCGCATCCTCATGCTCCATCTTCTTGTCGACCATCAAGTAGGGAATCAGCGCCGCCGCGGTCCTGTTTCCCGACGAGCAGTGCAGCAACGCCTTTTTTCCCTCTAGCCGCTTCAGCGTCTCATGCATGCTTTTCATCGTGTCGGTGGTGACGGCGCCGTGCACGATGGGAAGACTGATGTATTCGAGGCCAGCCGCGCGAGCCGTCGCGGGCTCATCGAAGGCCCTAGGCTCCATCGGATCGCGATTGTCGACGACGACTTGTCCGCCCGCCGCCTTGAATCCCTTGATCTGTTGTTCGGTGGGCTGGCCACCGGTTATCCAGCCGGGCACCGGTTCAGCGGCGTTCGGGAGGCCTGCAAACGCTGCCAGCAGCGCTGACACTTAGGGCAGCCAGCCGCCGCTAAAGCCTGCCCGCTTCAGGCCGCGGATGATGTGCGGGTTCCCGCGCATCACGCGCCACACGAAATCGGTGCGGTAGTTCTCGATCATCGCCAGGATCGGTCCCTGATCGATGCCGAGGTAATCGACGTCGAACCAGCCGAGAGTCGGATCGACGCTGCCGGTTTCTTGTTGACCATTCGCCGTAAATGTCGGATTGAAGGCGTCGAGAAAGCCGTAGGTCGAGAACAGGTGGTTGCCGTAGGTCGTGCGCATCGCGAGCAGCGCGGGGATCGTGAACTCGGGCGCAAAGGGCACCGCGCCGCCGACGGCGGTGGGGCAGATGGTGCCGTCGTCGGTCACGTCGTTGAGTGCCGCGCCGCGCGCGATGTACGTATGGAATTGCCGGCTGCGCAGGCCAATCGTCAGCGTCTTATTCGCGGGACCGTCGCACGCGGTGAGGCCCCAGACGTTCGACGTGTAGCCACGCCAACCGCCGGGATTCGCGATGCCGTAGTCGCGCTGCGACAGCGTCGCGCGACGCGAGTTCTCGAAATAGTCGATGCCGCGGCCCAGCATGTAGGCGTCTTTGATGTTGCGGAAATCGATCCACACGTGCGAGTACTCGTGGCCAAAGAGCGGGGCGAACTGCACGAAGCTCTGGCCGTAGTAGGTGCCCCACTGATAGCCACCGACCCAGGCGTTCCACGTGGCGGTCGAGTCGACCGGATGCGTAGGGGAGGCGATCGCGAGGATGTTGAGGATCATTCCCTCGTTGTAGCCGATCCAGCGCGCGTTGATGAAGCCGCTTTCGGGATGCCAGCCCATCGTGACGGCCGCGTCGCCGTTCTGCGCCCACTGCCAATCGACGCGGTAGTAGATCGAGTCGGCGAGGGCGCGGATCTCTTTCTCGGTCGTGTCGCTGCCCGTGTAATAGCTCTGCGCGAACAGGATGCCGGCGAGCAGCAGCGAGGTATCGATCGTGGACAGCTCGACCGTCTGGAACCGCTTCCCCGTCGACATATCCAGGAAATGATAGAAGAAGCCGCGATAGCCGGTCGTGTTGGGGCCTGCGGAATCCTGCGGCGCGGTCCAGAAGAAGCGCAGCGTTGCGAGCGTGCGATCGGCGGCCTCTCCGCGGGTGATCCAGCCGTGCTCGACGCCGATGGGGTATGCGGTCAGCGCGAAGCCGACCGCGGCGATGCTCGAGAACGACGGCGTGGGCCAGCGGTCGGGCGTGAGGCCGTTCCCGGTCGGCGTCAGGTCCCAGAAGAAGTTGAAGGTTTTGTGTTGGAGAGTATCAAGGAATGCGGCGGTGTCGGGCGCAACGCCCGGGCCCCCGGAGTTGCCGGAACAGCCTCCGAGGGCCAGGGCAAATGCGACGGCTACGCAGCGGCTACGACATCCGGTCAGAAGTTGTACTCGGCGCCGACGTTTAGGCGGCGTGGATCGCTGATCGTGCAGTTTGCGTGTCCGAAACCCGCACTGTTGGGATCGAAGGTGTTAAAGCACCCGTAGTTGGCGTAATTGAACACGTTGAGCACGTCGAAGGTCACGGCCAGGGACGTCGTTCCGATCTGCGGGAAATCCTTCCGGAACCTGAAGTCGACGTTTCTGAACGCCCAGGCGTTCGGAATGATGAAGCCGGACTTGGGCGGGGTGAACCCTCCGAGCACGGGTGGTGGGTTGCCCGGGGAGGCGAACAAGTCGCCCACGTCGTACTTCGTGCCGCTACCGAGCGTGATGAGGCCGCTGAACTGAACCCCAAACGCATACGGCATGTCGAGGACCCAGTTCGCGACGACATGGCTGCGCTCGTCGCCGCGCGGCTGCTTCGGATAGAAACTCGTGTTGGGGAAGCTGAAGTCGTCGTTGAAGCCCTGGGTCTGCCGCTTGGCATAGGTGTAGGCCAATCCCGCGCCCCAACCAAACCGCTCGCTAGAGCGGCGATACGGGCGATCCACTTTTAACTGCAGCGCGTCGTACCAGGTCTTTCCCGACGTGGTCGCCATCAGGATGTTGCTGAATCCCGGTATCCCGTGGAACGTGAAGCAGCTGCCGTTGCCGCACGGGAAGTCGATGTTCGCCCAGCTGAACGTGAACATGTTGGTCGTACGGGTGCCGTTGTACGAAGCCTGTACGGTCCAGTTACCGAGCAGCTGACGCACGCCGAAGCTGAACTGATTTGACTTGGGCGGCCGCAGGTCGTTGGGCAGCAATTTGACTTCGCGAGCGTTGGCGCTGGGCCCAACCGCCGCCACTATCTGCGCCGGCGTCATCCCCAGGTATGCGGGATCCCACACGATCTTGCTCGCGTCGTTCGAGTCCGCCGGGAAGCGCTTGAAGTCGATGTGATATAAGGGATGCTGCAGCGCTTCCGACTCCTGCTGCGCCAGGTCCCACACCGTGCGGTCGTAGAACACGCCCCAGCCGCCGAACAGCGTGGTGCGCCCCGCCTGACCGAGCTGGTAGGAGAGTCCCAGCCGTGGCTGGATCGCGCCATTGAAGCGGGGGCGCTGCGTGCCGTCGGTGAAGTAACGAGCCGTATCGAGCGGAAGGAAAAGCTGCGCCTGGTAGGCCCGCAGCGTATCCCGCACGTCGGTTGGTGTCACATAGTTGTAGTTGATCATGTGCGATTCGTAGTCCCAGCGCACGCCAAGGTTCAACGTCAAGCGCTGCGTGGGACTCCAATCGTCCTGCGCGTACAAGCCGATCTGGGTGTTGTGCGCATTGTAGTTCGGGTCGCCGAGCTGGAACTCGACGTGCTCGGGGACCTTGAAGCTGTCGGCATCCGTCCACACGAAGGTCGGGTTCTCGGAATTGCGCTTCAGCACATCATACGTCAGCAAATCGACGTTCACGCCGGTCTTGATGACGTGCTGGCCGCCGCGGTTGAACCCGGAATACGTCAGATCGTTGCGGACCGTGAGCCGGCCCTGCTTGAAATCCTGGATCGTGTTGTTGCTGCCGATCCACGCCGCAAAACAGCAGAGGAATTGCGTGATGGAGCCCGGGTCGTCGGGGTGGTGCTGATCGCGATAGCGTTGATATCCGACCGTGAACTCGTTGAGCAACGGGCCGCGGAAAATGGAATACTTGGCGCGGCTCGTCCACGTATCCACGTTCAACAACGCAGCAAACTGCCGCGCGTGATCGGGGATGCCGAAGAGTCGTCCGAATTCCCGCAGGTCGCTGTTGTGACGATCATCGACCGTCAGGTCCAGCGACGACGTGGGAGTCGCTTCGTAGCTCAGCTTGCCAAAAAAGAATGATTCCCGGAACGGAGTGTGGAAGCTCCCGTTGAGCGACGCGAGATTGAACGTGTCGAGAATCGGAAATGTGCCCGCCGGCGGAACGTTGATGGATACCTGACTCGTCCGCTGCTGGTAATTCCCTTCGTACGCCGTGAACAGGTGCAGGCGATCGCGGATGAGCGGCCCGCCTATCGACAGGCCCAGCTGGGAGCGGCTGTAGTCGTTGTTGAAGGTTGTCGGCTTGCCAGTCGCCGCCGCGATGCTGTCGGCGATCCGTTTGTCGCGCCGCTGGAACGTATCCAGTGCCACGATTGCGTCGTTCTGGAATCCGAAGAAGGCGTTGCCTTTCCAGGTATTGCCGCCCGAGCGGGTCGTGGCGACGATGACGCCGCTCGACGACTTCTGGTACTCGGCCTTGTAGTTCTGGGTGAGGACGCGGAATTCCTGAATCGTGTTGCGCGCAAAGACGTTGCCGCGGCTCCGGTCCTGACCCACGACGCCGCCGCGCGTGAGGTCGTTCTTGTAGCTCGCGCCGTCGATGAAGACGTTGATCTGGTCGGCGCATTGGGGGCACGACGCGCCCACAACGAAGGTGCGGCGCGTGCTGCCGATCTGATCGTTCTGCGTGACGACGCCGGGCGCAAGTGCGGTGAGATCGAAAATGTTGCGGTTGGCGGTGGGGAGGTTCTGGAGCTGCTGTTGCGTGACGTTGGTCGCAACCTCCGACGTTCGCGTTTCGATCACCGGGGCGGCTTCTACCGTTACTGCCTGCAGCTCCAGGGCCCCTTGTTGCAGAGTGAAGTCAACGAGTAGCGTCGCACCGATCTGCACGATCACCTGGTGCCGCTGCGGCCCATGCCCGATGTGGCGGACCGTGAACTCGTACGTCGCAGGCGGCAAACCAGGGAGGATATACGCCCCATCGGTGCGCGCCGTCGTAGACCGCGTAACGCCGCTCTCCGTATTGCGCGCCTGCACCTCGGCGTCGGCTATCGGCGCGCCATTCTGGTCTTTGACGTAGCCGCGAACGGTGCCGGTGGTGGTTTGTGCGCTGAGGGACAGGGGGAGGGCGAGAGACAGCAGACTGACGCAGACGAGCCACAGAAAACGGTGACGACACATGGCACGATCTCCCGTGATAACGAGTTGTGGCCGTAAGTTGAACGGTCGGCCCGGGGGAACGCTAGACCTTCACGTTGTCCCCTTTTGCGCCGTAACTTTCTCGTGCCACTTCCCGCACCCCGGAGAAAGACTCCCATGTCGCGCCTTCGCTACAGCCTGCTCTTGGCGGTTCTACTAGCTTCTCCCGCTGCCGCGCAAAACCTCGACTCCCTCCTCGCCCGCATGACCCTGGAGGAAAAGCTCGGTCAATTGAACCTGCTGTCGGCGGGCGGGCGGGCCTCCCCCGAACAAATGCAGCTGGTACGGGCCGGGAAGCTCGGGGGGCTGTTCAACGTCATCGGCGCCGAGAACACGACGCCGGTGCAGCGCATCGCGGTGACCGAGTCGCGACTCAAGATCCCGCTGCTGTTCGGGCTCGACGTGATCCACGGCTTCCGGACGATCTTCCCGATTCCGCTCGCCGAAGCCGGTACGTTCGACCCGGAGGTGACGGAGGCGACGGCCCGAGCGGCGGGCGTTGAAGCGGCGGCCGCGGGAATCAACTGGACGTACGCGCCGATGGTGGACATCGCCCGCGACCCGCGTTGGGGGCGCATCGCCGAAGGCTCGGGCGAAGACCCGTATCTCGGCTCGCTGATGGCGGCGGCGCGCGTGCGCGGCTTCCAGCAATCGATTTTCGCGACGGTCAAGCACTTCGCCGGCTACGGCGCGGCGGAGGCGGGGCGCGAGTACAACGAGACGGAGATCTCCGAGCGCACGATGCGCGAGATCTATCTCCCGCCCTTCAAGGCGGCCGTGGACGCGGGCGTCGCGAGCGTGATGTCCGCCTTTAACGACATCGCCGGCGTACCGGCGTCCGGCAATGCCTGGCTCACCGACACGGTGCTGCGTCGCGAATGGGGCTTCAAAGGCTTCGTCGTGAGCGACTGGACGTCCGTCGCTGAATTAATGCAGCACGGGGTCGCAGGCTCGCAGGCAGAAGCGGGGCGGCGCGCGCTGACCGCGGGTGTGGACATGGACATGCAGAGCGGCATTTACATCGACGCGCTCGCCGCCCTGGTGCGCTCCAACCGCATTCCCATGGCCGTCGTCGACACGGCGGTGATGCGCGTGCTGCGCGCCAAGCTGTACCTCGGCTTGTTCCGCGATCCGTATCGCGCCCGCCCGCAGCCCGCGGGCGCCGAGCTCCGCACGCTGGCGAGGCGCGCGGCACGCGAATCGATGGTGCTGCTGAAGAACGAGCGCGCGCTGCTGCCGCTCGATCCGAAGACCGCCACCATCGCCGTGATCGGCCCGCTCGCCGACAGCAAAGAAGAGCCGCTCGGTCCCTGGCACACACAAGGGCAGGCGCAGGACGTCGTGACTGTACTGCAAGGAATTAGGAGTCGGGCGTCAGGAGTGCAGGTGGTCTACGCACAAGGTGCGGGCGTCGAGGATACCTCGACGGCGGGATTCGCGGGGGCGGTGGCCGCCGCGAAGCGCGCGAACGTTGCCGTGCTGGTCCTGGGTGAGCGCGGCGATATGAGCGGGGAGGCGGCGAGTCGCTCGTCCCTCGGCTTGCCGGGGGTACAACAGCAGCTGCTCGAGGCTGTCGCCGCAACCGGCACGCCGGTCGTGCTCGTCCTGATGAACGGCCGCCCGCTGATCCTGGGATGGGCGTCGGACCACGTGCCCGCCATCCTCGAGACCTGGTTCCTCGGCGTCGAAGCCGGCAACGCGATCGCCGACGTGCTGTTCGGCGACGTGAATCCGAGCGGCCGGCTGCCCGTCACATTCCCGCGCGTGCTCGGTCAGGTGCCGATCTACTACAACCATCGGAACACGGGGCGGCCGTACGACGCGAACAACAAGTTCACGTCGAAGTACATCGACGTGCCCAACACGCCACGCTACCCGTTCGGCTTCGGTCTCTCATACACGACGTTCGCGTACAGCGATCTCAAGCTCAGCGCGCCGCGCGCCCGCGTTACCGACACGGTCACCGCGACCGTGACGGTGGCCAACACTGGAAAACGCGAAGGCACCGAGGTCGTGCAGCTCTACGTGCGGGACGAAGTCGCCAGTGTGAGCCCGCGCGTCCGCGAGCTGAAGGCCTTTCAGCGCGTGACCCTGAAGCCCGGCGAATCGCGCGCCGTGAGCCTGCGCGTGGCCGTGCGCGACCTCTGGTTCATCGGGTTGGACATGAAGCCGGTCGTCGAGCCCGGCACGTTCCACGTCTACGTCGGGCCCAACTCCGCGGAGGGGGGGGGTCTCGAAGCGAGCTTCGAATGCATCCCCTGATTGTCGTCGCGTTGCTCCAGGCACACCCGACGGTGTGCTACGAGGTTTTTGTGCGGTCGTTTTACGACAGCAACGGTGACGGCATCGGTGATCTGCACGGGCTGACGCAGAAGCTCGATTACATCGCCGGGTTGGGCGCCGACTGCGTGTGGCTGATGCCCGTGGCAGAGTCGCCGAGTTATCACGGCTACGACGTCACGAACTATTACAAGATCGAGCCCGATTACGGGACGAACGACGATTTCACGGTGTTCGTGACGGCGGCGCACCAGCGCCACGTGCGTGTGCTGGTCGATCTCGTGCTGAACCACGTGTCGAGCGAGCATCCCTTTTTTCAGGAGGCGCTGCAGGACTCGACCGCGCCGCACCGCGGGTGGTTTCGCTGGTCGAAGACCGGTGGGAACAGCTGGCACCACTCGCCTGTGCGCGACGAGTACTACTACGGCCTGTTCTGGAGCGGGATGCCGGACCTGAATTACGAGAACCCGGCGGTGCTCGAAGAGATGCAGCATGTGGCTCGCTTTTGGTTGGATTCGATGCACGTCGACGGTTTTCGGCTCGACGCGGTGCGCCACCTGATCGAGGTGGGGGACCAGAACTCCAACACCCCGGGGACCCACGAGGTGCTGCGCCAGTTTGGGCAATATGTCCGGAGCGTTGCGCCGCAGTCGTACACGATCGGCGAAGTGTGGGACAACACGGACGTGATCCTCACCTACTATCCCGATCAGCTCGACGCCTATTTCGCGTTCCCGATTTCGGAAGCGCTCATGGACGCCGTGCGAACCGGCAGGGCGGGGGCGCTGCTTCCCACGGTCGCGCAATTCCAGCGCGCCCAACCGGCGTGGCGCTGGGCGCCGTTCCAGCGCAATCATGACCAGACACGCACGATGACGGCCCTTGGGAACGACACATTGGGTGCGCGCATTGCCGCCACGATCTTGCTTACCCTTCCAGGTGTGCCCTTCATCTATTACGGCGAAGAGATCGGAATGACGGGCGACAAGCCGGACGAACGCCTCCGGACGCCCATGCAATGGACCGGGACGTCCGCAGGGTTCACGAGTGGCAAACCCTGGGAAGCGGCACAACCGGACTCATTCCGTACGAACGTGGCGCTGGAGAATCGCGCGTCCGGTTCACTGCTGAGTTTCTACCGCCGCCTGATGCAGGAGCGCTGGAAGAGTTCAGCGCTGCGGAATGGCGAGTTGATTCCCGTCGAAACCGGTAACGAATCGATCCTCGCGTATATCCGACGCGACAGCTCTGGCGCGGTCCTCGTGGCTGCTAACCTCGGCCAAACGGCCTATACGCTGCGCACGCCACTGGTGCGCCGGTTGGCGCCGCGCCGAGCATACCTCTTTACGTTGCCGCAACGTCCCTGAGCGCCCCCCCCGTGCCGCACATTCAGCTCGGCGCGATCGACTACGCCATCCTGATCACCTATTTCGCCTTCGTACTCGGCATCGGCTGGGTGCTGCGGCGCCTGGTGCGCAACAGCGAAGACTTTTTCATCGCCGGGCGGTCGATGCCCGCGTGGATCGCGGGGCTGGCCTTCATCTCGGCAAATCTCGGCGCGCAGGAAGTGATCGGGATGGCCGCCTCAGGCGCCAAGTACGGCATCATGACGAGCCATTTCTACTGGGTCGGCGCGATGCCGGCGATGGTGTTCGTCGGCCTCTTCATGATGCCGTTCTACTACGGCTCGCGGGCGCGCTCCGTGCCCGAGTACCTGAAGCTGCGCTTCGACGAGAAGACCCGCGGCTTGAACGCCATCACGTTCGCGTGGATGACGATCTTCTCCTCGGGGATTTCGATGTACGCGCTGGCGAAGCTGCTCGAGCTGGTGCTCGGCTGGAGCTTTCATGCCAGTATCATCCTCACAGGCATCATTGTCCTGGTCTACATCTTCCTGGGCGGGCTGCGGTCCGCGATCTACAATGAAGTCCTGCAGTTCTTCCTGATCGTGCTCGGTTTTCTGCCGCTGGTGCTCCTCGGGCTAAAGGACGTGGGTGGGTGGCACGGCTTGACCGCCAAGCTCGCGACGGTGGCGACCAACGCCGGATTCGAGCCGGGCGCCTGGACGCATTCGTGGAAGTACATGGACGCGCCCAATCACAATCCCATGGGAATGGAGTGGTTTGGGCTGGTGATGGGGTTGGGATTCGCGTTGTCGTTCGGGTATTGGTGCACGGACTTTCTGGTCGTGCAGCGGGCGATGGCGGCCGGCTCGATGACCGCGGCGCGCCGCACGCCGCTGATCGCGGCGGTCCCCAAGATGCTGATGCCGGCGCTGGTGATCCTGCCCGGAATGCTGGCGATCGGCCTGCACGCGACGCGGGGCGGGTTTCTGCCGATCGGCAGCGACGGCCAGCCGAACTACAACCTCGCCATCCCGATGATGCTCGCGCATTACCTGCCGTCCGGGCTGCTCGGCCTCGGTCTCACCGCGCTGATGGCGTCGTTCATGTCCGGGATGGCGGGCAATGTCACCGCCTTCAACAGCGTCTGGACCTACGACATCTACCAATCGTACATCCGGCCGGGGCAGCCCGACGCGCACTATCTCCGCGTCGGGCACGCGGCGACGGTATTCGGCATCTTCGCCAGCGTGCTGGCCGCCTATTCGGCGACGCGGTTCAACAACATCCTCGACATGCTCCAGCTCGTATTTTCGTTCGTGAACGGCCCGCTGTTCGCGACCTTCCTGCTGGGGATGTTCTGGAAGCGCACGACGGGCCACGGGGCGTTCTACGGCCTGCTGACGGGGACGATCACCGCGGCGCTGCATTACGGGTTGACGCTGCCGCGCGGCGCCGTGCCCGGCATCAAGGGCGGATTCCTCGGCGCTGTACTGCATACCTATCCGAGCGAGATGGCGCTGAACTTCTGGACCGCGCTGTTCGCATGGACCGGCTGTTTCGTCGCGACGCTCGTGATCTCGTTGTTCACCAAGCGCACCAAGTCCGACGAGGAGCTGCGCGGCCTGGTGCATTCGTTGACACCGCGCATAGAGGAGGGCTACCTGCCGTGGTACAAACGCCCCGTCGCGCTCGCCGTCGCAGTGCTCGTGGTGTCGACGATTCTCAACGTGATCTTCTGGTGATGCCGCGATGAACATCGACCTGCGGCTGCCGATCGGCGGAATGTTCTCGATCTTCGGAGTAATCCTGACGGCCTATGGGATGCTGTCGGACTCCGCGATCTATGAACGCTCGCTCGGCATCAACGTGAACCTGTGGTGGGGCATTGTATTGTTTGTGTTCGGGGTTGTCATGTTCGGCTTCGGTTACCGCGCTTATCGCAGACCGGGGTGATACTCCCGCTCTGTATGCCCCACAAGCTGTGAACGATAGAAGTAGACCTCTCGCAAGTTGCCTGCGGCGTAGCGCTCTGCTTCATCGTTGAAGTGCGGTGAGCGCGGGTCGCCGCTCTCGCCGCCCGCCGTAATCGCCCGCGCCTTCACGCTGTCCCCGAATTCGACCACGGCCACGAAGCTGTTGCCGCTCGTGCCGTACCACTTCTTGGTATTGGGGTAAGGCCGAGCGCCGAACGCGGCGAGCGAACCCCAGATGCTCGCGGTGAACGGGACCGGGATGCTGGGCTGCGCGTCGTCGAAGTGCGGCGCGATGTCGTCGTTGATGCGCTGGAAGCGGTTGATCTGCCCCCACGGCGTGCGCCACGTCCCAAAATCGGCGCTGAGCGCATCGACGGCGGCCGAGAGTGCCGCGAGCAGGTCGCCCGGCGCGGCGCGCGACGACGCGATGTACTGCATCACAGAGATCCCTGACGCGCGGGCATCCGTGGCCACGCGCCGGCCGGCGCGCTCGCCCCAGAAGACGGCGAGTGACGTCGGCACCGACTCGACGCCCCAGCGATAGTCCCACGCCCGCAAGGCCGCTACCGGCTCGGCGAGCTTTGTCTTGAGCGTATCGGCCGCGGGGAGCTGATCGTACGCCATGAGGAGCGGGGGAAGCATGCGCTCGAAGGCCGGGAGGTAGCTGTCGAATGCCGCGGCCGTGAGCGAATTCACGGTCCAATCGGTCTTGCCCTCGAGCACTCGCAGCGCGTGATAGCCGCGCGCCGTTTCTTCCGTGCCCGTTTCGACGTAGCGGGGAAAGCGCTCGCGCTGCGGGCTCGATCCCGCGCCAGCGGCCGACCAGGGCCAGTTGTTCGAGTTGTAGACCCAACCGCTCCGCGGATTCACGACGTTGGGCGTCTCCTCGAACGACAGCACGCCGTGATAGAGCGTCGCCGGGTTGCTGCCGTCCACGGGGCGCGTCCAATCAAACGATGTGTCGCGGCGCGGAATGTAGTTCGAGTGCAGATACGCGATGTTGCCCGCGGCGTCGGCGAAGACGGTGTTGTTGGACGAGTTGGTGTGCAGGTCCATGATCTTGCGGAACGCCGCGAAGTCGCGGGCCTTAGTGCGTGAGTACGACTGCATCAACGCGTTCACGTGACTGCTCATCAAGCTGATGCTGACGAGGCGGTCGCCCTCTTTGCGCACGACGGGGCCGTGCTGTGAGTAGTAGATCGTAAAGGTCTTGCGTGCCATACCAGTGTCGGTCTTGAACGGCACGGTGATGCGACGCGAGGGGAGCGGTGCAGTCTCCAGAAACTCGTCGATGTTGTCGACGCCGCTCGACGTGTGCATCCATCCCGCGGCGCTGTTGAAGCCCTGATAGATGAAGAACTGGCCCCACGTCACGGCGCCGTACGCGTTGAGGCCTTCCTGGCTCACCATCTGCAATTCGGAGCGGAAGTAGAACGACGTATGCGGATTGATCCAGAGCAACGCGTGATGGTTGGCGGTGCGCGGCGGCGCGATGGCGATGCCGTTGGACCCGGACGGATCCCCCTCCCCTTCATCTTCGGCCCCGCTGCGCGGGGCCACGGCACCTGAATCGCCGTACAACGCCGCGAGGTCGCGCACGCTGATGCGCTCGATGTCGCCGCCGATGCTTCCCTCGGTGAACGACAGCGCCATCCACGGCTCGAAATGCGTGATCACCCGCGGCTTCACTGCCGGATGCTTATAGAGGAAGAAGTTGAGACCGTCGGCGAAGGCGTCCATGAGGCGCCGCAGCCACACAGGGCTGGCCGCGTACTGTGCGCGCAGCGAGTCGGGGTCGATGAACAGCTTCATCCGCAGATCCTGGTAGACGGCGGACTCGCCCTCGGCCTCGCCCAGCCGGCCCAATGCGTTCAGGTAGTTCGTCTCGATCCGGTTGAAGTCGTCCTCTGCCTGTGCGTACTCCATTCCGAACACGGCGTCCGCATCGGTTTTGCCGTACACGTGCGCGATGCCCCAGTCGTCGCGCATGATCGTGACGTTCTGCGCCTGACGCTCCCAGCGGGCGATATCGCGCGGGGACGGAGGGGGGCCCTGCAGAATCGCGAGGAGACACAGGACGGTGTGCATGGCAGAATTTTACACAAGATGAGAGCTTTAGGCGCATGAGTCGGACCGGTCGTTACGACGAGTTGGTGCAACGCCTCAGCCAAGGCGTGCTCGATACCCCTGGTGCCGCGCCATCCGCATTGCGGCGCGCCGTCCTGGAACGAGGCAAGCGTCCAGGATCCGCAGCACGCGACGCTCTTCCTCCGGACCTCGCGTCGTACGTCGATAAGGTCGCGCGCCACGCGTACAAGGTGACCGACGCGGATCTTGCCTCGCTCCAGGCAACCCATTCGGAAGACGCGCTGTTCGAGCTGACCGTGGCGGCGACGGTGGGCGCGGCGCTGCACCGGCTGGAGCGCGGCATGGCGGCGCTGCGCGGCCAGGAACCGGACTGATGCGCCTAGGTCGCGTGGAGCATGGTCACCGGCTTGGCGCAAAGCTGAAGCTGGTGCTCATCCGGCTGCTGGGCCGGCGTCGAGTGCCGGACGTCGTGAAGACGATCCTGTACCGGCCGGAGCTGTGGGGCCGCCCGATGTGCGCGTGGACGCAGGCGGTGATGCGCGGGCCCTCGGAGTGGAGCGTGGGCGAGCGCGAACTGTTCGCCGCGTTCACCTCGCGCCTCAACCAATGCGTCTTCTGAACGGGGGCTCACGGCGCGGTCGCGTCGCTGGCGCTCAAGGATGACAAGCTGGTCGAGGCGGTGCTGCACGATTGGCGTACGGCCCCGGTGAATGCGAAACTGCGTGCCGCACTGCAGTTCCTGGAAAAGCTCACGCTTCGTCCTGACGACGTCCGTCCGGCCGACGTCGCGCCGCTGCGCGCGGCAGGCGTGCGTGATGAAGGCATCGAGGACGCGATCCACGCCTCTGTCCTGTTCAACATTTACGATCGCCTGGCGGATTCGCTGGGCTGGCACCTGCCGGACGGCGACGGCTACGCGGCCTCGGGCCGCAACCTAATGAAGAGGGGCTATCTCATTTGATTTGACAGGCTGAAGCCTGTGCTCGGCAGGCGTTGTCCTTTAAGGACAACGTTGGCCGAGCCCACCCTTCCAGGGTGGGAACGAATGATCTGTAACCGATCGTTATTCCTCGCCACCAGAATGAGCCGTTCCCCACTCGCACGTTTGAGCACCGCCATGCGCCGCACCTGCCCGTCGATCTCGAGCCCGCTCCGCTCCATGTCCACGGCACTGAAGCCACCGTGGCCGTCGCCATGGAGTAGTAGCCCGTAGCTCGCGTCGTAGCGTCCCTGCACCGGGGTCACGCCGTAGAAGTTGCCCGCCACGATCAGATCGGTCTGTCCATCGCCGTCGAAGTCGTCGGCCAGTGACGCGTACACCGGCGCGAACTGCGCTTCAACCGGCAGCGGCTGCAGCGCGAACGCGCCGCCGCGGTTGATGGCGACCGCATTGGCGAACTGATCCGCCTCGAGCACGCGCGCCTTGCGCAGCTCCGAATCGCCGAAGACGTCCTCGACTCGACTTGCTCCGAACGCCGCGTACGAGGGGTAGCGGCTGCGCAACTGCGGCAGTAATCGCACCAGCTCATCGCGTCCGGCCAGGGGATAGCTGACGCCGTGTTTGTAAAAGGTGAGGATCTGCTCGGTCGTGCCATTCTGGAAGAAGTCCTTGACGTACAGCCGGGCAGGCTCGGCCTGCGATGCGCGGATGTAGGAGTTGAGGCCGAGGTTGCCCAGCACGAGGTCGGGACGTCCGTCGCCGTTGAGATCGGCGGCGCGGACCGTGTTCCACCAGCCGTTACTGCCGCTGAGCCCCGCTTCCTTGGTCCGATCGACGAAGCGGCCACTCTCCTGATGGAAGACTTGGACCGGCATCCACTCGCCCACGACGATCAGGTCCAGGTGCCCGTCGCCATCGTAATCGACCCACGTTGCCGACGTGACCATGCCTGCCTGCGCCAGCTGCGGCGCGATCTGTGCCGTGACGTCGCGGAAGTGGCCCGTGCCGTCGTTCTGGAGGAGAAAACTCTGTGGCGCGGCGCCGTACTGGCGCGATACGACGCGGCTGCCCACGAAGAGATCGACATGCCCATCGCCGTTGAAGTCACCGGGCGCGACGCACGAGCCGTTGTGGAAGAACTCCGGCAGCGCATGCTCGGCGCGCGTCAGGTGTCCGTGGCCGTCATTCAGATAGAGCCGATCCCGCAGCGGCTCGGCGTTGTCCCAAAACTCGTTGCCGCCGCTTACGACGTAGAGGTCGAGCGCACCGTCGCCGTTGGCATCGAAGAAGGCCGCATCCACGTCTTCGTACATGACGTCCTTAGGCAGTTCGACATACCCAAAAGTCCCATCGCGCCGTTGTACGAAGAGCCTGCCGGGCTGAGCCTTGGCGCCGCCCACAAAGAAATCATCGAGGCCGTCGCCGTTCACGTCGCCGACCGCGAGCGGCGGTCCCTCGGTCGACAGCAGGTGCGGCATCAGCGGCTCGCGATCGTAATCGAAAAACGGATTCTCGTTGTGCTTGTAGTCGAGCGCGATGCGGTCGGTGACGTCGGAGAAAAGGGGCGGTTGGGCGGTTAGGCGGTTAGGCGGTTGGGTGTGGGCGTCGACCTGCGAAAGGGTTATCGATCGGTCTACCGCGACGTTTGTCAGCAACTGTGAGCGACGGTCGGGCCACACGACCGTGAGTGAGTCGACCTGAGTGGCGGAGCCCAGTCCGAAATGCAGCCGCGGGTCGACTGATGATTGGAAGCCGCGGGTCGGCATCTCCTCGAGCAGTTGATGGCGGCCATTACTCGCCGCCATCACCTTGGCGCCAATCCCGCCCGTATTCGCTCCGCCGCCCTTGAGCACGATCTCGAGATAATGCGCGCCGTTGTCACGGGCCCGGTTGCGATAAATCGACGCGGGTGCGTTCACATTGTTCACGACGAGATCGAGCGCGCCGTCATTGTCGAGGTCGACGTAGGCCGCGCCGTTGGAGAAGCCGGGCTGCGCCAGGCCCCATTCCTCGGCGCGGTCGGTGAACGTCAGGTCGCCGTTATTGTGGAACGCATACTTGGAGAGCGGGACCTGCGGCATCTTCTCCATCGCCGCCCGGTCCGAAGCCCGCCGGGCTTCATTGGCGATGTAGTTGATGTAATCCAGATCGTTGGGCCGGCGATAGATCCCGTTCGTGATGAACAGGTCCTTGAAGCCGTCGTTGTCGAGATCGGCAAACAGCGGCGACCAGCTCCAGTCGGTCGCGGACACACCGGCGAGGTAGCCGATCTCGCTGAATTTCCCACGGCCGCGGTTCAGCTGCAGCGTGTTGCGGGCGTACTGCGCGTGATAGCCGGCCTTCGTCTTCAGATTGAAAACCACATAGCTCTCGGCATTCGCCGACGTCTTCAGGATCGCTTCGCGATCGGGCAGCATGTCGAGCACGGCGAGGTCGGGCCGTCCGTCGTTGTTGAAGTCGGCCGCGTCGACGCCCATGGAAAAGCGGCTGGCGTGGCCCGTGGCACGCTCGATCGACTCGGTGAACGTGCCGTTGCAGTTGTTCACGTACAAGAAGTCGTTTTCCGGGAAATCGTTGGCGACGTAAATGTCGGGACAGCCGTCGAGGTTGAAGTCGCTCGCCACGACGCCCAGGCCGAAGCCTTCGACGCCGCCGTAGATCCCGGCCGCGGCGCTGACGTCCACGAAATGATTGCCGTCGTTGCGATACAGCCGATCGCCGGCCTTGTCGCTGCGCACCAGCCGGCTGGTACTCGGCGCAATCGCGCGCTCGGTGTGCGTGGAGTGGTTCAGCATGTACATGTCGAGGTCGCCGTCGCCGTCGTAATCGAAGAACAGCGCCTGCGTGCCGTACCCGATATGGTCGAGGCCGTACTGTCGCGTGCGGTCGGTGAACGTGCCGTCGCCATTGTTGATGTACAGGACGTTGCGGCCGTGCATCGTGAGGTAGTCGACGCCGCTGACGTAGATGTCGAGCCGGCCGTCGCCGTTCACGTCGGCCATTGTCACCCCCGTCTTCCACCCTATGGAATCGGTGACTCCGGCGGTGGAGGTGATGTCGAGGAAGTGGAGGTTGCCGAGGTTTTTGTAGAGACGGTTGGACCCCAGATTCGCCGTGAAGTAGAGGTCGGGCAGGCCGTCGCCGTCGACGTCACCCGCCGCGACGCCGCCGCCGTTGTAGTAGTACAGGTAGTTCATGATGTTGAACCTCGAGTCTTCGGGCAGGCGATTGGCGAACGCCACGCCGGTGGACTCGGGCGCAAGCGCGGCGAAGAGCGTTGGGTGCGCCGGCGCGGCAGGAGCGCCGCTGCACGCGGTGAGGACGAGCAAGCACGAGATCGTGCGGAGGAGTTTCACACCCTGAAGGCTACCGACGCCGCCTCGAACTCGGCGCCGGCCGAATCCTGATCGCCTGTCCCCCACCCGACGCCAGTGCCAGGCGCAGATGCGATGCACGCGTGACGGTGCGGTGGGAAATCGTCACGGGCAGCGGATTGGTGAGCCAGTCGGCCTGCGGCCCGTCGGCGTAGATGTCGGCGATGTAGCTCTTGCCCGGATCGAGGAACGTGAGCGGCACGTCGAACGTGCGCGCCTGCTCGTCGGTAATTGCGCCGAGGAACCACTGCGGGCTGTTCTTCTGACGGCGCGCCACGATAACGTAATCCCCGATCTTCCCGTCGATCACGCGCGACGTGTCCCAGTCCACCGCGACATCCTTGATGAACTGGAAGGCCGGCTGATGCTCGTAGTTCTCGGGCAGATCGGCAGCCATCTGCAGCGGCGAGTAGATCACCACGTAGAGCGCGAGCTGCTTCGCGAGCGTGGTGCGGACGCGCGCGTCTTCGTTCGTGCGCGCCGGGCCGGTATGCGTGCGGAGGATGTCGAAGATGCCGGGGGTGAAATCCATCGGGCCATCGAGCAACCGCGTGAAGAACAGGATCGTCTCGTGCTCGGGCGGGTTGCCGCCCTCGCCGCCCCAGGCATTGTATTCCTGCCCACGCGCTCCCTCCCGGCTCATCATATTGGGATAGGTGCGGCGCTCGCCCGTGTCGTGAATCGGCTCGTGCACGTCGAGCATGATGTGGTACTGCGCCGCCTTCTCGATCACATGACGGTAATGCTGGACCATGCGCTGGCCCCAGTGCGAGTGCCCGCCCGTGATCGTGTCGGTCACGTATCCCGACTTGATGGCGTCGAGGCCCAGCGACTGGTAAAGCGCGAAGGCGCTGTCCATCTGCCGCTCATAATTCTCGATTCCGCCTGACGTCTCGTTGTGCACGATCAGCTTCACGCCCTTCGAGTGTGCGTAGCGGGCGAGCTCGACGAGATCGTAGTCGGGATAGGCTCTCGTGAAGGAGAACGCGTTGCGGTTCTGAATCCAGTCGCCGTCCCAGCCCACGTTCCACCCCTCGACGAGCACGCCGCCGAGGCCGTTCGCCGCCGCGAAGTCGATGTACTGCTTGGTATTCGCCGTTGTGGCGCCGTGCTTGGGTCCCGAGCTCCACGTCATCGTACCGATGTGCATGCCCCACCAGATGCCGACGTATTTCATCGGCTTGATCCAGTCGGTATTCGCGATGACGCTGGGCGGGTTCAAGTTCAGCCCGATGACCGAGGGCGACAGCTCCGTCACCTTGTCGGCGATCTGGATGGTGCGCCACGGCGTCACGAACGGCGTGTGCCCGCGCACCTTGACGCCGTCGGCGTACGGCGCGAGATCGGCGTGGAGCACGCGGTTGTCCAGGCGGGGGCCGCGGATGTTCATCCTGGCGTAGTCCACGAGATTCGCTTCGTGGATGACGACAAACGTCTTGCCGTTTCTGAATTCCATCGTGAGCGGTGTCTGCACGCTGTCGAGCGTGCTCACGGGGCCCGACGACCACAGCTGCTCGGAGCGGTCGAGCCGCGGCCGATTGGAGGCGATCCACCACGCCCGCGCGTTGTCTGCCATGGCGAACTCGGTCAGCTCGTCGGTGATCTCGAAGTCGCCCAGGCCCGCTTGCGCCGGGAACTCGTAGCGGAAGGCGACGCCGTCGTTGAAGGCGCGGAAGGCCACGGTGAATTTCCGGTCCGGCGCCCCCGTCTCGGTGACCGATACCTTCAGCTCGTTGTGATGGTCGCGAATGCGCGACACCTCGCCCCACGGCTGCGTCCACGTCTCGTCAAAGGTGCTGCGGCTCGAGTCCACGATGCGGAGCCCATCGCGCAGGGGCGGGGCACCGCGAAACTCGAATCCCAGCATTGACGGCGTGAGCAGCGGGCGCCCGTCGCGCTGCACCAGGTAGTACAGCTTCCCCTCGTGCGTATCGACCATGACGACGTTGCGTCCATCGGGAGACGCCACCCGCAATTGCGCGCCCGCGACCTGGGGCAGCAGCAGCAAAACGAGCGCAACGAGAAGCCGAGTCTTCATGGTTACTCCGCAGTGATGATGGCTGTATATTGCGATTTGAAACCACACTTCCCGGGGAGGCCAGTATGCGGTTGGCCGCCTACGTCGGTCTGCTAGCGCTGGCCGCGTGTTCGCATCAGAATCGCGCCGATCGGCCGCGTCCTGTCAATAACACCATCATCACCGCCGAAGACATCGACCGCTCGCCGGGATTGTCGCTCGAACAACTGCTCGTCACACGCATTCCCGGTCTCACTTTGACACGTGCCCCCGACGGCCACACGGTGATTCACATTCGCGGCACCACGACCGTCCTGGGCGATCAGGAGCCGCTGTTCGTCCTCAACGGCATCCCCCTCGACAATCCGATCACCGGCGCGCTCATCGCCCTCAGCCCGCGCGACATCGAGTACATCCAGGTGCTGCGCGACGCCACGAGCACCGCGGCGTACGGCAGCCGTGGCGCCAACGGCGTCATCGTCATCAAAACGAAGCAGTCGTAGCGACCGCGGTTTTCGTCCGGATCCGCTGTACGACGAGGTCCCCGACGTACCGGCCCTGGACTTGCCCCTGCTCGATCGCATGGCGGTAGTGGATCCCACCGTATAGCCGGCTGATCGCCGCTTCCGCGGCCGCCTGCTTGAACGAAGCGAAGGTGCGTGCCGGCAGGCCGTAGGCCTTCTCCACGTCGTCCGTAAACCCGAAGTTGTCGCCGAACTCGTCGGTCAACACGATCGATGCCGCCGTCGAGATGCCGCTGTGGCCGCTCGTGTACTCGGGGAACGGCGGAGTCTGAAGCAGCGGCTCCCACCGCTCGTCGATGTAGGCGTTGATGACGGTCTCGGGGCGAATCACGTTGCTGCGGTACTTCTCGTCCCACACCGCGATGAACCCTTCGTTCAGCGCGATGGCGGCGCGCGCGTACGCTTCTGCCGACCGCATGAAGTCCGCATGCGCCTGGCGCGCGGCGATTGCGACGATCCCCATCCAGTGGCCGCCCGGCGTGATCTTCTTGGTCGCAAACATGGTGTGCCCCTGCACGTGCATGACGTAGGGGTTGCAGTCCCAGAACGCGGCGATCGCCTTCTGCTCGTCGCTGAGGTTCCTGCCGACGTCGTACACCTCGCGCGCTTCCTTATAGAACTGGCTGCCGGGTTTCAGGTCAAAGCGATACGGGGCCTGCGGGCGGAACTGCGCCGCCGAGTCGAGCACGAAGGGACGAATCCTGTTCCAGTACGGCTCGACTGCGTCCATGTAGGCGGGCGGCGTCGGACGCCAACGGCCGGCTTCCGAGGTGACGGTGAACTTTGGGTAGCCGCGCGTCTGCAGATAGTTGTCTTTGGCGGCCCAGGCGAGGATGCGCTGCGCGACGGTGTCGCCGTACGCAATCGACCGGTCGAACGCCGCCCGTGACATGCGGCTGCGCAAGGGCTCCTCGAGCTTCACCCGCGCGCTGTCGAGGCGATCGTGCGAGAACGTCAGTGCGCGACCCACGACAAGAAAAGCGTGCGTGGCCGCCAGCGGATAGTTGTAGTCCGCGCCGGCTGCCGGTTCTGGTAGCGGCGCGAGGCCCCGCACCTGTCCGGCGAGCGTGCGCTGGCCGCGATGTGCCGGCCGCACCGCCTCATACGCCGCGATGCTCGCATACGCGTAGGCCCGGCTCGCCTGCGGCGGGCTGAGGATGTCGTACACGATCACGTCGGTCAGCTGCTGGACGGCGGCATGCAGCAGCTCGGGGGCGGCGTCGCCGCCCGGCTGGTACGTCGTCGCTGGACCGTTGCCGCACGCGCTGAGCAAAGCCATCAGGACGATTGATTGTCGCATATCCATCATCTCCTGGCCGCAATCAACTGGCGCTGAGGAGTGGCACGGAAGAAGAGCGGCCGGTCGTTATTGCGCGCGACGATGTAGAGATCGCCGGCGCGGGTTCTGAGCTTCTGAATGTCACGCACCTGCCCCGTCACGAAGAATCCGCTCTCCGCCGTCCGGACGGGCGTGAAATTTCCCGCGCCATCGCCGCGCAGGAACAGGCCGTAACTGGCGCTCATCCTGGCGAGGTCGGGCTTCACACCGTCGAAATTTCCGGCGAGCAACAGATCCAGCTTGCCATCCCCATCGAAGTCGGACGCCAGGATGCCGTAGACCGGCGCGATCTGCGCCGCGAGCGGCAGCGGCACGAGGGTGAACGAGCCATCGCCGTTATTGCGCGCCAACGAGGTCGCAAACGTCTCGGTCTTCTTGAAGACGGCGTCCTTGAGCTGCGATCCGAAGATATCCTGCGCCGTCCGGCCCGCGTAATTCGAATACTTGAGGAAGCGGCTCTTGAGGTAGGGCAGGGCCTTGATGAGATCATCGCGCAGCACCAGCGGCAGGCTTTCGCCGCCCGAGTAACAGGAGATGATCGGCTCGGTGACGCCGTTGTTGTCGAAGTCCTTCACGTACATCGTCGCGGGCTCGGCAGCGCTGGCGCGCAACCGGGTGTTGAGGCCGAGGTTGCCGATGACGAAGTCAGGGAGCCCGTCGCCCGTGAAGTCGGCGGCGATGATCCGGTTCCACCACCCGGCGCTGTGCTCCAGGCCCGGCGTGTTCAGGCGCTCGAGCTTCGTGCCCGTATTGTGGAAGATCGTGATCGGCATCCACTCGCCGACGACGACCAGATCCTCCCGGCCGTCGCGGTCCACGTCGATCCATAAGGCGTCGGTGACCATGCCGATGTGCGCCAGCTCGGGCGCGACCTCTGCCGTCACGTCGGTGAAGTGGCCGTGGCCGTCGTTGCGCAGCAGCGTGCTCTGGGGGTCGGTGCCGTAGCTGCCGGGCACCACGCGCCCCCCCACGAACACAAAGTCTTTCGAGACGGCGACGCGCGATCCGCTCACCCACGAGGGCGGCAGCTGCCCGGTCGTCTTCCGGAACGTGCCGTGACCGTCGCCCTGATACAGCCGGTCCTCGAGCGCCGGCGCGGCGCCCGTGAACTCGTTGCCCCCAGTTACGACGTAGAGGTAGTCATCGAAGAATGCAGCGCCCAGGTCCTCGGACAAGCGATCCTGGTCGAGCAGGGCTTGATTCGAACGCGTGAAGCGGCCATCGCGGCCCTGGATGTACAGCGCGCTCGCGTGATCTTTCGCGCCGCCGATGAAGAAGTCGTCCAGCCCGTCGCCGTTCACGTCGCCGACGGTCACGAACGGCCCTTCCGTGGACACCATCTTGGGGATCAGCCGCTCGCGGTCGAAGTCGACGAAGTTGTTTTCCTGGTGGACGAAATCGAGCCCGACCTGCGAGCTCACGTCCCTGAACAGAGGCGGTTGGGCGGTTGGGCGGTTGGGTGCTCGAGCGTTCGCGTCCGTCTGGCGAAGCGTGAGCCGCTGATTCGTGGCAACGGGAGAGACGATGCTCGATCTTCCGTCGGGCCAATCGACGATCACCGACTCGAGGGTATCGATCCGCCCGACGCCGAACGTGAGGGTGTAGTCCACACTGGACTGGAATCCACGCGTCGGCTCGAGCTCCTGCGTGAAGAGCTTCCCGTCGCCCATCAGGGTGACCTTCGCCCCGATGGCCAGGCGGTTGTTTCCTGTCCCTTCGAGCCGCACCTGCAGGTAATGGTTATCGGGGAGCAGCGTACGGGCGTTGTTCTTGTACACGAACGCTTCGTCGTTGACGTTGTTCACGACCAGGTCGAGCGCGCCGTCGCCGTCCAGGTCGCCGTAGGCGGCGCCGTTGGAGAAGTTCGGCTCGTCCAGACCCCATGGCGTGCTCACCTTGGTGAAGGTGAGGTCGCCGTTGTTGTGGAACGCGTAGTCGGACAGCTTCGTCTGCGTCATCGCGTTGATGAGCTTGAGGAAATCGACGTGAAAGCCCGCCTGCGCTTCGCGCATCGTCTCGTCGTTGGCGAGAAACGCGACATAGTCCTGGGAGGTGACGTCGCGCGCCAGGCCGTTGGTGACGAAGATGTCCTTGTTGCCGTCGAGGTCGAGATCGGCGATCAACGCGCTCCAGCTCCAGTCGGTGCGCGCCACGCCGGCCAGTTGGCCGATGTCGCTGAACGTACCGTTGCCGTTGTTCAGCTGCAGCATGTTGCGCATGAACTGGTAGTGATATCCCTGATGCACCTTCGCCTGGTACAGGTCCCAGCCTTCGAACGACGACGTCGTCTTGAGGCGGCGGTCGTCCTCGGGGAGCATGTCGGTCGTGTAGATGTCGGGCCAGCCGTCGTTGTTGATGTCGGCGATGTCCAGGCCCATCGAGAAGTAGCTCGAGTATGGCATCTCCTTGTCGAGTACTTCTTCGAACGTGCCATTGTGCTTGTTGATGTACAGGTAGTCGCGCTCGAAGAAGTCGTTGGCGACGTAGATGTCGGGCCAGCCGTCGCGATTGACGTCGCCCACGGCGATCCCGAGCCCGAAGCCGGTCTCCGGACCGTAGATCCCGGCGTGCTCGCTCACGTTGACGAAATGTCCCCCATCGTTGCGATACAGCTCGTGGCCGCCGAGGGGGTCGCGGATGTTGCGGACGTTACGCGTGCCGAAGCTGGCGACGGGGCGCGGCGAATTGCGGATCAGGAAGAGATCGAGATCGCCGTCGTGGTCGTAGTCGAGGAACGCCGCCTGGGTCGAGTAGCCGGTATCGGCGACGCCGTAGGCTTTGGCCTCGTCGGTGAACGTCGGAATACCGGATGCGTTCAGGCCATGGTTGATGAACAGTGCGTTGGCGCGATCGGCACCGGTCCCGTAGCCGGCGTGGCAAACGTAGATGTCGAGCCGTCCGTCGCCGTTGACGTCGGCCAGCGTGACACCCGTCGTCCAGGGCCGTTTTTCCCCTAACCCAGCCTCATTCGTCACATCCCGAAAACGAAAGTGCCCTTCGTTGAGGTAGAGCCTGGGCCCGCCCTCGTTGGACGTGAGGACGATCTCTGGCAACCCATCGCCGGTGAGGTCGCCGATCGCCACGCCGCCGCCGTTATAGAAATTGCGGTAGGTGAAGACGTTGAAGTCGCGCGTCTCGGTCAGCTGATTGCGGAACGTGACGCCGGTCTCGGCGGAGGGGAGGCGCGTGAAGAGCGTGGGGCCCGACGGGCGCGGCGGAGCGCCGCCCGCGCCGGAGCACGCGGCGAGGATGGCAACGGCCGGCAAGAGACAGCGTAGGGGCGCAGCAGCCTGCGCCCCTACGCGAATGCTACATCCAACGCCCCAGCGCAAACGTCAACTCGTTCTACGTTACGGACACGCAGTGCCGCCGTACCCCGGATTCTGGCAGAGCAGCGGGTTGACATCGATCTCCGACTGCGGGATCGGCAGCAAGATACGGAAGTTCTCGGTGGCCGCATTGTGGCCGTTGATCGTGGCTTCCGTCCACGTCGTGTACTTGCCATGCCGGATCAGGTCCGAACGGCGCTTACCCTCACCCGTCATTTCGAACAGGCGCTCCTGCAGAATCCCGGCGCGGTCGATGGCACCGCGCGGGTTGGCCGGGCTGAACACCCGGGCGCGCAGCGTGTTGACGAGCCCCAATGCCGTCGCGCTACCGGGGGTCTGCTCGTTCAACGCCTCGGCCTTGATCAAATAGATCTCGCCGAGCCGGAAGAAGACGTAGTCGTTGGCGTTGTTCTCGGCCACGTGCGCGGGATCGATCGAGTACTTCATGATGCGCGCGCCCTCGTTCTCGTGGGCGTTGGTGGCGTCCCCGATCGTATCCGTGAAGACCAGCGGGCTGCCGCCGCGATCGTTGACGGGCACGGTGTCGCCGACGGCGAGCCGCTCGAGCTGATACTGCTGGCCCACCAGGAAGATCTGACGGCGTTGATCGGCGGCATCGAACGCCTGGTAGGCCTCGGCGACCGCCGAGAAGCCGTTCCACGGCGACGGCGTAAACTGGTTGTAATGCAGCGCGCGCATGGGGAAGTTCAGCCCCAACCCGCTCTGGTTCAGGTTGCGCGCGACGAAGATGTTCTCGAGCGAGCTTCTGTTGTCGGCCGTGAAGTTGGACCGCCAGTTTGCGGCCAAGGAGTACACGCCGGAGTTGAGGATGCTGTCGGAGTAGGCGATCGCCGCGGCGCAGGCATCGCTCGCCCCCGGGGCGGCGACGATCACGCCCGAGCACGAGTTGTACGCTGTCGCGCTGACGCCGGTGTTCTTGGTGTAGACGCCGGCATTGAGATAGATGCTGGCAAGGATCGCATCGGCGACCCCGCGGCGGATCCGACCCCATTCGTTGGCCGGCCGGGTGAGCGGCAGATCGGCGCGGACCGCGAGCAGCTCCGATTCGATGAATCTGAACAGCGAATCGCGCGTGACGCGCGCCCGCGGCATGATGGCCGCGTCGGTCGCCAACGGCACGCCACCAAAGTCGTCCAGCAACAGGTAATAGAAGAACGCGCGCAGCGTGCGGAGCTCGGCTTCGATCGGCGCCTGATTGGTAATCGTGACCGTCTTGAGGCGGTCGAGCAGGACGTTCGCGCGCGCAACGCCGGTAAAGCTGTCGCGGTAGATCCGCTCGATGTCGTCGAGTCCCGCGGGGCTGCCCGCCTGCCACGTCTGGCGGTGCAGCTCCAGCCAGCGGCCGTTGTCCTTCCAGTCCTGCCCGCGAGTCGGCACGATCATTTCATCGGTGCTGAGCTCGCTCATGTTGTAATAGCCCCACAGCGTGCCGTCGTTGCGCAGCAAGTTGTAGACGCCGGCGACGCCGCCCACCACCTCGGCTTCGGTGCGGAAGAAGCTGCCCGGGGTGATAAGGCTCTTGGGATTCTCGGTGAGGTCGGTGCACGCCTGCACAGGCAGCGCCAGCGCCACCACTACCGCCGAAAACCACCTGAAGCGTAGCGAGTTTTTCACAGGTTCTCTCCTCTTAGAACGCGACCCGCACACCGGCGGTCACGGTACGGGGACGCGGATACGACAGATAGTCGATGTTGCGTGAGACGAACCCTGCACTGGCGTAGACTTCGGGATCCAATCCCGAGTAACCGGTCAGCAGCAGCAGATTATCGCCCGAGAGGTACAGCCGGGCGGTCCGCGCGCTGCCGAGACCCTTCGGAATGTTAAATGTGAAACCGACCGTGACGTTCTGCAGCCGTACGAACGATCCATCCTCGATCCACCGCGAGGAGAACGTCGCCGGCTCGTTGATGCCGATGGGATCGGTCAATGCATCGCGCAGGAAATTCTTCTGCTGCTTGGCATTGCCTTTCGTCGAATAGGTGAGCGCGGTGTTGTTGAACACGTCCTGCCCGAAAGCACCGCGGACCAGCAGGCTCACGTCGAACCGCCCTTTCGTGAGCTCGCTGTGGAATCCCAGTGTCATGCTGGGGTTGGGATTCCCGATGACCGTGCGATCTGCGATGCTGACATTCGTCGTCACCCCGCCCACACAGCCCGTGCCAGAAGAGCAGACGAACAACTGCGTGCCGGCGCTATCCACGCCCACGTACGTCGGACCGTAGAACGCGCCGAGCGGATAGCCGGCAGCGAGCCGCTCCGCATTCTGGCCGGACTGTCCCTGGCCGCTCACCGTCCCAAAATCAATCGCGCCGCCGCCGATGTTCTCGGCTGTGCTGCGCTCGAACGACATGTTGATGCCGGCGCGCCACGTCATGGTCGCGCGCGAAATCGCCAGCGCGTCGAGCGTCAGCTCGACGCCGCGGTTCCGTACCGAGCCGATGTTCTCGAGCCGGTCGGCGACCGGGCTGGGCTGGATCACCTTGTGCCTGAGCAGCAGGTCATTGGTGTTCTTGACGTAGTACTCGACCGAGCCGGAGAGGCGGTTCTGCATCAGCCCGTAGTCGGCGCCGATGTCGACCTGCGAAGTCCGCTCGAACGTCAGGTCCGCGTTTTGGACGTTGTTGGGGGTGAACGCCGTGACGGGCGTCGTGCCGAAGACGTACTTCTCCGTTCCGAACGTCAGCAGTGACGAGTACGCCGGGGCGCCCGGATTGCCGACCACGCCGTACCCCACGCGAATCCGGAGGTCGGAGAATGGACTGTTCGCCATGAAGTTTTCCTGGCTCAAGTGCCAGGAGCCGGAGATGCCGGGGAACCAGCTCCATTGATGCCCGGCGGCGAAGGCCGAGCGGCCGTCGTAGCGCACTACGCCGGTGAGGTAGTACTTCTCCTTATAGCCGTAGTTGGCGCGGCTCAGGAACGAAATCCAGCGATCGCTACCGCCGCCGGAAACCGGAGGCACCTGCACCGTCCCCGAGCCCATGTTGTTGAAACTCAGCAAATCGGTGATGAAATCGTGGGCTTCGGCAATGACGGAGTCCCTGTCGAGCTGCGTCCATTCGTATGCGCCGACAATGTCGAAGCTATGCACGCCACCAAAGTCATGGCGGTAGGTGAGCTGCGCCTGCAGCGTCCGTGACTGATTGGTATAGGTACCCTG
>DASPXD010000078.1:0-1551 GCA_035637435.1 Gemmatimonadales bacterium
AAGAAGAGGAACTGCGTCGCGTAGTCCGGGTCGATCTCGCTGAACAGGGTAGAGTCGTTTCGGAACCCCGTGCCGGGCGTGGTGAACACCGCACCCGCCTTCACGGTGGTGTTGAAGAAGTCCGCCGGGAAGTCGTTCTGGTTGTTGAACGGGATTGCGGCCGCGCCATCCCAGTTGATCTCGCGCCGTCCGGCCGGCTGCTCGCCGGCAGTCCCACCGTTGGCCGTGCCCAGGATCGCCCTGAATTGACTCACCGTGGCGCCGATCCTGCCGGTGGCGCTGAACACCGTCGCCTCGGGCGGCACCGGAGTGGGCGTGGTGACGGGATCGTCGCTGCACGCCATCATCACGGCCACCCCTGCAAGCCCGATCAATTTCATCGTGCGCATCTCTCTCTCCTGTGAGCGCTGCTCGCTCACTGAACAACGCAGGGTCCTCTCTGTTTCCTCCCATACTTCTTCCTCACCCGTTCCGGACATATCGAGCGCCGATGTCAGTTCACGCCTATCCGCGTCAACGCCGCGAGACTGTTCATTGAGCGCGACCAGACGAGCTCAGCTCGGTGTTCGCCGTTGGATCGATCGCACCAGCTGCGGACACCGCCCGTCGGGTCGCCCCGTCGCTCGGCACCGCATCCCGGCCCAACCCAAGCGTTCCCCCAACCCGCCCCGCGTTCCACAGCACCGTTCCCCCCGCCTGCAGCGTCCACGCCGGATCGAAGCCGACGGCACCGGCGAGATCGGGAACGACGAGATCGTACCCGGTCCCTGTGAGGGCGCCGTACGCGGCGGTCATCGAGATGACCACAAACGTCGTGGTGCCCTGCTGATACGAGACGAACGCGGATCGATCGTATTCGCCCTGCGGGACGAAGTGTGCTCGCAGCCGCAGCGCCGGCGCGCTCGCGACGGTGCTGAACGTCGGCGGTATGAGCGGTGCGCCGAGCGTGAGGGTGCGGTCGGTGGGCGTGCGGAAATAGAGCGTCGCGCTGCGGGCGCTCCCGGTGGTCGCGGCGCTCACGCTGGCGGCGAGAATCTGTAGATCGCTCGCGAGCAGCTGACTCTCCGGCAGCGCCACGTAGGGACGCGTCACATCGGTCGTCAGACCGATCAGCAGGCTCACTGCGAGCTCGTCGTGGTCCGTCAGTAGCCGCGTACCGGACGCCGCGCTTTCCGCGCCTAGGCCATCGAGGGAGACGGTCGCGACGGCTGGCGCGAACGCTTCGGCTGACGCGAAGTCGAGCACGGGGAGTGTGGTGCTATCGGGCACGTCGACGCCCCGCCGCATGATGAGGCGGGTAAGGACATCGCTACCGTCGATCCGTGTGGTGCGCGCGGCGAGCAGATCACGCGGACCGCTGGCCAGTCCCTTGAGCTCGAACGTTCTGTCTACGCTCACGCGCACGCGAGAATTGAAGGACGCGCTGACGAACGCAGTTTCATTCGTCTCGAGCGCGGCAACCGTCCCGAGCAGCGTTTTTGCCGGCGCTGGACCGCAGTCACGTGAATTCGTGTCGCCTGCCGTCACGAGCTCCGCCGGGGTGCCGTATAG
>DASPXD010000079.1:0-4886 GCA_035637435.1 Gemmatimonadales bacterium
GACGGGCGACCTGCAGTGGAAGTTCTACACGGTGCCGATGCAGAAGGGGGATCCGGGGCTGGAAACATGGGCGAGCTTGGACGCGGCTCGGCACGGCGGCGCACAGGTCTGGATCCCCGGCTCGTACGATCCCGAGACGCACCTGTACATCTTCGGGACCGGTAATCCGACGCCGGCCTACACGGCACTGCTGCGCGGACCGCGCGATGTACACACGAACCTGTACACCTGCTCGGTGGTGGCGGTGAACGTGGACACCGGGAAGCTGGTGTGGTACTTCCAGACCTCGCCGAACGACACACACGACTGGGATTCGACGCAGCCGTCGGTGCTGGTCGACGGCATGTTCGGGGGGAAGCCGCGGAAGATGGCGATGCAGGCGTCGCGCAACGGCTACTTCTACGTGCTGGACCGCACCAATGGTGAGCACCTGCTCACGATGAAGTTCTCCGACGCGGCCAACTGGGCCCAAGGAATCAACGCCAAGGGACAGCTGGTGCGGAACCCGGAGAAGGACAATACGGTCGCCGGCTCGCTGGTATCGCCGGACAACGGAGGCGCGACGAACTGGTACCCGTCCAGCTACGACCCCCAGACGGGGCTCTTCTATGTCGTGCTGCGCGAGGTCTACTCGATGTATTATCTGACGAACAAAGATCCGCGCATGCTCGTCGGGCTCGGAGGCAGCGAGCAGGATGTCGTGGGATCGCTTGGGACCTCGATCGCCGCGATCGACTATGAGACGGGAAAGCTCGCGTGGAAGTATCGCCTCGAGGGAGCAGGTGGAGGTGGTACCGGCTTGCTCACGACGGCGGGCGGTCTGCTGTTCGCCAACGGCGGGTCTGGGGATTTCGTTGCTTTTGGCCTACGCGGGACGCAGCCCCCGGTGCCTCTCTGGCACGCCCATATCGGCTCGATCGAGAACGCCGCCGAGACCTACACCGTAGGCGGCCGCCAATATGTGCTCGTGACCGCTGAGGGGGCGGTGTACGCATTTTACCTGCAATAGTCAGGAATGCTCGCCGGCTCAACCGGGCGTTTGACGCTGACCGGTTGCCGCGGCCTTCTCGATCGCGTCCAACATCCGATGGCGCGTGACCGCGTCGTCGAACGTGGGGCAGAGATGTGTTCCCTCGCGGTACTCCCGGGCGAAACGCGCGTACGCCTGGGCGACGTTGGTGGCAGGGCCGTGCAGCGGCGACAACCGGTACTGCTGGGGCACGGGCAGGACCTCGAGCGAGGACTGCGCGCCGTTACCGCCACGTACGGTCATCTCGAAGATCTGGGCCTGGCCGCCGTCAGCCGTAACCTGTAGGTCGCCCTCGGTGCCGTTGATCTCCCAGAGCAGGTTAGTGCCGCGCGAACGCCCCCCGCGATAGTGAATCGAGAGCGCGGCGCCGCCGTCAAGCAATCCGACGACGCACACCTGATCGTCCGCGTTCATCGGCTTGCTCTCCCCCGTCCCGGCGATCGTGAATGATTGTCGCCGGGTGGTCATCGTGGCCGAGAGCTCTCGGACCTCGCCGAGGCAATAGCACAGTGCGTCCGCCGCGTGGCCGAGCGCGATCGAGAGCATCGTCGCGCCGGTCTTCCTGTCGTTGAGGTATGCGTTGTACGGCTCCACCGTCGGTCCCCAACCCATTCCCGAGCCGATCAGCGTCGTGGACAGCACCTCACCGACGTACCCTTGCCGGACCAGGTCGCGCACGTAGAGCACCGACGGCGCAGCGCGTGCCTGCAACCCCGCCACGGCGAGGACGCCTTGCTGCTTCGCCAAAGCGGCCAGCTTCTCCGCTTCCTGAAGGCCGTTGCCGAGCGGCCATTCACAATACACGGCCTTCCCCGCCGTGAGCGCCGCAGTCGCCAGCTCGAAGTGATGCGGCACCTTCACGGTGATGGCCACGACGTCCACGTCAGCGCAGTTCACGAGGTCTTGGGTGTTGTCGAACGCGAGCGGCACTCCGAAGCGCGCCCTGGCGGCCTCGGCAGATTCGCGGCGGCTAGTGGACAGCGCCGTGATCTCGAAGTCATGCGGGAGCGATTGCAAGGCCGGGATGTGCGCCTGCGCCGCCCAACCGCGATCCGGATTGGCACCGATGATGCCGACGCGAATTCTCTTGGTCATGATGCCTTGTTGAACATGTAGCGAGCGATCCTCCAGCCATTCGCGCCTCGAGCGAAAATGAAGAGCTCCCGGTTCGCCTCGGGCCCGCTCGCTCCTGTGGCCACCACGGTGGCCGTGCCTGCCGAGTGGGTCCGCGCGTACGCAACATCGCCCTTCACCGTCAGCTCGTCGACGGTGAAGTGGATCGCGATACGGATGTTCGAAAAGACCGCGTCGTACGCGCCTCGGACCGCCGACCTGCCAGACGCCGTCGGGAAGCCAGCGGGCATGAAGACGCCGTCCTCGGCGTAGAGCTGTTCGATCCGGCCCGCGTCCCCGGCGTTCAGGGACGTTTCATAGGTGGCCAACAACGTGCGTAGCTCTTGCTCAGCGGGAGACATGACAACCTCCAAAGAGTGCTCCACGTGAGGCGTGGAGGCCAGAAGCACGAACGGCAGCAGCAATGCGAGGAAGCGAGACCGATGGGTCATGTGAGGTCCGAGCGTTGGGGTGGTGCGAAGGCGACCAGCAGGTCGCGGAGCGCGGTGAGTCGAGTACGACCGAGATGACCAAGGGTCTGCTTCGCGGCTTCGGGTACGTCGCGATCGAGACGACGCAGCAGTGCCCTCCCCGCGGCAGTGATCCGATTGGTGCTGCGGCGGCGATCGTTGGAATCGGTACCGCGGACGACAAGTCCTGCGCCAGCGAGACCCGACATCAGGCGAGTGAGATCGGAATCGCGCGTGACCATCCGCGCGCCGATCTCGGTGCAGGATAGTCCACCCCGCCCCGCCGCGCGGAGAATGCGCAGGACGTTGTATTGCGACGGCGAGAGCCCGGCGGCGGCGGTCACCGCATTGGATCGCTCGGCCGCCAGCCATGCGGCCCGGACTAGCGCAATCAGCACCTCCTCTTCCAGCGAGTCGCGAATCGCCATTGCGGCGGCAGGCGGGGGAACTGACATGGGTGATAATTACTCCTCGCGAGGAGTATTTGTCAAGGCCTGCGGTTGCACGACGCGCCATATGGCCAACCATGCGAAGGGGCCGTACGTTACGCGAAACGCATGGTTCGAGTCCTGCCGCACATGCAGCACGTTGCCCGTGTCCTCGCCTCACCGCTCAAGGGCGTCTACAGCACGCACATCGACAGCGCGCTGCAGTTCGACCGGCACTGGCACGACACCTATGGATTCGGGTTCCTGGAACACGGCGCGCAGGAGTGGTTCAGTGGTCGCGGAATCGTGCGCGGTTACCCCGGCGAGGTCATCACAACCAATCCAGGTGAAGTACATGACGGCCGACCGCTCGGCCCGCCCACGCGGCGCTGGCGCATCGTCTATGTCGATGTGGACGTGATGACGACCCTCACGGCACCCGAGCGGGGGCGCGCCGAGATCACCAGTCCGGTGATCGCAGACCCGATGCTCTTCCGGATCCTGCAGGGTCTGTTTTCGCGTCTCGAGCGCTGGAACAATCGCACGCCACACGCGCGACCGGTGGATTCCCTGGCATTCGAGGAAGCGCTGGTCGCAAGTTGCGTACGCCTGATGGCGCGGCATGGCGCGGCGCGGTGGAGCGATGCGCCATCCCGCGACGTCCGCCAGGTCCGCGAGCGCCTCGCTGACGATGCGGGGCGAGTGCCGAGTCTCGCAGACCTGGCCCGGTTGACGGGGCTGAGCCGCTATCAGGTTCTGCGCCGATTCGAGCGAGCCTACGGGCTGCCGCCCCACGCCTGGCTGCTGCGCCGCCGCGCCGAGCGTGCGCGGGTGCTGATTCGTGACGGCTGTACGCTCGCGGCGGCAGCGGCGGCGACCGGTTTCGCCGATCAAAGTCACATGACGCGCGTGTTTGCGCGGCAGTTCGGCTTCACCCCCGGCGCGTGGCGTCGGGCAGCACGGCTGCAATAACGTCCAAGACGCTCGCGTCATGCCGGCCGAGCTTTTCCTGGTGTGTACATCCATGGGTACGGCGAGCGCGAGAGCGAGCGCCTGCTGGCGCAGGCTGCGTCGGTCGTTCGCCTGCTCCATGGGGATACCCGGTTCCCGCCCGGCAGTCGCGTGCTCGAGGTCGGCTGCGGCACTGGAGCGCAGACGGTCAGTCTCGCCCGCAATAGTCCAGGGGCGCAGATCGTCGCATTCGATCATGCGACCGCATCGCTCGCGCGCGCGATCGAACGCGTCGCAACTGCCGGCCTGTTGAATGTCGAGTTTCTGCACGCCGATCTGTATGCGCTGCCGTTCGAAGCAGAGTCGTTCGATCACGTATTCATCTGCTTTGTCCTCGAACACCTCTCCCATCCCATCGCAGCGCTGCGGCTGGTGAAACAGCTGCTCAGGCCCGGTGGTAGTGTCACCGTGTTCGAGGGAGATCACGGCTCCGCCTACTTCCATCCGCACTCCGAGATCGCGCACAGGGCGATCGCGTGTCAGGTGGAACTCCAGCGGCGGGCCGGCGGGAATGCCTGTATCGGTCGGCAGCTGTATCCGCTGCTCGCGCAAGCAGGCTATGACGCGCCGTGCGTGACACCACGCGTCGTCTACGTTGACGCCACAACACCGGATCTGGTCGACAGTTTCACGCGGAAAACGTTCACGTGGATGGTTGAAGCCGTGCGGGAGGAGGCACTCGCAGCCCGCATTATCGATGCCGCGACATTCGATGCAGGGATCCGCGATCTCTATCGCGCGGCAGAATCAGATGGCGTGTTCTGCTACACCTTTTTCAAGGGAGTGGCGGTGAAGCCGACGCATCTACTTCGGGAGGGCTCCAATGGCCGTGAC
>DASPXD010000080.1:0-7395 GCA_035637435.1 Gemmatimonadales bacterium
CCCTTCCTTGGCCATGAGGTCGGCGGCCACGGAGCCCACGTTGCCGAAGCCCTGCACCGCGACGCGTGTACCCTTGAGGCTCATCCCCAACTTCGCCAGCGCTTCGCGCGTCACGATCATGCAGCCGCGCCCCGTCGCCTCGCGGCGCCCCAGCGACCCGCCCATCTCGACCGGTTTGCCCGTCACGACCGCGGTCACCGTGTGACGCTTGTGCATGGAGTAGGTGTCCATGATCCACGCCATCACGCGCTCGTTGGTATTCACGTCTGGCGCCGGCACGTCCGAGTCTGGCCCCAGGACTTCGATGATGCTGGAGGTGTAGCGTCGCGTCACCTTTTCCAGTTCCGCCATCGACATCGTGGTCGGATCACAGACGACGCCGCCTTTGGACCCGCCGAACGGGATGTTCACCAGGGCGCACTTCCACGTCATCCAGGCGGCGAGCGCCTTCACCTCTTCGAGCGTGACGTTGAGATCGAAGCGGATGCCGCCCTTGGCGGGGCCGCGGGAGGTGTTGTAGAGGACGCGGTAGCCGGTGTAGACCTCGACCTCGCCCGAGTCGCGCAGGATGGGGACGGAGACGATGATCTGTTTTTCGGGATTGCGGAGCACTTTGTACAAGCCGCGATCGAGATTCAGCAGCTTCGCAGCGTGGTCGAAGCGCTCCATCATCGCCTCGAACGGATTCTCCTCGGCGAGAAACGTCTGCTTGTCGGGACGGATAATCGCAGGTTCGCTCATACCACCCTTTTCAGTACCCCTTCCAGGACTCGCTCGACGGCGTCGCCGTTCAATTCCCAGCGCAGCGCGAGCTGAGCGACGAGCGGCTCCGGAGCATCAGCGGGCCAGCGGCTGCGCAGCTTCACCGCATCCTTCTCGGTGACTACAACATAATCGGCGTCTTTTGCGGCCCGCGCGAGGCGGGCCACGTCGCCCGGCGGATAGGCGTGATGATCTTGATACGCCGTGAGTTGCACGCTCGCGCCGCAGCCGCGGACTTGCGCCGCGAAGCTGACCGGATCGGCGATGCCCGCGGCCACGACCACGCGCCGCTTCGCGAGGGCCGACAGCTCCACGCGCCGCATCGAGCGGAGGCCCACCAGACTATCGAGGGCGAGGTGCACGCTCGCCACCACGGCGTCCGGCCACCGTGCCGCTATGCGTCCCGCGAGTGCGCGCGACTCGGCCACCGCGGCGCGGCGGCGCGTGATGACGATGACGTCGGCGCGCCCCAGCGCGCTCCAATCCTCGCGCCACGGGCCGGCGGGGAGCGGCCACGCCACATGGCGCGGCGGCGAGCTCTCGGTGCTCACGACCGCAACATTGACATCCCGGCGGACATTGAGCCGCTGATAGGCGTCATCGAGCACGAGCACTCGCGCGCCTTTCGCCCGCGCCTGCTCCGCGCCCTTCACGCGGTCGGGCTCGGGCACGACGATCGCCTCCGGCACCAGCCGTTGATGCACGGCTTGCTCGTCGCCGCGATATCCCCGCAAGAGAATCCCGGGCTTCACCCCGCGGCGGGCGAAGAACGCCGCCGTCCATGCCGCCAGCGGCGTCTTCCCCGCCCCGCCGACGGCAAGATTGCCGATCGCGATTGCCGGCAACGGCAACGCCCGCTGGCGTAGCCACCCACGGGCGAACGCCTTCGCCCGCGCGCTCATGATCGTGCGATATAAGAACGCGACGGGGAGCAGCGCGCCGCGCGCAGCGCGCGCCGGCACCGCGTTGCTCCACCACAGCCATTGGGCGACCCGTTGTGCGCTCATGACGATCTCATGACCTCGTGCATGGTGCGCGTGACCGCCTGAATCGCCTGGCGCAGGCCTTCCTTACCAGGAGCGACACGGATCGGCGCGCCGTACGCGACGTCGATAGCCGCGAACGGCTTGGGAATGCACATGCGATCCCAGGAACCCAGGTACCACGCGGAGGCGACTCGCGCGCCCACCGCCACAATCGGCACGCCGGCGTGCTGCGCCGCGGCGATCGCGCCCGGCTGCACCCGCTCGGCGGGTCCGCGGGGCCCGTCGGGGGTGATCGCCACCTCGGCGCCTCCTTCCAACGCCCGCACGATTCCCAGCAACCCTATCTCGCCTCCACGCCGCGTGGAGCCGCGTACCGAGCGGTACCCCCAGCGCGTCCCCAGGTCGGCGAGGTAGCCGCCATCCCGGTGGCGGCTGATCAGCATGACCACGTTCTCGTCACGATGGCGGTACAAGAGCGGCAGAATGCGGCTGTGCCAGAGAACGAACACGAACGGGCGCCGCGAGTCGCGCAACGCCCGTATGTAGTCGTACCCCGTCACGCGGTAGCGCCACGTCGCGGCCAGGGCACGGACCAATGACGAGCCGATCCGCGTCGCGATCGGCTCCGCCCAGCGGAGTTTCATCTGATCAGGCCGGCCGCGAGCTCGGCCACGCGGTCCGCCGCGCCGGGCGCGCCGAGGCGATCGCGCACCAGCTGCAACCCTTCCCGCTGGCGCCGGGTGACGGGGTTGGCGGCATCGAGCAGCGGCAAGACCCCGTCGGCGAGCGTTTCGGCCGTCGCGCGACGCTGCAGGAACTCCGGCGCCACCTCGTACCCGGCGACGAGATTCACGAGCCCCACCCACGGCACGCGCAGCACGCGGAACGCGATGAACGACGAGATCGGATGGACGCGATAGGTGATGACCATCGGCACGTCGGCGATCGCCGCTTCGAGTGTCGTCGTGCCCGACTTGCAGATTCCCGCGTCGGCGGCGGCAAACACGAGCAGCGGATCGCCCTGATGCACCGTGATCGCGCCCGGGTCGGGGTACTCCGCACCCGGCGTGCCGGCCACCACGATCTGCAGATCGGGGCGCGCGGCGGCGACGCGCGCCGCCGCCGCGCGAAACATGGCCCAATGCCGCTTCACCTCTTGCGCGCGGCTCCCCGGAAAGAGCCCGAGTGTCTGCCGGCCGGGGTCGAGGCCGAGGGCGCGCCGTGCGTCTACCCGTGACGGCGGGGCCGGCCGGTCCTTGAGCGGATGCCCGACGAAGGTCGCGGCCACGCCGCGTTCGCGAAAAAACGCTTCCTCGAACGGCAGGATGACGGCGAGCCGATTCACGCTGGCGAGCTTGCGCACGCGCTTCGGGCCCCAGGCCCACATCTGCGGCGCGATGTAGTACAGCACCGGGATACCGGCGGCCGAGGCGGCAGCGGCGGCACGGAGGTGATACCCTGGGTAATCGACGAGGATGACCAGATCGTAGCGTTTTTCGTTGAACGCCTGCTTGACCCTCCCCAACAGCCGGTAGTGTGCGGGGATCTTGGCGAGGGCCTCGACGAATCCGACGACCGAGAACGCTTCCATCCGGTCGAGCACGCGCACGCCGGCGCGCTCCAGCAGCGGCCCGCCGAGCGCTTCCAGCTCCAATCCGGGGATGCGGCGGCGCAACGCGGTCGCGACCGCGGCGGCATGCGCATCCGCTGATGGTTCGCCCGCCGAGATGTAGATCCGGGGGTGGGAAGAAGGGCTCACGGCCGCGCGGCGGCGAGCGGCGAAGCGCTGATGGCGTCGGCGACGCGATAGGCGAGTGCCAGCGCCTGCAGCCCGGCCGCGCCCGTCACGACGACATCCCCGTCGCCGCGCACCGCGCGCAGGAAACTCTCCAGCTCGAGCTGCAACGGCTCCGCTTCGGGCGCGTCGAGCCGGACATGTTCCACGATCTCTTCGATCCGCGTGGCGCCGAACCCCTGCCATCCCGATTTCAGGCGGTAAAAGTGGCCATTCCCCTGCGCCAGATCGAGCGAGAAGTATCCCGTCGGCTGGAAGATGCGCAGCTTGCGCGTGCGCTCGCGCGATACGCGGCTCGCGGTGATGATCGCCACCGCGCCGTTGGCGAACTCGACGCGGGCGTTGGCGATGTCGACGTGCGGCGTGAGTATCGGGACGCCGGTCGCCCGCACCTCACCGACCTCCGAGCGGACCAGCTCGAGGATCAGGTCCAGATCGTGGATCATCAGGTCGAGGATCACCGCGACATCGGTGCCCCGGGGCTGGAACGGCGCCAGCCGTTCCGTCTGCAGGAACCGCGGCTCGTCGAGGTACGCGCCCGCGGCCCGCACGGCGCGATTGAATCGCTCCACGTGACCGACCTGCAGGCACACGCCGCGCTGCCGGGCGAGGTTCACCAGCTGCTCGGCGCCCGGCAACGTGTCGGCCAGCGGCTTCTCGATGAGCGCGTGGATGCCACGCTCCAGCACCGCGAGCCCCACATCCACGTGGGCCGGCGTCGGCACGACGACGGTGATCGCCTCGACACGGTCCAGCAGCGCCTCGAGCGACGGGAACGCGGTCGTCTCGAGCTCCTTAGCGACCTGCGCGGCACGCGTCGAGTTGTGGTCGTAGAATCCCACGAGATCCGAGCCGTCGATCTTCTTGAGCAGCCGGATGTGGTGGAACCCGAGGGCCCCCGCCCCCACCACACCGACACGGACCGGCCGAACCCTTCCCCCGTCCCCCGTCCCCCTTCCCTTCATACCATCACCCCGCGCTGCGATGCCTCGATGAACTGGAGGAACGTCTCGACCTCCGGCACCTGGGGCAGCTCGACGCGCGCGCGCGCGACGCCCTGGCTGACCGTCAGATCGGAGTTGAACACCAGGCGGTAGGCGCGCTTCAGCGCCAGCTTGAGCTCGGGCGAGAACCCGGCGCGCTGCAGCCCGACGGAGTTCAGGCCGTAGAGATGGACGGGATTGCCGGCCGCCTTGGTGTAGGGCGGCACGTCCTGGTTGACCCGCGAGCCGCCGCCGACGAAGGAATAGGTGCCGATGCGCACGAATTGATGGATCGGCACGAGGCCGCTGATGATGGCCCGATCGTACACGGTGACGTGGCCGGCCATCTGCACGCCGTTCGCCATGATCACGTCGTTGCCGACGACGCAGTCATGGGCGATGTGGACGTACGTCATGAGAAAACAGCGCGCCCCGATCGTGGTCTTGCCGGTGGCGGTGCTGCCGCGGTTGATCGTGCAGTATTCGCGAATGATCGTGCCGCCGCCGATTTCCACCCACGTTTCTTCGCCCTTGTACTTGAGGTCCTGCGGGTCGTTCCCGATGACGGTCCCGTACCCGATCTTCACGCCTTCGGCGACGCGCGTATTGCGCTCGATCACGGCGTGCGCGGCGATGCTGCAGCGCTCGGCCACCGTCACGCGCGGCCCAATGACGCAGTACGGGCCGACCGACACATCGGCGCCGAGCTCGGCGGTCGGGTCGACCAGCGCGGTCCGATGAATCACTTATCGACCACCATCGCCATCATTTCCGCTTCCGCGACGACCTGGCCGTCCACGTAACCCACGCCCTTCATGCGGCACGTCTTGCCGCGGAATTGAATCATGTCGAGCTCGAAGCGGATCTGGTCCCCCGGGACCACCGGCCGCCGGAATTTCACGTTGTCGAGCGACATGAAGTAGACCACCTTGTTCGCCGTATCCTGACCCTCGAAGTGGCTCATCAACAGCATGCCGCCGGTCTGCGCCATCGCTTCGATAATGAGCACGCCCGGCATGATGGGATGACCGGGGAAGTGTCCCTGAAAGAACGGCTCGTTGATGGTGACGTTCTTGATGCCCACGATGCGTTTCCGCCCTTCCACTTCGATGATCCGGTCGACGAGCAGGAACGGATAGCGATGCGGTAGGTAGTCCATGATCTTCGCGATGTCCATCGCCGGCATTCCGGTGCGCCTCCCTGCGCGAGCGAGCGCCCGCGCCAGCGCGATGTTGCCGCCATGGCTGGGCCGCGTCGCCACCACATGAGCCTGAATCCGGGCGCCGGTCAGCGCCAGATCCCCCACGATGTCCGCCGCCTTGTGCCGCACGAATTCGTCCGGCCAGCGCAACTTCCCGCCGTGCACCACGCCGCGATCGTCGAGCACGATCGCATTCGTTTCCGATGCGCCCTTGATCAACCCACGCGCCTGCAGCTCGGCGACCTCGTGCGTGAAGCCGAACGTGCGCGCCGGCGCGAGCTCCGCCGCGAAGCTCTCCGGCGTCACCTCGTACGTCCCCGCCTGCCGCCCGATCAATGGATGCGGCCATTCGATCGCGACCGTGAGGCGCAACGTCTTGGCGGGCGCGACCACGTACGCCGCGTCCTTGTCGGTCACGGTGAACGGCGCCGTCACGGTCAGAAACGCCGCCTCGCCCCCCACGGACGCCGGCTCGGCTTTGGTCAACGCGTCGAAGTACGGCTGCACGCTGCCGTCGAGGATCGGCGGCTCCGGCCCGGTGAGCTCGATCGTCAAATCGTCGATCTCGTGCGCGGCGACCGCGGCCAGCAGATGCTCGACGGTGTGGATCGTGGCCGCACCATGGCCGATCGCCGTGCGGCGCTCGACGGCCTCGACTTCGGTCAGTCGCGCCGGCACCTCGGGCGTGCCCGCGAGATCCGTCCGCCGGAAGACGATCCCCTGCCCGGCCGGTGCGGGGAGAAACGTCGCCTCCGTCGTCGCGCCGGTATGCAGTCCCGTGCCGCGCAGTGCCACGGGACGGGTGACCGAGCGCCTAGGGCTCGGTGACGGCAGGAGGCGCCTCAGCTTTGGATGGTACGAGCCGCTCGAGGTCATCCACGATCTTGGCGAGCCGGTAGAGCGCGAGCTGCGCGCGCAGAAACTCGCGGTGCGGGCGGGCCAGCGTGCCGAAGTACGTCGCCTCGGCGGGAATGTCGGCGATGGTCCCCGACTGGACGAGCAGTCGCGCGCCGTGCCCGATCGTGAGATGATCCGAGATGCCTGCCTGCCCTCCGATAATCACGTCGTCCTCCACCTGCACGCTGCCCGCGATCCCCGCCTGCGCCATGATGAGGCAACGCGCGCCGATGCGCACGTTATGGGCGATGTGGACGAGGTTATCGATCTTCGTGCCCGACCCGATCACGGTGTCGTCCACGCTGCCGCGGTCGACGCACGTATTGGCGCCGATCTCGATGTCGTCCCCGATGAGGCACCGCCCCACGTGGGGAATCTTGCGGTGCGCTTCGCCGCCGGTGCCGGGGATGTAGCCGAAGCCGTCGCTCCCGAGCACCGCGCCGGCGTGCACGATCACGCGCTTGCCGAGCGCCGTGCCGGCGTACAGCGTGACACCCGCGTAGAGCTGCGTGTCGTCCCCAACCGCGACGCCGTCCCCCAGCACGCACCCCGCGCCGATGCGGACGTTGCGGCCCAGCTGCACGTCGCGGCCGAGACAGGCGTGCGGGCCGATCGCGACCGGCTCCTGCCACGTGGCGCCCTGGCCGACGACGGCGGTCGGGTGGACGCCCGCTTCCCAGACGGCCTGCGGATACAGCACGGGCAGCACCACCAGCAGCGCCGCGTAGGGATCGTCCACGATGATGCGGGTTTCCGGCCCCCCCCCCGCCC
>DASPXD010000081.1:0-3193 GCA_035637435.1 Gemmatimonadales bacterium
TCTATCCCCAGCTCGACGAGAAGACACGTACGCTCACGGCGCGCGTCGAAGTCGCCAACTCGTCAGGCGCGCTCCGACCGGGGATGTTCGCGACCGCGGAGCTCTCCCGCGCCGGACGGCGTGCGGTGAGCGTGCCCCTCACCGCGGTGTTGCCGACTGGCACGAAGGACCTGGTGTTCGTCAATCGCGGTGACGGCCGCTTCGTGCCTCGGGAAGTACGCGTAGGCGCGCGCGGTGACTCACTGGTGGAAATCGTGCAGGGCTTGAAGCCAGGTGACGAGGTCGTAGCGTCGGCGACGTATCTGCTCGATTCGGAGTCCAACCTCGCAGCGGCGATTCAGGGACTCATGCTGCAAATGGGGATGGGACTCAACATGGGCGGCATGGATACGTCGCGGAGACGGCCATGATCCAGAACGTGATCGCCTGGGCGATCCGCCGACGCGAGCTCGTCGCGCTCGGCGCGATTTTCGTCCTTGTGGCAGGTCTGTGGTTGCTGCGCACCATGCCGGTAGACGCGATCCCCGACCTCTCCGATACGCAGGTGATCGTCTACAGCGACTATCCCGGCCAGGCGCCGCAGGTCGTGGAGAACCAGGTGACCTATCCGCTGGTCACGCAATTCCTGTCCGTCCCGCGCGTGAAAGCGGTGCGCGGGCAGTCGATGTTCAGCTCGTCATTCGTGTACGTGATCTTCCAGGACGGGACCGACCTGTATTGGGCGCGGTCGCGGGTGCTCGAATACCTGAACGCCATCCAGAGCCGTCTGCCAGCTGCGGTCAAAACCCGCCTGGGCCCGGACGCGACCGGCGTCGGATGGGTCTATCAGTATGCGCTCGAGGGCCCGGGGTATGCCCCGGACCGGTTACGCTCGATTCAGGATTTCCAGGTTCGGTACGCCTTGCAGTCCGTACCCGGCGTCGCCGAGGTCGCGAGTCTCGGCGGCTACGTGCGCCAATACCAGGTACTGCTCGACCCCGCCCGGCTGCTCGCCTACGGCGTGGAGATACGTCAGGTCGTCGAGGCGGTGCGGGGGGCCAATCAGGACGTCGGCGCGCGCACGCTGGAAGTGGCCGGCGCGGACTATGCGATTCGTGGGCTCGGCTATTTCCGCGGTGTGGAAGACATCGCGAAGGTGGGAATCGCGGTGGGCACCGGCGGTCGCTCCGTGCGCATCGGCGACGTCGCCCGCGTGACGATCGGTCCCGATCTCCGGCTGGGGATCGCGGAGCTGAACGGCCAGGGGGAAGCGGTGGGTGGCGTCGTCGTCATGCGCTACGGCGAGAATGCGCTGCGCGTGATCAACGCTGTGAAGCAACGCGTCGCGGAAATCACGCCCTCGCTACCGGCTGGCGTGCGCATCGTTCCTACCTACGACCGCTCGAACCTGATTCACGGCTCGATCAAGACGTTGTGGCGCACGCTGATCGAGGAATCGATCATCGTGGGCCTTGTATGCGCGTTGTTCCTGCTGCACACACGCAGCGCGCTGGTCGCTCTGGCCACGCTGCCGCTCGGCGTGCTCATCGCACTGGCTCTGATTCGCTGGCTCGGGATCAACGCTAACATCATGAGCCTGGGCGGAATCGCGATCGCGATCGGCGCGATGATCGATGCGGCCATAGTCATGATCGAGAACCTGCACAAGCACATCGAGCGCGAGCCCGACAGGCCCCACTGGGAGCGCGTGTTCGCTGCGGCGCGCGAGGTCGGGCCGGCGCTGTTCATGTCGCTCCTCATCATCACCCTGTCCTTCCTGCCGGTCTTCACGCTCGAGGACCAGGAGGGGCGGTTGTTTCGGCCGCTCGCGCTAACCAAGACATTCGCGATGGCGGCCGCGGCGCTGCTCTCCGTCACACTCATCCCAGCACTGATGGGCTGGTTCGTGAAGGGGAAGATTCGCGCCGAGGCGGACAATCCCGTCAATCGCTGGGCGATCCGGGTCTACCGCCCGATTCTGCGCTGGGCGCTCGAGGCGCGGTGGCTAGTGTTGGGAGGAACCGGGGCGATTCTCGTGCTGACATTGCTGCCGCTCGCCGGTCTCGGAAGTGAGTTCATGCCGCCGCTGAATGAGGGCTCGCTGATGTACATGCCCAACACGCTGCCGGCCGTCTCCGTCACGACACAGCGCCGGCTGCTGCACGTCGAGGACAGCCTCCTCATGACGTTTCCCGAAGTCGCCTCCGTCTGGGGCAAGGCTGGGCGCGCGAGCACGGCCACGGACTGGGCGCCGATGTCCATGGTCGAAACGGTGGTGAACCTCAAGCCCACCTCCGAATGGCGGGCTGGCATGACGCAGGATCGTTTGATCGCAGAGATGGATCGGCGGCTGCGGCTCACCGGTGCCGTGAACACGTGGACGATGCCAATCAAGAATCGGACCGACATGCTCTCGACCGGTGTTCGCACCACGTTGGCGGTAAAAATCTTCGGGCCCGATCTCGCGACGATCCAGCGGATCGGTCAGGATATCGAGCGGGTGCTAGCGCCGTTGACCGGCACCGCAAGCGTCTATGCCGAGCGTTCGTTCGGCGGTCGGTACCTAGACATCCGGCCGGACGCGGACGCGCTCGCCCGCTATGGACTCACGACGGGCGACGCCCAGCAGGTGATCGGCCTCGCGCTCGGCGGCGAGGAGATCACGACAACGGTCGAAGGCCGGGAGCGTTACCCGGTTGCCGTCCGCTATGCGCAAGACTTCCGCGACGATCCCGACCAGATTGCGCGGATTCTGGTCGGCAAGTCGGATGGAGCACAGGTACCACTCGGCCAAGTCGCCGATATCCGCTTCAGTTCAGGTGCGGCGATGATCCGCAGCGAGGGCGGATACTTGTATGACCAGGTCTCGATCGATGTGCGCGGCCGAGATGTGGGGGGTTACGTGGCCGATGCGCGAGCGCTGGTCGATCGCCAAGTGACGCTGCCTTCCGGCTATTGGCTCCGATGGAGCGGGCAATACGAGGCGCTCGCACGCGTCAAGGCCCGTCTCCGGGTGGTCGTGCCGCTCACTCTCGCCATCATTGCCCTTCTTCTATATCTGACGTTTGGCACGGTCGGCGAGACGGCGATCGTCATGCTCTCGCTGCCGTTCGCGCTGGTCGGCGGCGTGTGGATCATGTGGCTGCTGGGCTATAACCTGTCGATCGCTGCGGCAGTGGGATTCATCGCGCTCGCAGGCGTCGCGGCCGAGACG
>DASPXD010000082.1:0-4683 GCA_035637435.1 Gemmatimonadales bacterium
CGGACGGTCGCACTGCGCAAGGTGAGCGTCGGCATGGCCGAAGGCGACAACGTTTCGATCGAATCCGGCCTTGCGCCTGGCGAGCGGGTGGTCGTCGAGGGCAGCGACCGCCTGCGCGACGGCGCGAAAGTGGAGATTCCCGATGGCGCGGCCAGCGCCGCGCCCGGCAAGAGCGGCAAGGCGCCGGGGAAAGGCGAGGGCAAGCGGCGCCGCAAAGAGGGCGCATGAATCCCTCGCGGCTGTTCATCCTGCGGCCGGTGGCGACCTCGCTCTTGATGGTCGCGATCCTGCTCGCCGGCGCGATCGCCTATCGTCTCTTGCCGCTCTCGGCATTGCCCGAGGTGGACTACCCGACGATCCAGGTCGTCACCTTCTATCCCGGCGCGAGCCCCGACGTGACGACTTCCTCGATCACCGCGCCGCTCGAGCGCCAGTTGGGCCAGATGCCGGGTCTCAAGCAGATGTCCTCCACCAGCTCGGGCGGCGCCTCGGTGATCACGCTGCAGTTCAGCCTGGAGCTGACGCTCGATGTCGCCGAGCAGGAAGTGCAGGCGGCGATCAACGCGGCCTCCAATTTCCTCCCCGCGGACCTGCCGGCTCCTCCCGTCTACAGCAAGGTGAATCCGGCCGACGCGCCTATCCTCACCCTCGGTATCACCTCCAAGACGATGCCGCTGCCGCAGGTGCAGAACCTCGTCGATACGCGTCTCGCGCAGAAGATCTCGCAGCTTCCCGGGGTGGGCCTGGTGACGCTCTCCGGGGGCCAGCGCCCTGCAGTGCGCGTCCAGGTGAATCCGCGCGCGCTCGCCGCAAACGGGCTCAATCTCGAGGACGTGCGCACCGCGGTGGCCGCGGCCAATGTCAACCAGGCAAAGGGCAGCTTCGACGGCCCGACCCGCGCCTACACCATCGACGCCAACGATCAGCTGCGCTCGGCCGCCGAATACCGCGCGGTCGTCGTCGCGTATCGCAACGGCGCGCCGATCCTCCTCTCGGATGTCGCCGACGTCGTCGAGGACGCGGAGAACGTGCGGCTTGCGGCGTGGATGAACGACGTTCCCGCGGTGATCCTAAACATCCAGCGCCAGCCGGGAGCGAACGTGATCGAGGTGGTGGACCGCGTGAAGAGGCTCCTCCCCCAGCTCACCGCCTCGCTCCCCGCGTCGGTCGAGGTCGCGACGCTCACCGACCGCACCGTCACCATCCGCGCCTCCGTCAAGGACGTGCAGTTCGAGCTGATGCTCGCGGTGGCGCTGGTCGTGATGGTGATTTTCCTTTTTCTGCGCACGGCCGCCGGCACCATCATCCCGAGCATCGCGGTGCCGCTTTCGCTGGTGGGCACCTTCGGCGTGATGTACCTCGCAGGGTTCAGCGTCAACAACCTCACGCTGATGGCGCTCACCATCGCGACCGGGTTCGTCGTGGACGACGCGATCGTGATGATCGAGAACATCGCCCGCTACGTCGAGGAAGGCGAGCCACCCCTGCAGGCTGCGCTGAAGGGCGCCGAGCAGATCGGCTTCACGATCATCTCGCTGACCTTCTCGCTCATCGCGGTGCTGATCCCGCTGCTCTTCATGAGCGAGGTGGTGGGGCGCCTGTTCCGGGAGTTCGCGATCACCCTCGCTGTCGCCATCCTGATCTCGGCCGTCGTCTCCCTCACCTTGACGCCGATGATGTGCGCGAAGCTCCTGCGGCGCAGGCCCGAATCCGAGCAGGGCAGGTTCTACCGCGCCGCGGGGCACTTCATCGACGCGATGATCGCGCGCTACGGCAGGATGCTCAACTGGGTGCTCGACCGCCAGACCGCGACCTTGTGGGTTTTCATCGGCACGCTTGCGCTGAGCGTGATTCTCTACGTCGTCGTCCCCAAGGGCTTCTTCCCGCTGCAGGACACCGGCGTCATCCAGGGGATCTCCGAGGCGCCGCAATCGGTTTCGTTCGCGGCGATGGCCGAGCGCCAGCAGTCGCTCGCCCGCGCTATCCTGCAGGACCCCGCCGTGGAAAGCGTCTCCTCGTTCATCGGCGTGGACGGCGTCAACACCACGCTCAACAACGGCCGCGTGTTCATCAACCTGAAGCCCAGGTCTGAACGCGGCGCCGACGTGGCGGACGTCATGCAGCGCCTGCAGCCGCGGATCGCGCAGGTCCAGGGCATGTCGCTCTACATGCAGCCGGTGCAGGACCTCACGATCGAGGACCGCGTCAGCCGCACCCAGTACCAGCTCACCGTCGAGGACGCGAATCCGGAGGAGCTCGCCGTGTCGGTGCATCGCCTGGTCGATCGCCTCCGGCAGCTGCCGCAGCTCGCCGACGTGGCGAGCGATCTGCAGGACCAGGGCCTGCAGGCGTTTGTTTCGATCGACCGCGATACCTCGGGGCGGCTCGGCGTCACGCCCGCAGCCATCGACATCGCCCTCTACAACGCCTTCGGCCAGCGGCTGATCTCGACCATCTTCACGCAGTCGAACCAGTACCGCGTGGTGCTCGAGGTGAAACCGGAGTTCCGCCGGGGCCCGGACGCGCTGAAGGACATCTACGCTGCCTCGTCATCGGGCGCGCAGGTGCCCTTGAGCGCGGTCACCAGGGTGACCGAGAAGCCGGCGCTGCTCGCCGTGAACCACCTCGGCCAGTTTCCCGCCGCGACCATCTCCTTCAATCTCGCCCCGGGGGCTTCGCTCGGCGCGGCCGTCAGCGCGATCGAGGCGGAGGCAAGGGCGCTCGAGCTGCCGCTTTCGTTGCGCACTAGCTTCCAGGGCGCGGCGCTCGCGTTCCGGGCGTCGCTCGCCAATGAGCTGCTGCTCATCCTCGCGGCGGTGGTGACGATGTACATCGTGCTCGGGGTGCTCTATGAGAGCTACATCCACCCGCTCACGATCCTCTCGACGCTGCCCTCGGCGGGCGTGGGGGCGCTGCTCGCGCTCATGCTCACGAAGAGCGACCTCGGCATCATCGCGGTGATCGGAATCATCCTCCTGATCGGCATCGTCAAGAAGAACGCCATCATGATGATCGACTTCGCGCTCGATGCCGAGAGGAAGGACGGAATGAGCCCGCGGGAGGCGATCTATCACGCCTGCCTCCTGAGGTTCCGCCCGATCCTGATGACGACGATGTCGGCGCTGCTCGGCGCCCTGCCGCTCGCGCTCGGCACGGGCGTGGGCTCGGAGCTGCGCCATCCGCTCGGCATCACCATGGTGGGCGGCCTCATCCTCTCCCAGGCGCTCACGCTCTTCAGCACACCGGTGATCTACCTGTGGTTCGATCGCTTGGCGCGGCGCGTCACCGGGCGCGGCGCGGCGGGCGCAAGCGTAAAACCCGTCGAGAACGGACGGCCGTGAATCTCCCCGAACCTTCCATCCGGCGTCCGGTCGCGACGACGCTCTTGACGGCCGGCGTGACGCTCGCCGGTGCCGCGGCCTTCGGTCTGCTTCCGGTCGCGCCGCTGCCGCAGGTGGACTATCCGACGATCTCGGTGCAGGCGCAGCTTCCGGGCGCCAGTCCCGAGGTGATGGCGGCGACCGTGGCGACGCCGCTCGAGCGCGCGCTCGGCCGTATCGCCGGCGTCACCGAGATCACCTCGTCCTCGACGCTCGGCAACTCGCGCATCACGCTGCAGTTCGACCTCGACCGCGATATCGACGGCGCGGCGCGCGACGTGCAGGCTGCGATCAACGCCGCGCGCAGCCAGTTGCCCACCAGCCTGCGGCGCAATCCCACCTACCGCAAGGTCAATCCGGCCGACGCGCCGATCATGATCCTCGCGCTCACCTCCGACACGCTGGACCGCGGCGAGATGTACGACGCCGCTTCCACCATCCTCGCGCAGAAAATTTCCCAGGCCGAAGGCGTCGGCCAGGTGACGGTGGGCGGCGCCTCGCTCCCCGCGGTGCGCGTGGAGCTGAATCCGACGGCGCTCAACAAGTACGCGATCGGGCTGGACGAAGTACGCACGGTGCTCGCCGCCGCCAACGCCAACCGCCCCAAGGGCTCGGTCGAGGAGGGCGATCGACACTGGCAGATCATGGCCGACGACCAGGCGAAGAAAGCGAGTCAGTACATCCCGCTCATCGTCGCTTACCGGAACGGCGCAGCGGTGCGCCTGTCGGATGTCGCCGAGGTCGTCGACTCGGTCGAGGACCTGCGCAACGCCGGCATCGCCAACGGCAAGCCCTCGGTGCTCGTCATCATCAACCGGCAGCCGAACGCCAACATCATCGATACGACCGAGCGCGTCCGCGAGCTCCTGCCGCTGCTGCGCGCCTCGATCCCGAGCACGATCAATCTGGACGTGGTGCTCGAACGCACCAGCACCATCCGCGCCTCGCTTTTCGAAATTGAGAGAACACTCGTCATCGCGATGGCGCTCGTGATCGTGGTCGTGTTCCTGTTCCTGCGCAACGCGCGCGCGACCCTGATCCCCGCGGTCGCCGTGCCGGTATCGCTCGTCGCGACCTTCGGCGTGATGTACCTCGCCGGCTTCAGCCTGAACAATCTTTCCCTCATGGCGCTCACGATCGCCACCGGCTTCGTGGTCGACGACGCGATCGTGGTGCTGGAGAACGTGTCGCGCCACATCGAGCGCGGCATGCCGCCGTTCCAGGCGGCGTTGAGAGGCGCGCGCGAGGTGAGCTTCACCGTGCTCTCGATGAGCATCTCTCTGATCGCGGTGTTCATCCCGAT
>DASPXD010000083.1:0-2146 GCA_035637435.1 Gemmatimonadales bacterium
TAGTGATCAGCCCAGTCCCCCACTGTGATCATGATCGCGGCGGCGCGCGTGAAGGGGTTGGGACCGAACAGCTGGATCGGCTCGTTGAGCTTCGAATCGTCCAGGTGCGCGAACGCCGTCTCGCAGAACTGGAACGTCTCCTTGAGCCGTGCAACGAGGGCGTCCTTGCCCAGGGTCGAGTCGGCCGCGGTACGCTGCGGTGCCGGCACGCCGGCGACCTTGCTGCAGAGCATATCGTTCCCCTCGTTCGCGAGGTGCGCCTGAATCATGGCGAAGCTCATCTGCGCCGGCGTCGGCCGGTAGTTGTACTTCTCCGCCGGCATCGCCTCGGCCGCGGCGACCAAAATACGTGCATAGCGCTGCTGCATTTGGCGCAGCGCGTCCGCGACGGGGCTGGCCGAGGCCGCGGGAGCGGCGGCGGTCGCCGCTGTCGTCGCTTGCGCAGCCAGACTCAGGGGCAGCACGGCCAGGGTGATCAGGGTGGCACAGCGTCGACACGTCATGGTGCTCTCCAATTAGGGGAGGCGTGGATTTTGCCCCAATTACGTGTGCGGCGCTAGTAAGAGATTGGTAAGGAACGGCGTGATCTTGAAAGGCTCGTTTTCCCTCGGCACCTTAAACGCACTTCCCCTTTTCAAGAGCACACTATGGACCGTCGAGCTTTCCTGCAGGATGCCACCGGCAGCGCGGCTGCTCTCGTTCTTCCAAACCTCGTCGTAGGTCGGACTCAATCAGACCAGGTCCCCGCCGCCGTGCTGGCGCAGGTCGAACGCCGGCACGACGAGGCGGTGCAGCGGCTGCAGGAATGGATCCGGCAGCCGTCGATTGCCGCCGAGAACCGCGGCATGAATGAAGGCTGCGAGCTGACGATGCGGATGCTGCGCGATGCCGGCTTCCAGCAAGTGACCAAGGTGCCGAGCGACGGGCAGCCCGGCATCTTCGCGACCCTCGACGCGGGCGCGCGGCGCACCCTCGGCCTCTACTATATGTACGACGTGAAGCAGGTCGATCCGTCCGAGTGGTCGTCGCCGCCCTGGGACGCCGCCCTCGTCGACAAGCCAGGCCTCGGCAAGGTGGTCATCGGTCGCGGCGCGGTGAACCAGAAGGGTCCCGAAGCGGCGTTTCTCGCCGCGCTGCTCGCGATCCGCGGCGCGAACAAAAAGCTCCCGGTCAATCTCGTCCTCGTCGCCGAGGGCGAAGAGGAAATCGGCTCGCCGCATTTCCCGCAGATCGTTCGGCGTCCCGAGGTGCTCGCGGCGATGAAGAACGTCATCGGGATCTTCATGCCGGCGGCCGCCCAGGGGCTGGATGGCGAGGTGACGATCACGCTCGGCGCCAAAGGGGTGATCGAGTGCGAGCTGGTGTCGAGTGGCGAGCGCTGGGGACGCGGCCCGCGCGCCGACATCCACTCGAGCAACAAGGCGCGTGTCGACAGCCCAGCGTGGCACCTGGTGGAGGCGCTGGCAACGCTCGTCTCAGGGGATGGCAATGATCCCGCGATCGACAACTATGCCGACACGGCGCGGCCGCTCTCGGCGGACGAGAAGGCGATGATCGCCGCGGCCGCGGCACGTATGGATGAGAGCGCCGCGAAAAAACTCCTCGGCCTCGAGCACTGGGTGCACGACGTGAGCTGGACGGAGGCGCTCGAGCGGCTGATGTCCCGTCCCACGGTCAACATCGAGGGCCTGGTCGGCGGCTACACCGGCCCCGGCGGCAAAACGATTCTGCCGCATCGCGCCGTGGCGAAGCTCGACCTGCGGCTCGTGCCGGACATGACGGCGGGGGAGTCGCTCGCCGCGCTCAAGGCGCATCTCGCCAAGCGCGGCTACGGTGACATCGAAGTCAATATGACGGGCGGCTACGATCCCACGAGCACGCCCCGCGACGCGCTGGTGATCCGGGCGCAGGAAGCGGTGTACCGCCGCTCGCGGATCGAGCCCATTCTGCTGCCGCGCAACGCCGGTTCCTGGCCGGGCTACGTGTTCACGGGCGAGCCGCTGAAGCTGGCAGCGGGGCACTTCGGCCTCGGACACGGCAGCGGTGCGCACGCGCCCGATGAGTATTACGTCATCGAATCGACGAATCCCAAGGTGCTGGGAATCGACGGCGCGGTCCGCTCCTACGTCGAGTACCTCTACGAAGT
>DASPXD010000084.1:0-3202 GCA_035637435.1 Gemmatimonadales bacterium
CTCATCAGCTTCGTCTGATCCGTGCCCGCGGTCCCTAAACCACGAACATGGAGGGACCGGAACAGACCCCGCTGGTGCGGCCACGTCCCAGGCCGTCATCATCTTTGATCCGCCTGCAGTCCCCGCTCCTCGAGCAACGGCACCACGTCCGGATCGCGCCCCCGGAAGGCGCGGTACAACGCACCCATGTCCCCCGTCCCTCCCCGCGACAGGATCATGTCGCGGAAGCGCCCCCCGTTGGCCCGCGTCATGCCCCCGTGCTCCTTGAACCAGGCGTACGCGTCGTCATCGAGCACCTCGCTCCACAAGTACGCGTAGTAGCCGGCGTAGTACCCACCGTTCCAGATGTGTGCGAAATAGCTGGTGCGGTAGCGCGGCGGCACCTCGGGCACGTCCACGGCGAACCGCTTCAGCGCCTGCACCTCGAACGCGTCGACGTCGGGCTGCTGCGGACCCACGGGCAGGGTGTGCCACGCCATGTCCAGCAACGCGGCGGCGACGTATTCGGTGGTGGCGAACCCCTGATCGAACGTGCGGGCCCGCCTGATCTTGTCGACCAGCGCCCGCGGCATTGCCTGGCCCGTCTGATAGTGCTTCGCGTAATGTGCCAGCACGGTGGGCTCGAGCGCCCAGTGCTCGTTGAACTGCGAGGGAAACTCCACGAAGTCCGTCGGCACGTTGGTGCCGGTGAGCCGTGGGTATTGGACGCGCGTGAGCATGGCGTGCAGCGCGTGCCCGAACTCGTGGAACATCGTCTTCACGTCGTCGAAGCGCAGCAGCGCCGGCTGACCGGGGGCGGGCTTCGTGAAGTTGGCGACGTTGAAGACGACGGGCCTGGTCTCGAGCAGGCCGGTGCCGTCCACGAACGAGTCTTCCCACGCGCCGCCGCTCTTGTTATCGCGCTTGAAGTAATCGCAATACCAGAGCGCGAGCGGCGTCCCGTCGGCATCGAACACCTCGAACACCCGGACGTCGGGATGGTAGACGGGCAAATCCGTCCGCTGTTTGAACGTCAAGCCGTACAGCCGGTTCGCGGCGAAGAAGACGCCGTCCTTCAGCACGCGGTCCAGCTCGAAGTAGGGCTCGAGCTGCGTCTCGTCCAGCGCGTACTCCGCCTTGCGCACCTGCTCGGCGTAGTACTGCCAGTCCCACGGAGCCAGTTTGAAGCCGCCGCGCTGCTTGTTGATCATCGCCTGCAGCTTCTCCGCTTCGTGGCGGGCCTGGGCGGTGGCCGCCGGCACCAGGTCGCTCAACAGCTTGATCGCCGCGTCCGGCGTCTTGGCCATCTGGTCGTCGAGGACGTAGGCGGCGAGGCTTGGATAGCCGAGCAGCTGGGCGCGCTGGGCGCGGAGCTGTGCCAGCCGTTTGACGATCTCCCGCGTGTCATTCGAGTCGCCCCGCTCGGCGCGGGTCGTCGACGCGATGAACAGTCGCTGCCGCACGGCCCGGTTCTTGAGCGACGCCTGCGCCGGCTGCTGGGTGGTGTTCTGCAGCGGCAGTACCCATTTGCCGTCGAGCTTGCGCTGGCGCGCGGCCTCGCCCGCGGCGGCGACGTCGGCGTCGCTCAGGCCGTCGAGCTCGTTCTTGTCGCCCACGACGACCGCCCCCGCCTTCGTGGCCGCGAGCAGCCGGTTTTGAAAGTTGGTCGCGAGCTTCGATTCCTCCTGGTTCAAGGCGCGCAGCCGCGTCTTGTCCGGCTCGGCGAGCAGCGCGCCGGCGCGCACGAAGTCGCGATAGTAGCGCTCGACCAGGAACGTCTGCACCGAGTCGAGGCCGAGATCGGCGCGCCGCTCGTACACGCTCCTGACCCGGCGGAACAGCGAGTCGTTCAGGTGGATCGCGTCGAGATGCGCGGCAAGCCGCGGCGCCTCCTCGGTCTGGATCCGCTGCAGCGTGTCGTCGGTGTTGGCCTGCGTCATCGCGATGAACACCTTGAACGCACGCGTGAGCAGGGAGCCCGAACGTTCCAGCGCGACGATCGTGTTGTCGAAGCTGGGTGCCGCCGTATCCGACGCGATACCTTCGACCTCCGCCAGCTGTCGGCGCATTCCCTCCTCGACTGCCGGCTGGTAGTCGGCGTCATGAATCCGGTCGAACGGTGGAGCCTGGTATAGGAGCGGACTGGCGCTCGCGAACGGGTTGGAGCTGCTGAATGGAGCGGCGCCGGCGGACGCGGGCGCGGAGGCCCGATTGCACCCCAGCAGGGTCGCGCCCAGAGCGAGCGCCAAGCAGCGCTTAGGCAGTCGCATCGGCATGCCCACGAACGTGCAGCGACCGGAACAGCACGCGACCCGCCGCGGCGACGTCGCGTACCGCGGTATTGAACGCGGCCTCATTGGTCTTCGAGGGAGCATGAAAGCCGCTGATCTTGCGCACGAACTGCAGCGCCGCGTCGTGTAGCTCCGCGTCGGTCGGTGCGTGATCCGGGTGTCGCAGCCGCTTGATGTTTCGGCACATGGGACAAGGAAACCTTTCGAGGATTGGTGAGCAATTTACTTCATCGCGCCGGCACGCCGTACCCGCGCGCCATCGCCGTGGCCGCCAGGACCATGAGCACCACGAGTAGGGCCTGGACGAAGCTGATCCGTGCGAAACGGCTCGCGGCTCGGGTGTCGGGCACGGCCCCGCGAGCCACGGCAACGCGCCAACGAATCAAGGCGATCATCGGGCCAAGCTCGAGCAGGAGAATCGCGGCGAGCAGCCCCATCTTCGCCCAGAAGAGGTGGTTGTGGAGATAGTAGAAGGCACCTTTCTCGTACCCGCCGAACGCCCGGACGAGGCCGGTACCGATCCAGAGCACTGCGGCGATGCCCCACCAGGTGTCGGCGTAGAAGACGCGCCGCAGTGCGGGAACGTCGAGCGGCGCCTGCAGCGCGCGACCTCGAGCCCACACGGCGCCGAGTCCCACGCCGAGCGCGAGCAGATGAACGGCGGCCAGCAGCCATCGGATCGTCATAAGTCAGTATGAATAGAAGTCGAACCCGGCGGCACGCCAGTCCGCTCCGTACAGTACGGTGACGAGTGAGTTCGGGGCGGCGCCGAGCCCTCTGGCGTAACAGATCTGCACAACCTGCGTACCCAATCGCGAGATACCGCGACCCTCCACCGGATCGCACCCGACGAACGTCCAGCCCTGTGCGCCTTTGAGCCGCCGACCGACGCTCTCGCGCAGGGGATCGGAGATGAAGGCCTTGAGCCCCGG
>DASPXD010000085.1:0-2812 GCA_035637435.1 Gemmatimonadales bacterium
TTGATTCCGCGACGGAGAACACAGCGATACTGTTGTGGCCGCGGTTCGAGAGGTACAAGATGCGCCCGGATGCCGCGACGTGGATGTCGGCCGGGTAATTCGTGCCGCTCCACCCAGCCGGGACGGTCGAGCATGCGTCGAGCGGGGAAAGTGCGCCGCGCTCGGCGTCGAAGCGCAGGGTGGCCACCGTGGAATCGAGCTCATTGGCGACGAACACCAGCGGCAGCGTCGGGTGGAAGGCGATGTGCCGCGGGCCGGCGCCGGGACGCATGACAGCGTCGCCGCCCTCGACGTGGGGCAGCGATTTGCCGCCCAAGTCGAGACGGTAGACGAACACGCGGTCGGCGCCCAAGTCTGCGGCGAGCGCGAAGCGGTTGGAGGAATCGGGAAGGATACAGTGGGCATGCGGCGCTTCCTGACGCTCGGCGTTCGGGCCTGTTCCCGTGTGCTGAACCACGTGGGCGGCTGGGGCGAGTGCTCCATTCGCCCGCAGCGGGAGCACAGCGACATTGCCACCGACGTAGTTGGCTACGAGCACCACTCGCCCGCTGCGGTCCACGCTCACGTAGCAAGGCGCACCACCTTCAGACGGCTGCTCGTTCAGTGGGGTGAGCGCGCCGGTATCCTTGGCGATCGCGAAGGCGCTCACCGCACCCGTCGGTCTCCCATTGTACTTCTCGAGCTCGTTGACGGCGTAGAGCACGCGCCCGTTGGGGTGGATGGTGAGGAAGGACGGGTTCGCGCCGGCGGCCACCGAGCCAACTCGCCGCAGTTGTCCGGAGCGGCGGTCCATGCGGATGAGATAGATGCCCTCGGACCGGGTGCCTTCGGTATAGGTCCCAACGTAGAGGAGGTCACCGGGACGCTCCGAGCCACCCGCCAGCCCGATGAGACCGATCGCCGACGCGGCCAGGAAGTCGCGGCGAGAGCGGCGAGAAGGATCGCGAGGATCGGTCATCTTGGCGCCTCCGCCCGTACCGCCTTTCCCGGTGCGACGCTCTCGACTGCTCGCCCGTTCGCGACCACCGACACACCGTTCACGATCACGTGCTGAATGCCGACGGGCGACAGCGACGGTTCTCGGTAGGTCGAGCGATCCACCACCGTCGCGGGGTCAAAGATCGTAATATCCGCGTCTGCGCCAAGACGCAGGCGCCCCTTCTGCCGCATCGCCGGGACGCGTGGCTCGAGTCGCTGCGCCGGCATGAGCGTCATCTTGCGGATTGCTTCCATCAACGACAGTGAGTGGGCCTCGCGTACGTAGCGGCCAAGCACCTTTGCAAAAGTCCCCGTGGTCCGCGGATGGCCCGTGCCCTTCTGCCAGTACGCGTCGCTCGCAAAGATGGTGAGTGGACTGTTGATCGCCACAGCGACCATCTGCTCCGTGTTCGTGTGAACGACGACGGGACCGCCGATCTGGCTATAGCGCTCAAAGCTCTCCCGATTCAACCGCTCACCCGTTCCCGCCCATTCCAGCTCGGCCAAGCGCTCATCGGGAGCGTTCTTATAAACGTCCTGGATGGTGGCGGATTGAATCTCGGTCATTCCGGCGTCATACGGATACGCTTCCGTCGTCACGTCGTGTCCGCTTGCGCGCGCAGCTCTGATCATCTCGAGCATCGCCGGGGTTTCGGCAAGGCCGGCGCTATTGATGTGCACCACGTGCAGCGGGGCATGGGTTTCGCCGGCGAGCGCCAGCGCTTCCTTGAGGCCGGCGACGCCGGGGCGAATGTGCACGTGGATCGGCGTTTTCGTCCTTGCGGCGACGCGGAACACGGCCAGCAGCTCATCGCGCGTTGCCGCCGGCGTGTAGGGAAACCCGGCGCCGATGTCGACCGCGCCCTCGTGGAGACCAATCTCCAAGCGTTGCGCGATCTCGCCAATCTCCGCGGGCGTCGCCGCGCGATAGGCGCCGTCGCTCACCGGCATCCAGGTGCCGGAGTCGTGCATCACCGCCATCCGGACTTTGATGTGGCCGATGCTGACGCCGTAGTTCACCAGCTCGCCGGCAGTGCGCTCGCGGTACCAGGCAGCGACGTCCGACGTGCCGAGCTCGAGCTCGAGCGCTGTCGTCACACCGTCGAGCGAATAGAACCGATATGTCTCGGGCGTCTGTCCGTGCGCGTGCAGGTCGATGAACCCAGGGGCGACGACGAGGCCGCGCGCGTCGACGGTGTCCCGGCCACGTATGGCGTGGGTCGTGATGATGGCGATTCGTCCGCCCGTGAGCCCGATATTGCGGACCGCATCGAGTCTGGAGGCTGGATCCATCACGTGGCCGCCGAGGATCACGCGGTCGTAGACCGGCGTGCGCAGCTGCAGGGCGAGTAATAGTCCTATGACCATGGGGTGACATCCTATCTCTCTTTTCAAAAAAGCGCGCCCCAGCCTGTCATCCTGAGCGCCGCAGGCGCGAAGGAGATCCTTCGCTTCGCTCAGGATGACAGGCTCGCTCGCTCTCATGAGAAAAAACGGAGGGAAAGACGTACTTCTAACGACGGGGGTGACGTCACCCCCCGAACCGCACACGCCAAGTCTCCTGCTCCTGGCCCGTGGGACGCGTCAGCGACTCGTACAGCTCGGGCCGGCGCGCCCGCAACCAGCGCCTGCCGGATGACGTGGGCAGGACCGACGCGTCGAGATCCGCAACGACCATGTCGTCACCCAGCGCCCGCGACTCCGCGATGACGTCACCATAGGGGTCGAGCACCATCGCGTTGCCGGTGCGGATCTCATCGTCGTCAGGGCCGATGCCGTTGCTGAACAGCAGGAACATGCCGTTGTCGTGCGCCCGACTCGGGAGCCAGCGCAT
>DASPXD010000086.1:0-14337 GCA_035637435.1 Gemmatimonadales bacterium
CCCGCGCCCGCGTTCGACCCGACGACAAACCGGCTCTACGTCGCCTACACGGACATCGTGGGCGGGAAGGCGCAGATCTTCCTGACCTACGCCAACGTCAGCGACATCACGCAGTGGTCGACGCCGGTCATTGTCGCGCCCGCCTCCGGCGATCGCATTAACGTCGAGCTGAGCGTGGAGCCCGGCAGCGGCCGTCTCGATCTGATGACCAACGATCGCAGTTACAGCGGCAACACGCTGTTCGATGTCTCGTACATCACGAGTGCAGACGGCGGCGGGACGTGGTCGACCACGCGCGTCACCAAGTCGAGCTGGGATCCGTCCGCCTCCGGCGTCCCCTGCTCATCGTGCGCCAGCGGCTTCCGGCCGTTCATCGGCGACTACGACGGCATCATCTCCCTCCCCGGCAGCGCCGCGATGACGTGGACGGGGCCCGGCAAGACGTTCGGTACTCTCCCCACGAACCTCGAGGTGTACTTCGGCAGCGTCAGCCCGTAAGGCCATGCCGTCGCGTCGAGACTTTCTCGTCAGCGTCGCTCAAGCCGGCGCCGCGCTCTCCGCGCTGCGGCTTCCTGAGCATCCGGCGCTCTTCGCGTCGGGTGCCCCGGCTCCTGACTCCAGGCTCCTAGACGTTCCCATCGGCCTCGACTGGCGCATGCTCGGCCCGTTCCGCGGCGGCCGCTGCGACGCCGTGTCCGGCGTGCCCGGCCGGCCAGACGAGTTTTACTTCGGCCACGTGAACGGCGGCGTCTGGAAAACGATCGACGCCGGCAGAACCTGGTTCCCGATATTCGACGACCAGCCCGTTGCCTCGATCGGAGCCCTGGCAGTAGCACCATCAGCGCCCGACGTGATCTACGTCGGCAGCGGCGAGTCGACCCTGCGCGACTCGACGGGCTTCGGCAACGGCGTCTACAAATCCACGGACGCCGGCCGCACCTGGACGCACCTCGGCCTCGCCGCAACGCAGCACATCGGCAAGATCGCGGTGGATCCCCGGAATCCCGACATCGTGTTCGTGGCGGCGATTGGTCACCTCTACGCCGCGAACCCGGATCGCGGCCTGTACCGTTCGCGTGACGGCGGCCGCACCTGGCAGAAGGTCCTCTACAAGGACGAGAACGTCGGGGCGGTCGAGGTCGTCATCGACCCGAGCGATGCGCGCGTGGTCTATGCAGGATTGTGGAATACGCGGCGGCCACCGTGGTTCGTTTACGCGCCCACGAACGGCCCCGGCGGCAGCATCCATAAGTCGACCGATGGCGGGTCAACCTGGCACGAGCTGACGGCCGGCCTGCCCCCCGCCGGGATCGGACGCACCGGCATCGCCGTGGCGCCGTCCAATCCGCGGCGGGTGTACGCCGTGGTGGACTGCCTCGTGCCCGATCCGACTGCGCCGGCGCCAGCTCTTCCGGCGCCGGGGCGCCCTGCGCCGCCGCCGCCGGGACAGGGCGGCGTGTTCCGCTCCGACGACGCCGGCGCAACGTGGCGACGAGCGAGCGCCGACCAGGCGCTGTGGGGCCGCGGCTGGTATTTCGAGAAGATCGCGGTCGACCCGAAGGACCCAGATATCGTATACGTGCCGAACGTGGCGGTGAACCGCAGCCGCGACGGCGGCGCCACCTGGGACGTGATCCGCGGCTCACCCGGCGGCGACGATTACCACCAGGTGTGGATCGCGCCCGACAACCCCGACATCCTGATCGTGGCGAGCGATCAGGGCACGATCATCACCCGCAACGCGCGCACCGCCGATCCGCGCGCCATGACCTGGAGCTCGTGGCTCAATCAACCCACCGCGCAAGTTTATCACGCATCGGTCGACTACCGCTTCCCGTACTGGGTTGTCGGCGCGCAACAGGACTCGGGTGCGGTGGCGGTGCGCTCGCGCGGCAAGTTCGCCCAAATTTCGCAGCGCGACTGGGAGCCGATCGGGGCCGCCGGCGAAAGCGGCTACGCGACCGGCGACCCGCTCCATCCCGGCGTGATCTACGGCGGCGAAGGCAGCCGCTGGGACCTCGAGACCAACCTGTCGGTCCCGAACACCTCGGCGCCGAAGGGGGGGGGCACCGACACCGACCGCGCCGATTGGACCCAGCCGCTGGTGCTGTCGACGGCGGACCCGCACGCGCTCTACTACGCCAGCCAGTTCTTGTTCAAGACGACCGACGGCGCGCGCACCTGGACCCAGATCAGCCGCGACCTGACGCGACCCGATCCCGGCATCCCGTCCAACCTCGACGTCACCGCCGCGGCGTCCACCGATCGCAACGGCAAGCGCGGCGTCATCTACGCGGTGGCCCCGTCGCCGCTGCGCGCCCCGCTGATCTGGATCGGCACCGACGACGGGCTCATCCAGGTCACGGCCGATGACGGCACGACGTGGCGCGACGTCACCCCGCCGGCGCTGACTGCGTGGAGTCGCGTCACCAGCATCGAGGCGTCGCACTTCGACGCTGACACGGCGTATGCGAGCGTGGACCGGCACCAACTCCAGGACTTCGCGCCGTACATCTACCGCACGCGCGATCAGGGCCGGTCCTGGCAGCCCATCAAGCAGGGCCTGCCGGATGGCGTGTACGTCCACGTCGTCAAGGAAGACTCGGTGCGCCGAGGGCTGCTGTTCGCCGGGACCGAGCGCGGCGCGTTCGTGTCGTTCGACGACGGCGACCACTGGCAGCCGCTGCAGCGCAACCTGCCGGTGACGTCGGTGCGCGACTTCGTGGTGTACGGCAACGACCTCATCGTCGCCACGCACGGCCGCGGGTTCTGGGTGATGGACGACATCAGCACGCTGCGGCAGGTCAGCGACCAGGTGCTCCAAGCCGATACCTGGCTGTTCCGGCCCGCGGACGCGATCAACGTCATCCCGGGCGACGACAACGGCACACCGTTCCAGCGCGACGAGCCGCAGGCGCTGAACCCGCCCGACGGCGCGTTCATCGACTTCTATCTCAAGTCTGGAGCTGCAGCGGTGACGCTGGAGATATTGGACGGCACGGGTAAAGTCGTGAAGAAGTGGCCCGGCGAGCCCGCAAGCGGAACGCCCGCGCGAAATGCCTTACCGCGCGTCTCGCCGCTCTGGCAACCCGCGTCGGACGAGCTCGCGACGAATGCTGGAATGCACCGCGTGGTCTGGCGGCCGGTCGCGCCTGCCGAGCAGCCGCGGCGCGGCGGCGGCGGGGGCGCGCGGCTCACCGGTACGTTCACGGCGCGGCTGACCGTCAGCGGCCGGCCACTCACTCAAACCTTTACCGTGCGCCCGGACCCACGCAGCAAAGCCGATAGCCAATAGCCAATAGCTGTTTCTACTGCCCCGCCGCCTCCCACTGCTGGCGACTCATCACCGCGATCGGCTCGAGCTTCTTGCTGCGCAGTGCCGCGTTCAGACCGGCCAGCTCCCGCGTCGCCCAGGCGTCGAAGTCCCGCTGCACGTCGCCCAGCTCCCGCGCCAGCGCGTCGGCACGCTCGATCTGCGTCTGCGACGGGCCACCATCGTAGAACACGATGTTGCTGTACAGATCGGTGAGATTTTCGCGCAGGCGCTCCTCACCCGTAATCATCCCGCCCTCTTTCGTCGCGACGATCTTCTTGCGCAGCGAGTCCACCACGCCGGACGCGGCCCGCAGGCGGCGCGTGAGCGCGTCAGTGGCGGGCAGCTTGGTCGCGCGATCGTCGAGCGCCTGGCGCACACTGTTCATCCGCTCGACCGCGAACGTCATGTCGCCCAGCGTCCCTTTGATCTTCAGCGCCAGGTCGAGCGCCGCCTGACGCTCCGCCTGGGTGTGGGTTGCGCGTGGATCCGGCACCAGCACGAGCTGCGTCGTGTAGGTCGAAGTATCCTTCGTCAACTTGAGAGTGTAGGTCCCCGGCAGGACGCGCGGGCCAAACGCCGCACCGAACGCGGCGCTCGCCGCGGGCGGCACGCGCGGCGGCTCCAGCCGCATCGACCACGTCACGCGATTCAGGCCGCGGCGTTTGCTCGTCGGCATCGTGCCGAGCAGCTTGCCGCTCGCGTCGAACACCTCGAGCTTCATGTCGCCGAAGATGTGCCGGCGCCGCTGGTAGTAGGTGATCACGGCGTCGCCGGGGGGATTCGGCCCGACGTACATCGCGTCGCCGTTGGCCCAGCCACCGCCCGCCTGCAGGCGCTGCGCCGTCGGGCGTCCCGGCAGAAACGCGACGGCGCTCGCGAGCAGCTCCGGCGTCAGCGCCCGCAGCGGCGAGATGTCGTCGACGATCCAGATCCCCCGGCCGTGCGTCGCGATCACGAGGTCGTGGTCGCGCGGATGAATCGCCAGATCGCGTACGGCGACGGCCGGCAGATCGCCGCCCTTGTAGTGCGCCCATTGCTTCCCGCCATCCACCGAGATCCACAGTCCCAGCTCGGTCCCCAGGAACAGCAGGTTGGGATTGACCAGGTCTTCCTTTATGACGTGTGCATAGCCGCGCACGGGGCTGTCCGGGGCGACCAGCGGCGTCCACGTCGCGCCGAAATCGGTCGACTTGTAGGCGTAGGGCCGCATGTCGCCGAAGGTGTGCGCGTCGAACGTGGCGTAGACCGTGCCCGGGGCGAAATGGCCGGCTTCCACGGACGAGACCCACGCGTTCTTCGGAAGGCCCCCCCCCGTGATATTGCCCACCGCGTTCGTCCACGTTTTCCCGCCGTCGCGCGTGACTTGCAGGTTCCCATCGTCGGTGCCCGCCCAGATCACCTGACCATCTTTGGGCGACTCGACGATCGCATAAATCGTGGTGTGCATCTCGGCCGCGGAGTTGTCGATGGTGACGCCGCCCGACTGCTCCTGTTTCTGTTTCTGCGGGTCGTTCGTCGTCAGATCGAGAGAGATGCGCTCCCAGGTCTGCCCAAAATCGCGTGACCGGAACAGGACCTGCGCACCGATGTAAATCGTGCCCTTTTGCGTGGCGCTGATGTGAATCGGCGTGTTCCAGTTGAAGCGCAGTTTTTTCTCCTGATAGCGCGGCAACGGCCGAATGTTGCGCGCCTCGTGCGTCTTGCGATTGACGCGCGCGATCTCCCCGCCCTGGTACTCGGCGTACAGATAGTCGGGATCAGTGGGGTCGGCGAACATCCAGAAGCCGTCGCCGCCGTACATGTTCTCCCACTGGTGATTCGTGATCCCGCCCGGGTACTCCGACGGCCCCACCCACGAGCTGTTGTCCTGCAGGCCGCCATACACGTTGTACGGCCGCGCCATGTCGACGCTGACGTGGTAGAACTGCGACACCGGCAGGTTCTCGTTTTTCACCCACTTGTTGCCGGCGTCATACGAGAACCACAGGCCGCCGTCGTCGCCCGTAATCAGGTGATCGGTATCGTTCGGATCGACCCAGACGTCGTGGAAGTCACCGTGCGCGCCGCCCGAGATGCCGCTGAAGCTCTTGCCACCGTCGGTCGAGACGATGAGCCCGCCGTCAGGCTTGTAGACACGATCGGGATCGCGCGGATCGACGATCAGATTCGCGAAGTAGAACGGCCGCCAGATCATGTTCTGGCTGCGGTCGAGCATCTGCCATGTCTTGCCGCCGTTCTCGGAGCGATACAGCCCGTTCAGCGGTGGCACCGCTTCGATGAAGGCGTACACGATATCCGGCTTGGATGGCGCGACGCTCACGGCCACGCGGCCCCATGGCTTCGGGGGGAGCCCCGACGCGCTGGTTGACGTCAGCTCGGTCCAGGTCGCGCCGCCATCGGTGCTCTTGAACAGTCCGGAGCCACTCCGTGCCGTGTCGCTCTCGCCGCCTGAGCGGAACGTCCAGCCCCGACGGCGGAAATCCCACATTCCGGCATACAGAGTCTTGGGATGCGACGGATCCATCGTCATCATCGAGCAACCGGTCGAGGGGTTGGCACCCTTGAGGACTTTGGCCCACGTCTTGCCCCGGTCGGTCGTCTTGTACACACCCCGGTCGTCGCTGTCGCTCCACAGTTTGCCGGGCACGCAGACGTACACCGTGCTGGTTTCGTTGGGGTCGACGAGGATCTTCACGATGTGCTCGGACTCGCGCAGCCCCATGTTGGTCCAGTTGTCACCGCCGTCGTCCGACCGGTAGATGCCGTCGCCAACGGACACGCTGTTGCGCATCCACGATTCGCCGCTGCCGACCCAGATCACTTTGGGGTTCTTCGGATCGATCGTCACCGCGCCGATTGATTGGATCGGCTGCTTGTCGAAGACGGGCTTGAACGTCGTGCCGCCGTTCGTCGACTTCCACACGCCGCCGCTCGCCGCGCCGACGTAGATCGTGAGCCGTGCCCCACCCGGCCCCTCGTGCACGGCGTCGAGCGCCGCGATACGCCCACTCATCGCCGCCGAGCCGATGTTGCGCGCGCCGAGGCCCGAAATGGTTTCCGAATCCACCTTGACGGCCGGTTGCTGGGCGATCAGAAGCAACAGGAGAGCGTTCATGGGCGCGTCCCTCCTCCCGGCCGTGTGAACCGCGTGTTTTCGAGCGGTACGTTGGCCTCGATCTTGTCGTATGTGATTTTCGAGCGGTCCTGGCTGCTGCTTCCCTTCGGTCCGGACTCGGTCGCGAACGGCAGATAGACGCCGGCGACCTGCTTGTAGTCGCCGAGCGACGTTTCGTATTCCTGCGGTGCGCCGCGGATCATGCGCTGCGTGTCGATGCGGATCGGGACGTAGTACTCGGTGTCCAGATAATAGAAGCTGACGTCGCCGTTGGTGCGCGTGACCTTGAGCTTGTAGGCGTCGCTCCCCTCGATCTGCTCCAGTCCCTGGAACTCGACGCGATTGCCTTTCGCCTGATAGTTCACCAGCGGGCCGTCGAAGTCGGCATCGTCGAGAATGCCGTGCATCTCGTCCTCACCGAGCGACTCGGGATCGCGCTTGCCGTTCCAGGGCTCGATCTTCCACCCGCTCTGACCATCATAGGCGTTGATGCCCGTCATGCCTTGCAGCGAAAACTCTTCGCGCACGCTGTTGGGGCGCTTGTTCTCCTGCACGACGACCGCCTCGAAGCCGCCGCCCCCGGTGAACTTCCCGGTGCGGCGCAGCGTCTGGATCGCCTGCATCCGGTCCATCCCGCCCGACGCCTGGATGTATTTGGCGATGAGACTGTCCGCCGACTGAGCAGCGAGCGGCGTCGCGCACAACGCGAATGCCGCGAGGGAAAGAGCAACGATCGGGCGCTTCATGCGAAAGAGCTCCTGTAGCGGGACGGAGAAAATACGCACCTGTCGCGCCCTTGCAACCTGAGGCGTACTTTCCCGCTATGAAGTATCCCAATCTGACTGTACTGTCGCACCCGCTGATCCAGCACAAGCTCACGATCCTGCGCGACAAGCGCACCAGCACGCGCGACTTCAAGCTGCTCGTGAACGAGATCGCGATGCTGATGGCATACGAGGTCACGAAGGACCTGCCGCTCGAGTCCGTCGAGATCGAAACGCCGCTCGAGAAGACCACCGGCCGCCAGGTGGCGGGGAAGAAGCTGACGCTGGTCCCGATCCTGCGCGCCGGCCTGGGGATGGTCGAAGGGATCTCGCAGCTCATCCCCTCCGCGCGCGTCGGGCATATCGGGCTGTACCGCAATCACGACACCCTCCAGCCGGTGGACTACTACTTCAAGATTCCCTCCGGCGAGGCGGACCGCTCCTTCTTCCTGCTCGACCCCATGCTGGCCACCGGGGGGTCGGCGGTCGCCGCCGTCAGCGCCCTGGCCCGCGCCGGCGCCCCGTTGCAGCGCATCCGCTTTCTGTGCCTGGTTTCCGCTCCGGAAGGCGTCAAGGCGATGCTGGCTGCCCACGCCACCGTCCCGATCTACACCGCCTCGCTCGACCGCGAGCTCAATGCCAAGGGCTACATCCTCCCCGGCCTGGGGGACGCGGGCGACCGCCTGTTCGGCACCAGATAGGGCCAGCCGACGTAACCCTTTTGTCGTCCCCCGTGTCCCATCTGTAGTTACGAGCCCAGACCGTCACCTCGGAGCGCCGTGGACGAATCACAGCTTATTGCCCGCGTCCGCGCCGGGGATGGCGCCGCCGAGCGCGCGCTGTATGACACGCATGTGGACCGCGTGTACCGCCTGGCCTTCCGGCTCGCGGGCGACGATGCCCTCGCGCAGGATTTCACCCAGGAAACGTTCATTCGGGCGTTCGACCGGCTCGGCTCGTTCCGCGGCGATGCGGCCTTCTCGACGTGGCTGCACACGATCACGACGACCGTCGTGCTCAACGGGCTGCGCAAGGTGAAGCGGTTTCGCCAGCGGGAAGCGGACATCGATGACGCGCACGACGTCGGCACGACGCAGCGGCACGCGGAGCCCGATCTGAAGCTGCGGCTCAAACAGGCGATCGACGATCTGCCGGAGGGTTACCGCACGGTGTTCGTGATGCACGATGTCGAGGGCTATACACACGAGGAGATCGGCGCCGTCCTGGGCGTCGAGACCGGCACGTCGAAGGCACAGCTGTCGCGCGCGCGGGCAAAATTGCGCGTGGCACTGTCAGACTTCGCAGGAGAGTGGGTGCAATGATGGACCAGCATGAAGATCCCAAGTTCGAGCAGTGGCTGAAGGACGCGGCACGCACCACGTACCACGCACCACGCACCACACCCCGTGAGGAGCTGTGGGCGCGGATCGAGGCGGCGCGGCGCGCCAAGCACGTCATCGAGCTGCGGCCATGGATGCGCTGGGCCGTGGCGGCCGCCGCGTTGCTCGTCATCGGCATCGGCATCGGCCGATGGTCGGCGAATCGTTCCGCAGTCACCAACAGCGCCGTCGTCGCCTCCGCTGCGGATTCCACGGCCGAGCTGGTGTATGAAGTTGCCGCCACGCAGTACCTGTCGCGCACCGAGGCGTTTCTGACCTCGTTCCGCAGCGACGCGCGGCGTGGCGCGAACGCCGCCCGCTTCGCCGCGCAGGCGCGCGACCTGTTGACCACCACGCAGTTGATGCTCGATTCGCCGGCGGGCGACAATCCGCGTTTCCGCCCCCTGCTGGAAGACCTCGAGCTGGTGCTGGTACAGATCTCCCAGCTCGGCGCCCGGGGTGCGGCGAACGAAACCGATCTCATCCGGCAAGGCATGAACCAATCCAACGTGTTGCCCAAGCTGCGTTCGGCGATTCCCGCGGGACCCGTATCGGCGCGCAACCAAGGAGCACTCTGATGTCGTTCCTGTCCCTCTTGCTCGCCGTCACCACGCTCGCGCAGGATTCCGTCGCGCCCGCGCCGGCCCGTAAACATCGGCGCGCGCCCATTGTCACGATCGCGCCGATGACGATCGAACCGATGATGATCGCCCCGATGACGGCGATCACACCGATGACGGCGATCGCACCGATGACGATCGCGATACCTGATCTCCAAGCGGCCACCACCGCGCTCGCGATGGCGCAGCCGGACCTGCAGGCACTGGCGCAGCAGCTGCAGTTTGCGGTGACAGCCATCGCGCCCATCGCCGTGGCTGGTGACGATTGGAACTATGAGGATGAGGATCAGGATCAGGGGGAGCCCGCGGACTCCCTCTACAACGCCGGCCGGCGAGCGCTCAACCGCAATCGCTACCAGGATGCGGTCACGGCGTTCGGGCAGGTATTCACCCGCTATCCGCGTTCCGGGCGCGCACCCGAGGCCCTGTACTGGTCGTCATTCGCGCTGTATCGCACCGGCGACACAAAGAACTTGCAGTCGGCGGTCAGCCAGCTGGACCGGTTGCGCCAGAACTATCCTGATGCCGCCGGTCGCGATGCCGAGAACCTCGCGGCGCGAATCGACGGCGTGCTGGCGCAGCGCGGCGACGCGGCAGCGGCCCAGCGCAATCAGGCGCGCGCCGACTCCGCCCGTTCCTCGCGAGGTCGCGCATCTACGAGACCAAGAGCGAGTGACCGCGTTCGCGACCGCGATCCCGGCAACGACGAGGTACCGCCCAACTGCGAGGGCTACGGCGACGACGACCCGCGGATGATCGCGCTGGGGGCCTTGCTTCAGATGAACGCCGAGAGTGCGATCCCCATCCTGCGTGATGTCATGAAACGGCGGGATCCATGCTCCGAGATCATGCGGCGCAAGGCGGTGTTCATCGTGTCGCAAAAGCGCAGCGATGAAACCGCCAAGATTCTCCTTGACGCAGCCCGCCAGGACCCGGACCGGGAAGTACGCCAGCAGGCCGTGTTCTGGCTCTCGCAGGTTCCGGGCGAAGAAACGGTCGCGGCGCTCGACTCGATTCTCAGCGATCCGAAGACAGATCAAGACACTCAGGATCAGGCGATCTTTGCGCTTTCTCAGCACCGCAGCCCGCGCGCGGGGGCCATTCTGCGCGCCTTTGCTGAGCGCGCTGATCGGCCGCTCGAGCTCAGGAAAAAGGCGGTCTTCGGGCTGTCGCAGAACCGCTCCGCCCAAAACGCGCAGTTCCTAAAAGATCTGTTCAAGAAGGTCGACAATGACGAGTTGAAGGAGCACATCATCTTCTCGTTGTCGCAGATACGCGATGAGACCAATTACCGCTGGATGATGGACATCGCGCTCGATGAGAGTGAGAACATCGAGATCCGTAAGAAGGCACTGTTCTGGGCCAACCAGGGAGGGAATAAGGCAGACATCGCCGACCTCGTCAGGCTCTACGACAGCATGAAGAACCCCGAAATGCGGGACCAGTTGATCTTTCTATACTCCCAGCGCAGCGAAGACGCCGCGCTCGACAAATTGTTCCAGATCGGCAAGACCGATCCCGACCGCGAGCTCCGCAAGAAGGCCATCTTCTGGATCGGCCAGTCACACAGTCCGCGGGCGGCGCAGTACCTCCAGGAGCTGATCAACCAATGAAAACACGTGCGTGGTGCGTCGTGCGTGGTGCGTGGTTGCTCGTGCTCGCGAGCAGCGCAGCCGCACAGACTTTGGAGCAGCGCGTCGCGAAAGCTCCAGATGGGAGCGTACGGTTCAGCTTTGCCGCCAAGCCCGGCGTCTACGGCAACGGCCGCAACATGATCAGCTGGGATTGCGACAAGGGGAATTGCCACAATCGCCAGGTCGACGGGAATTGGGACGACCACGATGAATGGGACACGCCCTGCGACTCGGGGCCGGTCCGCGTCGCGCTCACCAAGCGCAGCGGGCGCATCACCGATCTCCGGGTCTACGTCGGCGGGGAGTGGCGCGCCAACGCCTCGGCTAGCGATCTCGGGACGGTCGGCACCAAGGACGCCACCAGCTTTCTGCTCTCCCTGGCGACACGCGATGAATCCCACGCCGCCGAGCAGGCGATCTTCCCCGCCGTGCTCGCCGATAGCGTCACGATCTGGCCCGACCTCTTGAAGATCGCGCACGCGGACAACGTGTCGCGGAAGGTGAAGCGCTCGGCCGTCTTCTGGCTGGGGCAGGCGGCGGGGGACGCCGCCACGCGGGGCCTGACCGACCTCGTCGATGACAATGGGGCGGACCACGAGGTGCGCGAGACGGCGGTCTTTGCCCTGTCACAGCGCCCCAGGGACGAAGGCGTCCCCGCCCTGATCCGCATCGCCAAGCAGAATCGCGATCCCGAGCTGCGGCGCAAGGCCATCTTCTGGCTCGGCCAGTCGGACGATCCGCGCGCGCTCAGCTTGTTCGAGGAGTTGCTGACACGCCCCTGAGTATCTTGTGGCATGCCATTCTGGACCGGACGGCGTGCCCTTGGCGGAATTGTCCTTGCGATCATTCTGATCGCGCTCGGATGGGCGGCGGTGGTGGTCGCGGTGGCCGTCCACGCCGCCCGCGATGAAGCCACCGGCGCCGATGCCATCGCGGTCCTCGGCGCTGCCCAGTACAACGGCCGCCCCTCTCCCGTTTTTCGCGCTCGACTCAATCACGCCGCCGCCCTGTACCAACGGGGACTGGCCCCCGTCGTCCTGGTCACCGGAGGCGTCGGCGCGCGCGATACGCTCAACGAAGCCAACGTCGGCCGCGATTATCTGGTGCGACTCGGCCTGGCCGGCGATGCGGTCGTGCCGCTCGCCGGCGGAGCCGACACCTACGCGTCGATCGATCAGGTACGGCACTGGTTCGATGGAAAGGAGAGCCGCCGCGTCCTGCTCGTGAGCGACGGCTTTCATATGCTGCGGTTGCAGATCATCGCGAGACGCCTCGGCCTGGTGCCCTTCACGTCGCCCGCCACCGGCTCGCCCATTCACGCCAACGTGCGCCGCAACACCGGGTATCTGTTCGCCGAAGGGTTCAAAGTCCCGTTTACCTGGCTGTTCCAGCACTAAACAACGGAGTGCGTCATGCAGCTCGCGAGTAAGCGAATTCACAGCGGGCGGGTCATAAATCTTGACGTGGACGCGGTGCGCTTTCCGGACGGCTCGACGGGAGAGCTGGAGATCGTGCGGCATCCGGGTGCCGCCGCGGTCGTTCCCTTCGCCTCAGATCCGCGTGGCGACGATCCGACGGTGCTGCTCATCCAGCAGTACCGGTACGCCACGAATGGATCGTTGCTCGAGATCCCGGCAGGGCGCCTGGATCCGGGCGAGGACCCGGAGGCGTGCGGCCGACGGGAGCTGCTCGAGGAGGTCGGTGTGACAGCGGGGCGCCTGGAGCGTCTTACTACTATATGGACAACACCTGGCTTCACCGACGAGCGGATTCACCTGTTTTGGGCATCCGAGCTCAGCGCCGGCAAACACGCACGCGAGCCGGACGAATTCATCGAAGTCATCCCAAAACCGCTATCCGAGGCGCTGCAGCTGGTGCGCAGCGGGGTGATAACTGATGCAAAGACTGCCCTTAGCCTGCTCTTCGTGGCTGGTTTCATCCTGGAGCATTAGTCCACGCCGTTCTTCGGATCTAGATCGAATGTGGAATTGCGTCGTCCCCAGGCTGGGACAATTATTTCCCAACTCGCACGCCGCTGCGAATCGCAATCACTTGTGTGGTAATGGGTTAGTCAACCAGCCTAGGAGGCACGATTTGTGCCGAGGCCTCATAAGGTGAGTCAGGTCAGGCGTTTTCCTGTTCCCGTTCGAAACACAAGGGTACTCATGCCGACCACACTGAAGCATCCAAGTCCCGCCGTCGATTCGCAGCGAGCGTTGCAGCGCGAAGCGCTGCACGACCTGGATGATGGGCAGGTTGTGATGAGTCACTTGGCCGGCGAGCCGCAGGCCTTCGGCACGCTGGTGGACCGTTACCAGACCCGCCTCCTCAATTTCGTCAATCGCACCATCGGTGACCGCGAGCGGGCTGAAGACCTCGTCCAGGAGGTTTTCATCCGGGTCTTTCGCCATCTGCATCGTTTCGATCAGACCAAGAAATTCTCGACCTGGATCTACACCATCGCGTCCAACCTCGCGAAGAACGAGCTGCGCAACCGCAGCCGCAATCCGTTGGTGCTGTTCCAGACCATCAAGAAGAATTGGGAAGCGGATCATCGGCCGCTGCAGTTCGAGGACACGACCGCGCGTCCCGACGATCTGTACCGCAAACGGTTCTTGAAGGATGCGGTGGATCAATGCGTCCAGCGGCTGCCGGAACACCACCGGGAGGTGTTCGTGCTCCGCGAACTCGAGGGAAAGAGCTACCAGGAGATCGCTGAAATTACCGGGTGCAACCTGGGGACGGTGAAAAGCCGCTTGAATCGGGCACGAAACAGCTTCGCCCAGCTCATCGGCCCCGCCCTCGTTTAGCCATAGCCCCGCCGCAACAGCCCCCCCCCGGCTGCGGAACACCCCGTGGCCGGCGGTGGTACATTTGCACCATGCAGTGCACCGAGTTCTTGGAGCGACATAGCGAATTCCGGGACGGGTTAATCGCGTCTCCCCGGGAATTGAAGCGCTTCGCGCGACATATGGCCTACTGTACCAGCTGTCGCCGCTACGACGCGACAGTTCGCCAGGCCGTACAGGTCCTTCACTCCGCCTCCCCGATTGCTCTCTCCGCAGACTTCCGTCAACGTCTCGATGCGCGAATCGCCGTAGAGCGGCGGCGCAAACCGAGACCTCCGGCGCGCTCGGGAGTGTCGGCGGCGATGTTGGTGTTGGCTGCATTGGTGCTGCTGTTCTTTGAAATCGGGCAACGCCCCCGGATCATGCGCGCGCCGCTGCTGCCACCTGCCGCCTTCCCCAAGCCCGTGGCAAATGCGGGACTTCCCTTCGTCTCGTTCCAGGATCCGCGTGCGAGCATCGTGGGTGGGAACCCGTATCCGTACGGCACGGCATTGGTGCAGCCGGCGGCGTTCAGCTTCCAGCCCGCATCCGCGGGCCGCTAGCAGCTTTTCGGCCTTTCTCGGGGCACAGGGGGGCGGTAACTTCGCCTGTATGCCGGCGATTACCCTCGACGCGCTCCTGCGAACCCTCAAGAAAAGCGCCCCGCCTCCCCCCCCCCCC
>DASPXD010000087.1:0-2564 GCA_035637435.1 Gemmatimonadales bacterium
AGCCGTACAGAAACGCGGGCAGCGGACCGAATGTCTCGCGCAGGTAGACGTAGCCGCCGCCCGCGCGCGGCCGCCGCTGGCCGAGCTCACCGAAGCAGAACGCGCCGATCAGCGCCACGATTCCGCCGATCACCCACGCCAAGAGCACGAGGCTCGGCGAATGGAGACGTTCGGCGACCGTGGCGGGCGTGCGGAAGATCCCGCCCCCGATGATTCCGCCGACGACGGCCATCGTTCCGGAGAAGAGGCCGAGACGACGCGCATAGTTCGTCATGGAACACCCTAACTAGCGGCTTCTCGGTTTCTCCGCCACGTTTGTCTGACCTCTCCTATCGAGGCCTGCCTATGCCCTCCTACTCCCTCCTGGTGAATGGCCGGCGCCGGACAGTCGAAGCGGCGGCGAACACACCATTGCTCTGGGTGTTGCGCGACAACCTGGGACTCACCGGCACCAAGTTCGGCTGCGGCATCGCGCAGTGTGGCGCGTGCACAGTGCATCTGGATGGCGATGCGGTACGCTCCTGCGTGTTACCGGTTTCCGCGGTCGGCACGCGACCGATCACGACGATCGAAGGACTGAGCGCAACCTCCACGCACCGCGTGCAGCAAGCGTGGATCGCCGAGGATGTGCCGCAATGCGGGTACTGCCAGTCGGGCCAAATCATGGCCGCGGCGGCGCTGCTGCAACGCATGAGCGATCCCACGGATGCCCAGATCGATGCCGCGATGACGAACATTTGCAGATGCGGAACGTACCAGCGCATCCGGGCCGCGGTGCATCGCGCGGCAAAGGAGGCCTGATGGATCGCCGGCACTTCCTTCACGTAACAGGGGCTGCGGGACTCCTGATTGCTTTCCGCATTCCCGACAGGCGTGGCGTCGTCCCGTTCGCACCCAACGCCTGGCTGCAGGTGGGCACCGATGGCAACGTGACGCTGACGATTGACAAGTCCGAAATGGGCGAAGGCAATCACACCGCCCTCGCGATGCTGATCGCGGAAGAGCTCGATGCGGATTGGACGAAGGTGAAGATTGGTCCCGTGCCGGACAATCCGGCGCGGTGGTCACGCCGCATGTCGACGGGAGGAAGCACCAGTGTCCGCACGTCCTGGGACATCCTCCGCAAGGCGGGGGCGACGGCGCGCACGATGCTCGTCGCGGCCGCCGCACAGACCTGGGGCGCCGAGCCCGCGGCCTGCAGCACCGACAACGGTGTCGTGAGCCATGCCGGAACCACTCACCGGTTGACATACGGCGAGCTCGCGACAAAAGCCGCCTCGATTCCGGTCCCGGAGAACCCGCCCCTCAAGGATCCGAAGGATTTTCGCCTGCTCGGCAAACGCACGCACCGTCTCGATACGCCGTCGAAGGTGAACGGCACGGCGCAATTCGGCATCGACGTCCGCGTACCGCGAATGCTCATCGCCAGCGTCGAGCGCTCACCTGTGTTCGGCGGCAGGGTAAAGAGCTTCGACGCGACGCGCACCAAGGCGATGCCGGGCGTGCGGCACGTGGTGCAGCTCGAGAGCACGCCGTGGACGGGGACCGGGGCCTGGGGAGTCGGCACCGAGAGCGGCGTCGCGGTCGTCGCCGATACGTACTGGCAAGCGGTGGAAGGCCGGCGCGCCCTGCAGATCACCTGGGACGAAGGCGCCAACGCCACGCTCGGCGATATCCCAGGGAAGCTCGCGTCACTCGCAAACCAGGCGGGGGTCAGCGCGCGCAAGGACGGTGACGCCGCCGCGGCGCTGGCTGGCGCGGCGAAGCAGATCGACGCAGTCTACACCGTTCCTTTCCTCCATCACGCGACGATGGAGCCGATGAACTGTACGGCCCACGTGCGCGCCGATGGCTGTGATGTGTGGGCGCCGACGCAGAACCAGACGCGGGCGCAGCAGGTCGCCGCGGAGGCGGCGGGCTTGCCCATCGACAAAGTCCGCATCCACACGACCCTGCTGGGCGGCGGATTCGGCCGGCGGCTCGAGTCCGACTTCGTGGCCGAAGCGGTGCGGATCTCACGAGCGGTGAAAGCACCGACAAAAGTCATTTGGTCGCGCGAAGACGACACGAAACACGGCTTCTATCGGCCGGCGACCTACAACCGACTCGTCGCCGGGCTCGACGCGCAGAACAAGCCGCTCGCGTGGACGCATCACATCGTCGCGCCACCTATTCTCCTCAAGTACGGGCCGCTCCAGAACGGCATCGATCGCACTCTGATCGATGGGGCCGCGGACATGCCGTACGGTATTTCGAACGTATTCGTGGATCAGGTCGCGGCCGACTTGCCGGTGCCGCTCGGATTCTGGCGCTCGGTCGGTGCATCACAGAACGCGTTTGTCGTCGAGTGCTTCATGGACGAAGTCGCCGCTGCCGCTGGCCGCGATCCTTACGAGCTTCGGCGCGAGCTGCTCCAGGCCAAGCCGCGCCATCTCCGCACGCTCGAGCTGGCCGCGACCAAGGCCGGCTGGGGCACGCCATTGCCACCGGGTCGCGGCCGCGGGATTGCGATTGCCGAATGGGAGCCCACGACTTGCGCCGAGGTCGCCGAAGTTTCGGTGGCG
>DASPXD010000088.1:0-3481 GCA_035637435.1 Gemmatimonadales bacterium
CCCGTTCGGCCACCGCGGCGGCGCGGCACCAGCCTTGGTCAACGGCGATCAATGCGAGCTGCTCCTCTCGCAGGCGTTCGGGCGCTGGACGGATGTGCGCCTGGCCGATCCGTTGCGGGTACACGACGCGCGGATGCGGCGCGGTGACCAGTCCATGACCCTCGATGAAGCGAAAACCCTCGCCAAGGATGTCGGCGCCGGCATGCTGGTGTGGGGGGACGTCTCCCAGGTAGGGGACTCGATTCAGGTGACGGCTGCACTGTACGACCTGCGGCGCGGGGGACGGACGGTTCGCGATTACACCGTTCGCATTCACAAAGACGGCAAACAGCTCGAATCCAAGTTCCGGGAACTCGCCGATTCGATTCTTCTCGGCGGTGTCAATGCGGAGCGCCTGCGGCCAGACGTTATCGGTACCGAAGTGCTCGCGGCGTTTTATGCGTACTCGGACGGCCGTGATGCGTTGGCCCGCTGGGACCTGCCGGCGGCCGAACGATCGTTCCTGGCCGCGTTGCAAGACGATCCCGATTACGCACAAGCGAACCTGTGGTTGGCGCACGCGGAAATGTGGAGCGATAAGCCACCGAGCGAATGGCGGTTGACCGCGGCACGAGCGCTCGCCAGTCCGCAAAAACTCGGCTCGAGGGATCTCGCGCTGGCGCGAGCACTGTGGTCGCTGAGCGATGGACAATTCCCCGATGCATGCGTGCGCTACCGACGCATCATCGCCACCGACCCGAACGAGTTCGTCGCCTGGTTTGGGTTGGGCGAGTGCCAGCGTCGTGATGAACTCGTCGAGCCCGACGTCGCAAGCCCGTCGGGGTGGAGATTTCGGGCGAGCTATCGGGCGGCGGCCGCTGCCTACCGGCGGGCCCTCGAGCTGGTGCCGTCGTCGCATCGCGCGTTGACGGGCATCGCGATGGATCGCCTGGTGCGGCTGTTCTTTGCGGAGTCGCACATCTACCGCCCGGGCTTCGCGCCGGCAGTGGACACGCTTCATTTCGGCGCATTCCCCTCACTCGATCACGACACCTTGGCGTTCGTCCCATGGCCGATCGCGGATTTCTTCAACGCGAAGGGCGGCTCTCGTCCGGCGACTGCTCAGGCCGCCGTCGCACGCAACCGAGAAGAGCTGCGCCGCCTGATTCTCCAGTGGATCAACGCTTTTCCCGAGAGCGCGAATGCCTACGAAGCGCTGTCCCTCGTGCTCGAGACGACTGGTGAGCTGGAGTCGGGAACACTCGAGCGGTCCGCGCTCGACGCGATACGCCGGGCCCGAGCTCTGAGCCGTGATTCCACGCAATCACTGCGCACGGCGGTTGCCGAAGCGCGTTTGCTGTTCAAGCTCGAGCGCTTTGGGGATGCCGCGAGCCGAGCCGATTCCATTCTCGCCAGTGCTCGGGCAGAGCCTAGCCCCCTCGCCGCGCGCCGCCTCGCCGGACTCGCCCTCCTCACCGGCCGGGTCTATCGGGCGGCTCAGCTGCTCCAGCGTGCCGCGCCTCTCGAAACCCCGATCACATGGGATGGGGAGGAGGTGGCGGACGCGCCGATGCCCGTCAAGCAGGCGGGGCTCGAGCTGCTGGCCTACGCCGCTGCCGGCGCGCCAGCCGAGAGCATCCTCGCAGGGAAGAAACGCGTGGACCAGCGTGTCAGCAGCTGGTCAGGTCACGTCAGCACGGATCGGCTGCGGCTGGCCGTGCTGCACGTGCCCATGTCGCTCGCGTTCGAGGCGATCGGGCTCAGCGATGTACATCGGCGCGACGCCGGCGGCGATTACGTGCTCGAGATGCAGTGGGCGATCGCGCACGGGGACACCGCTGCGGTACGGCGGGAGCTCGCTCGCCAAGCTGGCTTTCGAACGCGAGCGCGCGCCGGCGACGTCGCGATCGACGGGACATATGCCGAGGCCGGCATGCTGCTGCAGTTACGCGACACCGCTGCCGCACTTGCCCTGCTTGATCTCTCACTACAAGCGTTGCCGACACTTGGGACGCATCTGCTCGAACAGCCGGAACAAGTGGGCTGCGCGTTACGGGCAATGGCGCTCCGGGCGGAGCTCGCTGCCCGCGCAGGCGACAGCGTCGCCGCCGCTCGCTGGGCGCGAGCCGTGGTGTCGCTGTTGACCCATCCCGACCCACCGCTTGAGCCGTTGCACCGCCGTCTGACTACCCTGGCCGGTCCGACACGTCCGAGATGATCACCGCCACACAAGACGAGAGGATCACAATGAGCCGCGTTCGAGGATGGGTTTCCTTCCTTACGGTTGCTGTGGTAGGAGTGTCATTGCTAGCGTTGGTCGCCGCTCCGGCCTGGTCGCAGGCACGTCAGGCGCCGCGGGCACCGCATCCGACATACACCCGGCTTGCCGGCGCCAGGTCTCGGAGCGACACGAGCAATCTGATCCTTGCCTACGCGCGATCGATTCGCATCCTGTTCGACACGTCGGAAGGCGCCGGGGACCAGCAACGACTCACGGTTGGCAACTGTGACACCTCATGCAGCCTTGGACCACTGGCCACAATCCAGCCCCGGCTGCGTCGACCAAATTGGGAACAGCCGCCGCGGGACAGCGGCGAAGTGATTGCACGGATAATCAGCGACGGACCGTACATGCGAATCGCGGGAAGTGACACGACGTACAAGTTCAACATTCACGGTCGCGACACGGTGTTTTGGTGGGTGGGGCCGCGCGACGGGCGTCTGGTATCCGTCTTTACAAGCACCCAGTTAGGTGTTCCACCGCTGGTGAGCAATCTCGATACAGGCATCGGTCATCCGAGGTCCTTCTGGAAGCAGGGCCTCGCCCGCTGGGTTTGGAGACCCCACGATGAGATGGCATGGGGGACCTGCGACGGCGGACGTTGCTGCAGCAGCAACGGGCTGGAGCTGCTCGTTAGGTAACGTCGCGGGAGTGTCAAGCGTATAACGAGTGACCTTCTTTTCGGAGTCACTCGTTATGCGCTTGTTTGCTGTTGCAACACTCATCGCTCTGCTTGCGAGTCCCGCGTTCGCCCAGAATCCGAATCCGCCCGCCGGCGGACCGGGCACGGGCCAGGGCCGGTTTCAGCCGCCGCCTGATCACTGGATGACCATCGACTCAGTGACCCAGGCCCTCAGCCTGACCGCCGATCAACGCACCAAGATCGCACCCGCGTACACGGCGCTGAACGGCGTGATGAAAGACGCCGCCGCGCGCCGCCTGGCGATCCGCCAGCAAATGCAGGCGTCCGGCGGCTTCACACCGGGCCAGGAACCCACACCCGCACAGCGCGCCAAGTTCGACAGCGTGCGCACGGAGATGGTAGGGTTTCAGGCTGAAGCGGATCAATGGTACGCCGCGATCCGCAATAATCTGACGGCGGCGCAGCAGGTGAAGTTCGACGCGTTGCCCAAACCCCGCGTCATGGGGCGGATGGGAGGCGGACCGCCCCGGCAATAGCTATCGTTCCGGTCCCACTACAATCGGGATTCAGAACGATGC
>DASPXD010000089.1:0-23398 GCA_035637435.1 Gemmatimonadales bacterium
GCTGTTCGGCGATGGCGCGGGCGCTGCGGTGCTCGGACCGATCGACGATGACGGCCGTGGCGTCTTGTCCACGCACATCTTTGCCGACGGCCGCTACGCCGAGAAGCTGTGGGTCGACGGACCCGGCCTGGCGCACGATCCGTATGTGAGCGTGGAGATGCTGGAGCAGGGGCTGCACCGCGCCGTGATGGAGGGGCGCGACGTCTTCAAGTTCGCTTCCCTGAAGATGCCCGAGTCGGTCGCCATCGCACTAAAGACCAACCACCTGACCCCCGCCGACGTCAAGCTGCTCGTCCCCCATCAAGCCAACCAACGCATCATCGAGATGGTCCAAAAGGCCACCGGCATGCGCGCTGATCAGGTCTACAGCAACATCGAGAAGTACGGCAACACCACCGCGGCCTCGATCCCCATCGCGCTCGACGAAGCGCTCGGCGAGGGTCGGCTCAAGCAGGGCGACTTGCTCCTGCTGACCGCGTTTGGGTCGGGCTTTACGTGGGGGAGTGCCGCGATCCGCTGGTAGAGTCCATCTCCTTTAATTCCTTGAGCTCTCGCGCCGCGCCGTCCGCCAGCGGCGAGCCGCGGTAACGCTCGACGAAGCGCGCCAACTCCACTCTCAATCGGGCGGTCCGGCCCATTTTGCGATACAGATCGATCAGGCCGTTGGTCGCACTCATCTGTTCCCGCGGGTTGGCGGGAGGGTTGGCATTGCGGATCTCGAGGTAGAGGCGCTCCACCTCGTCGAATCCTTTGAGCTGCGTTTCCAGGAGGTGCGCGAGGCGCAAGCGCGCTTCATGATCCTGCGGCTCGATGCGAAGATGGTCACGGAACCAGTCCGCAGCCTCCGCATACTTGCCTTGCACGATCAGGAGGTCCTGGCGCGGATAGGTGGGCGGTGGCGGAATGTCGCCGACGGCGTAGATCGTCTTGACCATCAGCACCGCGGCCCCGCCGACGGTGCGATGAATCGCGAAGATGCCGGCGAGCGTGATCGGGACGTTGAGTATGAGCAGGACAACGAAGATGCCGGATGAGATCCACCCCTTCTCCAGCATGAAGTACCACAACGACGACAGCATCACGAAGCACGCCGGCCCGAACCACGTCGCCACGCGCAACAGGCGAATGACATCCGTCGCATCGCTGTATTCCGGGCCCTTGGCCATCGCGGTCCAGAATTGCGCCTGAAACGTCGCCTGCGCAAGTTGCGTACAGGGCGTTACCCATAGGAGAACAGTATGCTCTGGCTTGCGGTGAGTGCCGCCGCGCTGATCGGCGGTTTCGTGGTGAGTCGTGGTTTCGTGCGTCGCCGGCTGCGCTTCGTCGATGCGGTTCAGAAGCCGGCGGCCCCGTTGATCGCCGGCGCAGCCGCCGCGGTCGTCGCGCTGCCGATCACCATGCTCCCGATCGTAACGATTGGCACGGCGGTGGCCTTCGGAATCGGCGTCGCCGGCGGAGTCGCGAGCGGGCGCTCCGGCCCTCCTCCTGCCCTCCCGCCGGGGAGTTAACTGACGCGCAACGCTTTGGCGGGCGCCGCCATTTCCGGGCGGCCCGCCACGACCCGTAGAGCCCGCACTGCTTCACGCGCAAATGTCTTCCCTGCACCCTTCTCCACTTCTTCCAACGCGCTCCAGCGCGTAAACGCCGGCCGCACGGGTGTCGCCATCTGCAGCGTTTCGAAGGCGTCGGCGACGGCAAGCACCTTCACGGCGGGCGCCATCGGCAACGCTTCGATGTCCCAATCGTCGCCCACGATCTCGTAATAGTGTGAGTACTCCGCGATGATCTCGGCGGCGCCGCGCAGTGCGCGCGCCACGGCGAGCGACTCATCGGTCACGGAGCGCGACAAGAGCCGCAGCAACCGCTGATCGGCGGTGCCCACCTCATGGAGCAACGCCGCGATGCGGAGGTTCTCGATGTCGCCATCGGTGAGCTTCAGCTCGACGCCCATCGCCGCCGCGAGCTCTCCCACGCGAGTCGAGTGACCTTCCTGGTGCCGCTCTGCCGACTCGATGTGGAATGTCAGCACCTCCAGCGTCGCGAGGTAGGCGTTCTTGAGATCCGCCAACCGCGAGGCACGCTGCTCGGCAAGCCCGCCCACCACATAGCCGGTGAGAATCAGGAAGCCGCCCCACGGGACGAGCAGCATCATCGCGTCCTGCGTCAGGCCCGGCTCCATGCCGACCCCCTGTGTCGCCTGAAAGAAGAAGACGAGCGAGGCGATGAACAGGCCGGCCACCACGGCAAAGCGGCGGCCGCCATAGAAGCCCGCCAGGATGATCGGCAGATAATAGAAGCTGAGAAACGCAAACTTCTGCTCGATCAGCTGGTTGATGACGAGCAGGGATGCGACCAGCAACAGGACGAGGATGCGCTCGAAGTTGCGGAAGAAGAACTGCTTCGCACGCTCCAGCGGTCGCTGCTGAACCACAAAGGCCTTTCTGCTAAGGGGATACGGGAGCGCCGGACCAAACTGAATGACAGGTGGGCATTCTGCAAGTGAGAGAGGTCACAAATGACCCTGGAGCCGATGGTAAAGAGCGCTCGCGCCGCACGATATGTCTGCGGCACGGAATTCGCCCATGGGATCGGCCGGGGGGGGTCGGCCTGCGCGTCCTGGGGGCCGCCTCCCTGTGGCGGGAGTCGCAATCATCTGTAATGCTCCTCGCCGTCCTGCTGCAAGACGAAGACATCGCAGCGCCGTGAAGCAGAGCTTTCCTATATCACCTACCACGCCCATCTGACGCATTTTTTATTTGCGCACATCATCGCGGAAGTGTGCGATGTGCTAGCTCTCGTCACGATCGCCTTCGGGCTCAGGAAGCCCCCCCCCATCGCGACGTTCGTAGCCGGGGCAGCTTAGCACCGGTAGCGGCGGGTAGCGGACAAACCGGGGGTCCGTCTCGGCGCGCAAGCACCGATAGAAGACGGACCCTCGCCGGTTCGTCACGATCCGCACCCATCTGCAGGTCGCGCATAGTCCTACGGCGTGCTCAGTCATTAGGTCGAATCAGAAGCTAGTTATATCTTGGACCGCGTGAACCAGGGTGGGGTCGGCGGCGTCGACGACTTCGGCCTGCCCCCCGGAGTCCGGGACGAGTACCTGCAAGGGGCCCGCGACCAGCTCGGAGCGATCGCCGAGCTAGCCGAACGGCTGATCGCCGCGGGCGACGACACCGCGGCGATCGAACAGTTGCGCCGCGATGCGCACCGCCTGCGCGGCTCCGCCGGCTCGTTCGGGTTCCCGCAGGCCTCCGTCGTCGCGGCGGATCTCGAGGACGCCGCCAAGAAATGGCTCGAGCATCCCGGGAATGGGGTGGCGGACCGAGGCCAGGCTGCGCGCAGCTTCGTTCGCCGCCTAGCAGCCGCGCTTTTCACAAAGCAGGCAGCAGCTCCACCATCACCGTCGGTGCCCTTCGCCGCCCCATCGCCGCCCCCCACCGCCCCCTCGCCGCCGCTTGATTCGAGCGACGTGCCGGAAGTAATAGTCGTCGAGGACGATCCCGCGCTCGCCGAGCTGCTCACCTTCGGCCTGGAGGCGCGCGGCTACCGCTTCCTGCACTTTCGCAACGGGCGCGAGGCGTTGGACCTGCTGAAGACCATGGACACGCATGGCAGCCCGCAGCCGCCGCTGTTGCTGCTCGACGTCGACCTCCCTGCCCTCGACGGCTATTCGATCTTCGAGGAGCTGCAGCAGCAGTGCCCCGGAAAATTCCGCGTCGTGTTCACCACGGTGCACGGCAGTGAAACGGAGCAATTGCGCGGGCTCGAGGCGGGCGCGATGGACTACATGGTCAAGCCGATGAGCCTGCGCGTCGCGCTCGAGAAGATCCGGCGCTGGGTGGGCCGATGAGCGCCCGCCATTTCCTCATCATCGTGGCGATCGTGCAGGGGCTGCTGCTCGGGGCTCTCGTCGTCCTCATTGTCCTCAACCGCTGGTTCAGATTGCGGCGCAGCACCCGGCTCAATCCCCGCCGCGAAGCGGTGGACGCCTCGATGCGCCGCTGGGCCGCCGGCACCACACCGCTCGCGGGCGTATTGGTGGGCTTGGCGCGCCTGCCCGTGCCAGTCGCGATCGACGCGCTGGTCAAATGGTCGGCGCGCGTCCCGGGTGAACGTTGGCGCCAACTGGCGCAGGCGCTGGAGCACACCTGGTGGGCCAGGCTCGTGCGCACCAACAGCACCTCGGCCCGCTGGTGGAAGCGGCTCGAATGCGCGCGGTTTTTGAGCGTGGCCGCGGTGCCACAGGACGTGGAGCGTCTCAGGCGCCTCGTCAACGATCCGCATCCCGCCGTCCACATCGCCGCCGTCGCCTCGCTCGAGCGGATGGAAAACACCTCGCTTACGCTCACGGCGCTGGATCGGCTGCCGCAGCTCGCCCCCACGGTCCAGGCGTACTATGCCGCGATGTTGCTGCGGTCGCGTCCCGTGGTGGTCGAGCATCTCCAGAAGCGGCTGCGGCGCGGCGACGATCCGGCCCTCCCCCGCCTCGCGGAGTTTGCGGCAAGGTTGGGCGAGCCCGCGTTGCGCGAGCGACTCACCGCGCTGGCCGACCATGCCGATCCCGAGGTCCGCATTCAGTCGGCGCGCGCGCTCGGCAGTTTTCCGCACCGCGAGTCCGTCGCGGCGCTCAAGCGACTGGTGACGGACGACGCGTGGGTGGTGCGCGCGCAGGCCGTGCGCTCGCTCGGGATGATCACCGACGTTAGCACGTTGCCGCTCGTGAAAGCGGCGCTGCAGGACAGCATCTGGTGGGTCCGGCTGCGCGCGGCGCTCGCGCTGATGCGCTTCGCGGCGCCGGGCCGCAATGCCCTGCTCGAGGCCGAGGTCGGTGCCGATCCCTGTGCGCGCGCAATGGCCCAGATGGTGCTCGGCCTCCCGGCGCAGGCGCTGGCGGAGTTCGCGGCATGAGCCTGCTCACCACGATCGTCGGCACCACGGACCTCACGATCCTCGTCTACTTCCTCGTGCTGAATTCCTTCTACGCGGTGCTGCTGATGCTGTCGATACCGGAGATCTGGGAGCAAACGCGGCTCGCCGAGGATGAGGATTTCCAGCGCCTGATGCAGAGCGATGCGCTGCCGCCGATCACGATTCTGGTCCCGGCGTACAACGAGAGTGCCACCATAGAGGCGAGCGTGACCGCGATTCTCACGCTCGAATACCGCAACTACGAAGTCGTCGTCGTGAACGACGGTTCGAAGGACGACACGATGGAGCGGCTGCGGCACGCGTTCGACCTCTACGAAATCCCGCGTGTCTATCCCGAGACGATCGCCACGAAGCCGCTGCGGGGGCTGTATCGCTCGCGCTCGCGCTCACGGCTGCTCGTGCTCGACAAGGAAAACGGCGGCAAGGCGGACTCGCTCAACGCGGCGATCAACGCCTCGCGGTTCCCGCTGGTGATCGCCGTGGATGCCGACACCCTCATCGAGCCTGACGCGCTGCTGCGCCTCACGCGGCCGTTCTTGCTGGGCCGCGAGATCGCGGCGGTGGGCGGCACGGTGCGCGTCGCGAACAACTGCACCGTGAAAGACGGGCGTGTGACGGATGCCCGTGTGCCCGGCAAGATGATCCCGGGCATCCAGGTCGTCGAATACCTGCGCGCCTTCCTGTTTGGCCGGCTGGGGTGGAATCGGCTGGGCGGCAATCTCATCATCTCCGGGGCGTTCGGGTTGTTCCGCAAGGAGTACGTGATGGCGGTGGGCGGCTATCGCACGAACAGCATCGTCGAAGATCTCGATCTCGTGGTGCGGATGCATCGTCATCTGCGGCGCAACAAGATCAAGTACGAGATGCCGTTCATTCCCGACCCCGTCGCGTGGACCGAGGTCCCGGAGTCGTTGAAGATCCTGTCGCGCCAACGCGAGCGCTGGCACCGCGGCCTCATCGCCGCGATGTGGCAGTACAAAACGATGCTGTTCAACCCGCGTTACGGCTGGGTCGGTTTCCTGGCGATGCCGTTCTTCGCATTCGGCGAAATGCTTGCGCCCGTCGTCGAGCTGCTGGGATACGTGATCACGGTCGCCGGCCTCGCGTTCGGGCTCGTCAACTTGTCGTTCGCGCTGCTGTTCGTGCTGGTCGCGTGGGGGTACGGCATGCTGCTCTCGATCTGGGCCGTGGTGCTGGAGGAGGTGAGCTTCCGCCGCTATCGCCGCTTCGGCGACATGTTCCGGCTGTTGCTGTTCGCCTCGCTCGAGAACTGTGGCTATCGCCAACTCACCGTGTGGTGGCGCCTCAAGGCGTTCGTGAACGTGTTCAAAGGCGTGCACGTCTGGGGCGACATGGCGCGCAAAGGATTCGGGAAGCCGAGCGTCGCGGCACTCGTTCTGCTCGCCCTCGCGACGCCTTGCCGGGGACAGAGTCTCCGCGTCAACGCCTGGAGCTCCTACGAGACGGTAGACGCCAGTCAGGATTGGTCCAGTCTGGGCGCGCAGCTGACCCTGAGATCGGCGCGCGGCCATTCCGGGTGGGTCGCCGCGGAGATGCTCGGCCGATTTGGCGAGACCGATGTCGCCGAGCGCCTCGGCGGCGCGGTCCACCCGACCCAACGGCTCTGGCTCACGGCCGAGGCGGGAACATCGCGCGAACCGCAGTTCACGCCGAAGAACACGTGGGACGTGGACGCCAGCGGGCTCGTCGCGGCGCGCTCATCGATCGGGCTGGGTTATCGCCGCTGGAACTACGCGGTAGGTCCGGTGGACGTCCTGATGCCGCACATCACGACGGAAACCAGCCGCATGTCGTGGAGCCTCCGCGTCTTTCTGTCGCGGAACCCGTCACGCAGGACCGATACTGCCGTTTCCCTACGAGCGGCGCGCGCGCTGACCCGTCGCACCACGGTTTCGTTACTCGGCGCGGCGGGACGGGAGAGTTACCTCGTCGGCGGGGCGGTCCGATCACTCGAGACAGTGACCGGCAGCGCCGGGATCCGCTACAACGCGGCCCGCGGCATGACCCTGCGGTTCGACGCGACCGTCACTCGGTCGCGGCCCGTGCTGTCCCGGAATGGAATCGCCATCGGAGTAGAGCGGGGACTGTGACGCCGTCCTAGACCCGAAGCTGGGGGCGCTCCTCCACCAACCGGTGTCGGAGCGTGGGATGCGTCCGCCACACCTGCCACCCCATCGCCAACACGGCCAGGACATTCGCAACGGCGACTGTCCACCAACCGACCGTCCCCAAGACCCATTCCGCTCCGACTCCGATCGTCGCCAACACGAGCGCCTCGAGCAGGATCGCAGTGAGTAGGACGAGCAGCGCCATTGCGGGGACTCGCTCTACCTGCTCCGCCAGGGCAACGAAGACGATCCCGGCGACAGTGAACGCGGCAATGTGGACGACGGTGTAGGCCGCGACCAGGCCGAAAGTACCGACGATCTCGCCGGGGCCCGCCGCACCGAGCAACAGCGCAGAGCCGAGCGCCGCTGGAGTGCCGAATGGCTTGCCGGTCAAGAGATCCAGAACGAAGAACCACACCGCGACCACGCCCGCGCCGATTAACCCGGTGACCGCCCCACGCGCGAGGACGGGATGATCCCGCAGGGCCGCGAACCCGACGCCGAGCGGCCGGGGATCGCCTTCCGCGTAATGCAAATAGCTCATGAGCACCAGCCCGGCGGCGATGTTCGCGCCGACGACATGCGGCCAGGGAATCACGCTGAGGTGCGGAGCATGCAGCAGGCCCAGGCCGACATAGAACACGACTTCCTGCAGCAGCAGCCCGAACAGGAGGCCGAGCAGCAGGCGCGAAGGCGCCGGTAAGGCTGCGCTCAGCCACGCCATCCCCACTCCCAAAACGGCAAAGACGCCGAAGTGCAGCACCGTGTAAGCGGCGACGAGCCGGGGCGTGACCTGTGCGAGCTCCTGGTTCAGGAGCATCCCAGCGAGCAGCCTGGGCGTCCGGAAGGGTTGACCTGCCACCGTGTCCGCAACGAGGAACCACAGCACGACGACGAATCCAGCGAGGAGTCCACCCGCCACGCCGTGGACGATCACTGCTTGTGCGGGCCGTCTCATCCTCCCGACCTCGCGAAAAGGGGCTGCCGACAACATGGCGACCAGGCCCGCGACTGTCTACCGGTGCGTCCGCCGCATCTCGACCGCGACGCGCTCTGCCTCCCGCATCACCCGCAGCGTATTCAGTCCCGCCACTTTCTTCACATCCGCTTCCGTCCACCCGCGCCGCAACAGCTCAGCGATCAGATCGGGAAATTTCGAGACGTCCTCCAGGCCGACCGGCACCTCCGTAATGCCGTCGAAATCGGAGCCGATGCCCACGCAGTCGATCCCCGCGACCTGGCGGATGTGCTCGATGTGATCGGCCGCCTGCGCCAGCGTGGCGTGGGGCGCCCGCGCCTCCCAGCCGCGCATCGAGTCCGCGCGTGTCGCGGAATCCGCGCCCGCCGCGCGCAGCGCGCGTGACCACGTGGTCATGCTGTCCTCGTAAGTGCGCACCGCCTCCGACACGAATCCCGGATTGAAGTTGACCATCACGACCCCGCGATTGCCGGCCACGAGCTTCAGAATGGAGTCGGGCACGTCGCGCGCGTGGTTGGCCAGGGCGCGCGCCGAGGAGTGCGAGAAGATGACCGGCGCGCGGGACGTATGAATCGCGTCGGACATCGTCTGATCGTTGACATGCGAAAGATCGACCAGCATGCCCACCCGGTTCATTTCGAGCACGACTTGCCGGCCGAAGTCGGACAGGCCACGATGGGAGGAGTCGGTCGACGCCACGGCCCAATCGAGCGTGCGCCAGTGGGTGAGCGTCATGTACCGCACCCCGAGGCGCGCGAACATCCGCAACGCCCCGAGCGAGTGTTCGATCGCGTGGCCGCCTTCGATACCGATCAAGCACGAGATCTTGCCGGCCGCGAAGTTGCGCTCGACCGCCGCGGCCGTCGTCGCCATCGCCATCGCGCTCGCGTTGCGGGCGCAGAAGCGCTGAATCAGATCGATCTGCTCGAGCGCGTACACCCCAGGGTGAGGCCCGGAATCCATTGTAGTGACAGGCACGTACGCCGCCCAGAACTGGCCGCCCACCCGGCCACCGCGCAGCCGCGGGATGTCGGTCATCAGCTTCGGTTGGCTGACGGCAAGATCGACCGAATCGAGCCCACCCCGCTCACGGATGGCGTCGGGGAGGTCGTTGTGGCCGTCGATGAGGGGAACTGTACGGAGGATGCGGATGGCTTGGGCTCGGTAATCCTGGGCGGTTAAGCGGTTGGGCGGTTGGGCGGCTAGAAGAACGAGAACGCCGAGCATGCGAACCGCCGAACCGCCAAACCGCCTAACCGTCCCGTTCATGATCTCACCGCGTTCGAGGAGCCCAAAAGCTAGATTACCTCGTGCCCATGAGCAACGAATCGAAAGTCAAGATCGCGCTGACGGTAAATGGCGAACCGGCGGAAGTCGCGTTCGCCCCGCACAAGACATTGCTCGAGGTCTTGCGCGAGGATCTGGGACTCACCGGCACGAAGCACGGCTGCGAGCTGGGCGAGTGCGGCACCTGCACGGTGCTGCTGGATGGAACGCCGGTTCTCTCCTGCCTGGTGCTCGGGCTCGCGTGCGCCGGCCACGCCGTGCGCACGGTCGAGGGCATGGCGCAGGGCGGGAAGCTGCATCCGTTGCAGGAGACCTTCGCCGACCTGGGCGCGGCGCAGTGCGGCTATTGCACGCCGGCCTTTCTCCTCGCGGCCGAAGCCCTGCTCGCCGCCAATCCCACCCCGACACGTGAAGAAATCAAGGACGCTCTCGCCGGCAACCTCTGCCGCTGCACCGGCTACATCAAGATTTATGAAGCGATCGAATTAGCGGCGGCGCGGATGCAGCATGCATAGAGTCATCGGCAAGGCGCTGCGCAAAGTCGACGCCGTCGCCAAGGTGACGGGCACGACCCGCTTCGCCGACGATCTCGCGTTCCCCCGCATGCTGTACTGCAAGCTGCTGCGCAGCACCGAGCCGCACGCGCGCATCGTCTCGATCGATACCGCGGCGGCGGCAAAGCTGGACGGCGTGCAGGGGGTGCTGACGGGCCGGGATCTGCCGATTCCTTTCGGGATCCTGCCCGTCTCCCAGGACGAGCACGCGCTGTGCGTCGATCGCGTCCGCTTCATCGGCGATCCGGTCGCGGCCGTCGCGGCGACCACCGAAGAAACCGCGACGGCCGCCCTCGACCTCATCAAGGTCGAGTACGAACCGCTCAAGGCGTTTGCCTCCGCCGAAGAGGCTCTCGAACATCCCGAGCCACGCATCCACGACTACGGCGACAGCGGCAACCTCCACAAGCTGATCGATCTCGAGTTCGGCGACGCCGACGCAGGGATAGCCGCGGGCGACCTGGTGCGCGAAGACCTCTTCTTCTTCGAAGGCAACACGCATCTGCCGATGGAACAGCACGCCGCGGTCGCACAATGGTCACCGGACGGCAAGCTGACGCTGTGGACCTCGACGCAGACGCCGCACTACGTGCACCGCGCGCTCGCCAAGGTGCTGGAGCTGCCGGCCGCCCGGATTCGCGTCATCGCGACGCCGAACGGCGGCGGCTTCGGTGGCAAGAGCGATCCCTTCAATCATGAGATTGCGGTCGCCAAGTTCGCGATGCTGACGGGGCGCCCGGTGAAGATCACGCTGACGCGGGAAGAGGTCTTCTACTGCCATCGCGGCCGCCATCCGACGTTGATGTGGTTGAAGACGGGCGTGAAGCGCGACGGCGCGATCACCGGGATGCACTTCCGGTCGCTGCTGGATGGCGGCGCCTATGGCTCCTACGGCGTCGCCAGCACCTACTACACCGGCGCGCTGCAGACCGTCACCTATCACGTGCCGCGCTATCACTTCCAGGGCGCGCGCGCGTTCACGAACAAGGCGCCGTGCGGCCCCAAGCGCGGGCACGGCACGCCGCAGCCACGCTTCGCGCTCGAAGTACACATCGACAAGATCGCCGAAGCGCTCCAGCTCGATCCCGCCGAGCTGCGTCTCAGGACGCTCGTACCGGCGAACTCGCTGACCGCGAACTACCTGCGCGTCGGCTCGATGGGGCTGGGCCAGTGCATCGCGAAGGTGGTCGAAGGGTCAGAGTGGAAGAAGAAATTCCGCAAGCTGCCGCGCGGGCGTGGGGTCGGGCTGGCGTGCTCGAGCTACATCTCGGGCGCGGGCCTCCCGATCTACTGGAACAACATGCCGCACTCGGGCGTGCAGCTGAAGTGCGACCGCGGCGGCGGCGTGACCGTGTTCTGCGGCTCGACGGAAATCGGCCAGGGATCGGACTCGATCCTCGCCTACATCGTCGCGGAAGTGCTCGGCGTCGATCCCTTCGACATCGCCGTCGTCACGGCCGACACCGATCTCACCCCGGTCGATCTGGGCAGTTATTCGAGTCGCGTCACCTTGATGAGCGGCAATGCGGCGCTGCAAGCCGCCGAACGGGCGCGCCAGATCCTGGCCGTGCATGCCGCCAGGAAGCTCGAGGTCCCGAGCGAGCGCCTCACGTTCGCCGACGGCCGCGTGTTCGACAGCAAGGATCGTAAGAAGGGGATGGCATTCGCCGAAGCGGTGCAGTGGGCCGAAGCCGCGGAAGGAACGGTCGGCACCGTCGGCTCGTACACGCCGCCCCAGAGCGCGGCGAAATACCGCGGCGCCGGAGTCGGGCCATCGCCGGCGTATTCCTACAGCGCCTGCGTCGCCGAGGTGGACGTCGATCCCGAGACCGGGATCGTGCGCGTGCCGACGATCTGGATCGCACACGACGTCGGCCGGTCGATCAACACCGCGTCTGTGATCGGACAGGTGGAAGGCTCGATCTACATGGGCTTGGGCGAAGCGTTGATGGAAGAGATGGCGTATCGCGGTGATCTCAAAGTGGTCCACAAGATTCCGTCCCTGCTCGAGTACAAGAGTCCCACGACGCTCGAGATGTGCGACGTCATCACCTATCTGATCGAGGATCCCGACCCGAACGGCCCGTTCGGCGCGAAGGAGGTCGGCCAGGGGCCGCTGCTGCCGGTGATGCCGGCGGTGGCCAACGCCGTCTACGACGCGGTCGGCGTCCGGGTCGACGAGGTCCCCATTACGCCGGAAAAGGTGCTCAAGGCATTGAGAAGGAAGGAGAAAGGCGAGCCCGGACGGTACGGTCCCGACCATTTCCCCGACATCGCGTGGCCCGAACCGACGCGCGTCCCCACCCCGTGGGAAGGTGGAGACGGAAAGGCTGTGTCGCCCGCAAGGGTCTGAGCGTCTCTTCTGGACACCGCACCAGGAGAGGCCATGACGCTGCATCCCGTTCGCTTTCTCACCTTGCTGCTTGGCGTGCTGCTCACGCCCCGACCCCTCACAATCGTCGAGACCGGCCGCATCGCCGGTCATGTGCGTGACAGCACGACCGGCGCTCCCATTCAGTACGCGCAGGTTGTCATCGAGCACACCAGCTTCGGCGCCATCACTGATCGCCATGGCGCTTATTCCATCAAGAACGTGCCAGTCGGGAGCTACACGGTCATCGCCCGTTACATCGGATACAGAGCCAAGCAGCAGGCGGGAGTGCAACTCAAGACCAACTCGACCGTGACGGTTGATTTCAAGTTGTTGCCAACCCCGGTCATGCTCGAAGGAATCGTGGTCAGCGGGGCGCGCTCCGCGCCCATTGCACGGCAGATGGCCGGCGCGCATGCGCTCATGAGCGCCGGTGTGGCCGACGCTTACGCGCCTCCCGGCCACGGCGTGCGCTTCGACAGCACGGAAGCGTGGCGCTACCAACGCCAGCCCGGCAACCGCGAGCAGTACGACGAGATCGTCGAGAATCCGTTCATCGCGGTCGCCGCCGATCCCCTGTCCACCTTTTCGATCGACGTCGATCGCGCCTCGTACAGCAACATGCGGCGTTTCATCATGCAGGACGGCCAGCTGCCGCCGCGCGACGCGGTGCGCATCGAAGAGCTGGTCAATTACTTCCCCTACGACTACGCCGACCCCGACGGCGACGACCCACTCGCCATCCATACCGAGGTCGCACCCGCGCCCTGGAAGCCGCAACACCAGCTGGTGCGCATCGGTCTGCAGGCACGGCGCGTGAAGGTCGAGAATCTCCCCGCGTCGAACTTCGTGTTCCTGCTCGACGTCTCAGGCTCGATGATGCCGCTGAACAAGCTGCCCCTCGTGAAATCGGCGATGCGGCTGCTCGTCAATCAGCTCCGTGCCAAGGATCGTGTTGCGATGGTCGTGTACGCCGGCTCGGCAGGCCTGGTCCTGCCGTCCACAGCGGGAGATCAGAAGGACAAGATCCTCGACGCCATCGACCGGCTCGAGGCGGGGGGGAGCACCGCGGGCGGCGAGGGGATTCGCCGGGCGTATGACGAAGCGGTCGCCAACTTCATCCGTGGCGGCAACAACCGCGTCATTCTCGCGACCGACGGCGACTTCAACGTCGGCCCCTCGAGTGACGCGGAGATGATCCAGCTGATCGAGGAGAAGCGCCGCACCGGCGTGTTTCTCACAGTGCTGGGCGTGGGCGAGGGCAATCTGCAGGCGGCCAAGATGGAGAAGCTCGCCGACAAGGGCAACGGCAACTACGCCTACCTCGACACCATCACCGAGGCACAGAAGGTCCTGGTGCACGAGCTCGGCGGCACCCTCTACACCGTCGCGAAGGACGTGAAGATCCAGGTCGAATGGAATCCGGCGCGCGTGCGGGCCTACCGTTTGATCGGGTACGAGAACCGGCTGCTGCGCAACGAAGACTTCACCGACGACCAGAAGGACGCCGGCGAGGTCGGCTCGGGACACTCGGTGACGGCGTTGTACGAAGTCGTCCCGGTCGGCGTGAACACGGACGTGACGATCCGCATGCCCGATTCGCTGCGGTATCAGCGACGCAGCGTGCAACAGAATAGCGCCGCCGGTCCCGAGCTGTTGTTCGTCAAAGTGCGCTACAAGCAGCCCGACGGTGACGTCAGCCGGCTGCTGAGTCAACCGGTGATCGCCACAGCCGGACAGGCGCCATCGACGGACTTCCAGTTTCAGGCGGCGGTCGCTGAGTTTGGTTTGTTGCTCCGAAACTCGGACTTCCGCGGCAAGGCCGATTTGAGTCGGGTGATCGCCGCTGCGCGTGACGCCCGCGGCAGCGATCCGGACGGCTACCGCGCCGAGTTTGTGCGACTCGCCGAAGCCGTCCGCGGCATCGGTCTGGCGCGCAGAGACGAGCACTAGAGTCTGGACGCGAGGGGAGCCGCAGCGTAAGGTCCACTTATGCTGCGGCTCCCGTCGTTCAGGTATCTCCAACCCAAGACGTTGGCCGAAGCCCTGCGCATGAAGGGCGACGCCGGCCCCGAGGGCATGTTCGTGGCGGGCGGCACGGACCTGTATCCGAACATGAAGCGGCGGCACCAAGAGCCGAAGACCGTGATTTCGCTGATGGGGATAGATGAGTTGAGAAGGTTGGAAGGTTGGAAGGTTGGAACATGTGTGACGCTGAGCAAACTTTCCAACCTTCCAACCTTCCAACGTTCGCAGTCAGCAGTCGCCACCGCCGCTCGCCTTGTATCGACTCCGTTGCTCCGAAACATGGGCACCCTCGGCGGCAATCTCTGCCTCGATACCCGCTGCAACTACTACAACCAGAGTTATGAGTGGCGGAAGTCGATCGACTTCTGCATGAAGAAGGACGGCCACATCTGCTGGGTGGCGCCGTCCTCGCCGCGCTGCTGGGCGGTCAGCTCGTCCGACGTCGCCCCGGTCATGGTGGCGATCGGGGCGGAGTACCGGCTGGTCGGGCCACAGGGCGAGCGCATCGTGCCGGCGGGGCGGTTCTATAACAACGACGGGATCAATTATCTCACGAAGCAGCCGGATGAAATCCTCGTCGACGTGCGTCTGCCGGCTCCCGATGGCTGGGATGCCGTCTACCACAAACTGCGGCGGCGCGGCTCGTTCGACTTCCCCGTGCTCGGCGTTGCCGCATGGATACAGTGGAAGGGCAAGACCGTCGCGGATGCCCGCATCGTGCTCGGCGGCGTGGCGAGTTACCCGCAGGAGGTCCCGGAAGCCGGCGCCGCGCTCAGGGGCATGTCGTTTGGCGCGGAAAGCATTGCGGCGGCGGCGGACGCTGCCTACCGTCCCTCAAAGCCGATGGATAACACCGACTTCGATCTTTCGTGGCGCAAACAAATGACGCGCGTGTATGTCACTCGGGTCCTGAATGAGTTGCGCGCGCGCAAGCGCTAAAGCACTTCTCCTCACAGTCGCGGTTGTCGCGGCTTGTCAGGATCCTGCCCGTGCGCCCATTCCGTTGACGGTGTCGTCCGATCCGCCCGCGCAGACCGCGGGTGGCATCATCACGCTGACGTCCGACCAGTTCTCCGGTCTGACCCTCCTCCCAAGTCCCGATACGCTCCGGACGAATCGCTGGACGAACTTTTCGGTGACGGTCGGGGCGGATACCGCGGACACCTGGCGTGTGGGACCAACGCAGATCGCGTTTCGCGTACCTCCAGTGTACACGGGTAACTACGAAGCCTTGATCGAGGCGCAGGGCTATGACGAAGCGCGCGCCTCATTTTTCGCGGTCGGACTTGCGTATCCCAGGTATTGGGGCGGCCTCAATGCGTACACAAACGTCACGACAGGCACGATGCTGCCCGGGCGTGGCCTGCTGATTGCGGAGGGGAGCGCATGGCCCGGTTTCTCGACCGGATACGGTCTGATCGACGTGCAAGATCGGCGACTGCGGATGCCGGCCGAATTGCGGGAGGCCGACTCCAATCGCGTAAAGATGTACACGCCAGGTCCGAGTTACCGGACCAATCACTACATCATCGATCTGTCACCCGCCGGCCGCGCAGCGGCCACGGTGTGGAAACCGGACCCGTGGACCCTCGTCGATTCGCTTCCCTGTGGCGTCACGGCCGGCGACTACACTGCCGCTGAGCTGTCCCCGACCACGTGCCTGTCCCTGCGACTGGGCGTACTAGTCAGAAATGGCACGGATACCATCATTCCAAACTTTTACAGCGCGCCGTCGGGAGAATTCCGTCTCGCTCGCGGAGGGAAATGGGCCGTCATCCGGACCGAGCTCGACTCCCGGCGATATCGCGCCGCGTCGTTTCCCATGTATTGGCCGGTGCTGAATCAAACAGGGGATGTCGCGTACACCATCGACACGCTCTTTCATGTGACAGGCGCGGCGTTCTCGACCACGGGCGATACGATGTTCCTCACGACGAGTGTGAGGGACAGCGCAGCCGCGAATCACCAGGGCGGCCGATTTTCCGTGTCGTTATACGAGACGGCGACGGGACGGTTCTTGACGGCGCGCGCCTTCCCGTCGACTCGCGCGCTCCAGGACATCACGCTGGATCCAGTCAGGCCACTCCTCTATGTCGGCGGGATCCAGTGGGAAGCGTCTTCGTCTCTCTTCCGAGAGTATCTCACGGTGCTCGATCGACGAACCTTGGATATCGTGGCGGACATGCCGGTTCCAGCGATTCCGTACCGCTCCTCGGTAGATGACGCGACGCTCGTGTATCAGGCCGGAAGGGTGAGCGTCGTCGGATGGTGCGGCTTCGATTGCGGCGGCCTGTGGGTGTTCACGTTCGATCTTCCGTAGCACCTTTTGCGAGTGCCTCAATCTCCACCGTAGCCTTCGCGAGGGCCTCGGAGACGTGCTTGCGCGCGGCATCACTCTCGGCCTTCCAGCCGGTCCTGTACACCGCCTTCACGAGCTGGCCCAGCGCCCGGTTGACCTCCACCATCGAGCCACCCACCGTGCGCTCGACGGTCTCGGTCACACGGTCGAAGATGTCTTCGACGACGTCTTTGTGTTCGTCCAAGAATGCCCGTCCTGTGTCAGTGATTTCGTAGACCTTCTTGCCTTCCACATCGCGCGCGACGACGAGACCCTCGTCCTCGAGCCACTGCAAGGTTGGATAGATGGTACCAGGCGACGGCGAGTAGCAGCCGTGCATCCGCTCTTCCAACTCCTTCATGACTTCGTATCCATGACGTGGCTTATCGCGGAGCAGCTTCAGGATGACGTATTTCATGTCGCCGGCGCCGAACCATTGACGCCGCCAACTCCTGGGTCCGCGTCCACGAAAGCCCCATGCCCGGGGACCGAACGCAAAACCAAACCCCTCCCAGCCGAACTTCCCGCCCATCTTTGCCTCTTGTGAGATGTTACGTTACGATATTCTTGTACGATATATCTTGTCAAGCACGTGATTTTTGGCATGTGCGCCAAGTCACCATCGGGCTTGAGCTTGCACGTTCGACGCACGCCTGTACATTGCAGCCACGCTTGGACCCTAGTTCCCCACGCCCGCGCCCGGGAGAGGAGCAGCAATGGCAGTGCAAGTGACGCCGCATCCGTCCTGGGTTGCGGACCTCGATACCACGCTGGAACCCAGCCGTCAGGCGATTCTCGATACGCCGGTCATCATCGACGCCTCGGAGAATCAGCTCGTGGACGGCCGGATCCAGGATTTCCTGGTCGCCTTCTATCCCATCATCCGTGACTTCCCGCAGTGGCTGCAGATGCTGCTGGACCGCTCACCCACGATGGGACGGGAGTTCTTCACCGACAACATTCGGGTCGAGCGGCGGCACGACGCGATGTGGCGGGCCATGGGAGACGGGTTCAACGTGCACAAGAAGCGGTTCCAGGAACCGGAGCCGATGATCCCCGAGGTCAAGAAATTCCATGCCTACTTGACCGACATGTGCCGGAATGCGGAATTCGGGCAGGCCGTCTCGGCGACGAATTACGCCGTGGAGGGGGTCGCCCAGAAGATTTCGGAAAAGGCACTGCGGGGGCTCGCCAAGAACGAAAAAATCGGCCCGCGCGGCCGCTGGTGGCTCGAAGAGCATGCCAAGTACGACGACGAGCATCCCATTCATGCACTCGAAATCATCAAGGATTGTGTGAAGCGCGGCAGCGATAGCCCGGACCAGGTAACGCAGGCCGCCCTCGAAAGCCTCAAGCTGATGAAGGTCTCGATGGAGGCGTCTTATCACGCGTGAGTAAAGTGCGTCGGATCTCGCCGGCCCCGGTCACCCGGGCCAGCACTACGGCCGCCAAGCGACCGCGGCTGGACCTGCTGCAGGCGGCAGCCGACATCGTTGCAGCCCTGCCCGACGCCGTCGTCGTGACCGGGACCGACCGGCGGGTGCTGGCTGCGAACGACGCTGGTGCGGAGTTGCTGGGCTGGAAGATCAGCGACGTCGTCGGGCAGGCCATCGCAGACCATGTGGCCCCGGGAGAGCGGGCTCACGTCGCCGCGTGCGAAGACAAGGTTCTCGCCGGCGAGCCACAGCGTTACGAAACGCGCGTCGTCAATCACCAAACGGGCGAAGAGCGGGACGTGGCCGTGTCGAGCGGTCCGTTTCGCGTGGACGGCGACCTCATCGGAACGGTCGCCACCCTCCGCGATATCACAGAGCCCAAGCGCGCGCAGGACACGCTCGCCCGCTCCGAGGCGCGCTACCGCCATCTGGTGGAGTCCGCGTCCGATGCGATCGTCACCCTCGACGCGAACGGCCGCTTCACCACGGTCAACCACGCCGCGGAAAACATCTCCGGATACAAGCGCGAAGAGCTCGTGGGGCAGTGGTTCGCGCCGATGCTCCCCGACGACGACCTTCCCAAAGCGCTGGGGCATTTCCAGCAGGCGCTCGCGGGCGAGACGGGGCTGTTCGACTCGCAGTTTTATCGCAAGGACGGCGAGGTCCGCACCATCTCGATCACGTACTCCACGCCGCAGAAGGACGAAGAGGTCCTCTGCCTCATTCGTGACGTCACCGACCAGAAGATGCTGCAGGAGCAGCTCATCCAGTCGGAGAAGATGTCGGCGATCGGCCAGCTCGTGTCCGGCGTCGCGCACGAGCTCAACAACCCGCTGGCGGGAATCTCCGCGTTCGCCCAGCTGCTGCTGGCGGAAAAGCGTTTCCCACCGGACCAGCGCACGGCGGCGGAGACGATCTACAGCGAAGCCCGCCGCGCCAGCCGCATCGTGCAGAACCTGCTGACCTTTGCGCGCCAGCACAAAGCGGAAAAGGTGCTGACGGCGATCAACCAGGTCCTCGATGACACACTCGAGCTCCGCGCCTATGAGCTGCGGGTCCGCGGCATCGACGTGCGCCGCGAATACGACGAGTCGCTGCCGGACACGATGGCGGACGCGCACCAGCTGCAGCAGGTCTTCCTGAACCTGATCACCAATGCCGAGCAGGCGATGGAGCAGCGCGAGGGACAGCACCATCATCGGCTGACCGTTCGCACGCGCCGCACCGCGGACGCGATTCGCATCGAGATCGAAGACACCGGCGCCGGCATTCCACCGAACCTCATCGAGCGCATCTTCAATCCCTTCTTCACCACCAAGCCGACGGGCTCCGGCACGGGCCTGGGCCTGTCGATCTCGCTCGGGATCGTGCGCGAGCACGAGGGCCGGATTTGGGCGGAGAACGCGCAGCAGACGGGCGCCCGCTTTGTCGTCGAGGTGCCGGTGACGGAGGAGCCTCGTGACTCCGGCGAACACGCGGCCGTCGCGCAGGTGCCATCGCCGGGCAGCGATCGCCTGCGCGTGCTGGTCGTGGACGACGAAGCATCGGTGCGCGTATCGCTGCAGCGCTACCTCGCCGGCCGGGGACACGAGGTCGAAACGACGGCGAGCGGCGAGGATGCGCTCACACGCCTCAAGGCGTCGAAATACGACGCCGTCATCGTCGACATGCGCATGCCCGACCTGTCCGGCGAGCAGCTGTTCGAGCGGCTCCGCAGCGACGATCCTGTGCACGCCGAGCGCGTCATCTTCACGACGGGCGACCTGGTGAACGACCAGATGCGCCGCTTCCTGGACGGCACGGGCCGGCCTTGCGTCCCCAAGCCCTTCGAGTTCGCTTCTTTCGATCAGGCATTGCCCGCGGCACGACGCCGCGCCTAATTCCCACCCTGAAGGGTGGGCTCGGCACAACATCATTCTGAAGGATTCAATGCGCCCGCTGCTCATCCTGCTCGTGTGGGGCAGCCTCGTGTCCCCGCTCGCCGCCCAGGAACCGTTCGACTTCTACTCCCGCGGCCCCTATCGGCCGGCGGTCCCCCGCCCTGAGGCGATCACCGGCTACCCGGCCGGCGACCAACACACAATGTACGCAGTGATGCAACACTATCTCGACACCCTGGTCGCCACCGCGAGCGACCGCGTCCGCATCGAGACGTGGGGACGCACGACCGAGTACCGGCCGATTCGGGCGCTGATCATTTCCGATCCCGCGAACCTCGCGAAGCTCGATCAGATTCGCGCCGGCCTGGCGGAGCTGGCCGATCCGCGCAAAACCTCGGCGGCGCAGGCGTCCGCGATCGCGGCGCAGAGCCCGGCCGTAGCGGTGTTCCAATACTCGGTCCACGGCGACGAACCGGCGGGATTCGAGGCCGCCATGCAGGTGGCCTACCAGCTCGCTGCCTCCGACGAGCCGCAGACCCTCGAGATCCTGAAGTCGGTGGTCGTGGTCCTCAACCCATCGGCGAATCCCGATGGTCACGAGCGTTTCGCCGCCTGGTACAACTCCGTCGGCGTGGGCGCGGACCACCCGTGGGCGTTCGAACAGAACGAGCCCTGGAGCATCACAGGACGCTACAGCCACTACCGCTTCGACATGAACCGCGACCTGCTCGCCCAAAGCCAGCCGGAAGTGCGCGCCATGATGGACGGGGTGCTGCGGTGGCGGCCGCAAGTCTTCGTGGACCACCACTCGACGACGCCGAACTTCTTCTTCCCCCCCGTTGCCCAAGCCGTGAACATGAACCTGCCCGCGCAGACGACGAAGTGGTTCGAGACGTACGGGCGCGGCAACGCTGCGGCGTTCGACCGCTACGGCTGGCAATATTTCGTGCGCGGCGTCTTCGACTTCTTCTACGTCGGCTACTGGGATGAGTGGGCGACGTTCCAGGGCGCGACCGGGATGACGTACGAGACCGACGGCGGGCCCGAATTCCGCAAGCGCCGTGACGACGGCAGCATCACGACCTTCCGCGACGGCATCGCACACCACTTCGTCGCCTCGCTCGCGACGCTCGAGACGACGGCGAAGAACCGGCAGAGCCGGCTGCAGGACTACTATGACTTCCGTCGTTCCGCGCTGGCGGAAGCTGCGACCGATCGGCTGAAACGCGTCGTCATCGTTCCCGGCAACGATCCCCAGTCGGCGGCGCACGTCGTCGGATTGTTGCTCCGCAACGGCATCGAGGTCACCCGGCTCCGCCAGCCGCTCGCGTCACGTGCGGCGCACCCATACATCAGCGCCCGCAGCGCAGCGGCGGCGCGGACCTTCCCGGCCGGCAGCTACGTCATCGATCTCAACCAGCCGCAGCGCCGCATTGCCAAAGCGATGCTCGAACCGGAAGCCGAGCTGCAGCGTACGTTCGTCGAGCGCGAGCTCGCCAAATTCCACCGCAACCGCCGGCGCGGGGAGGATGCCGACAAGGAGGAGTACGGATTCTACGACATCACTGCCTGGTCGCTGCCGCTCTCCTTCAATCTCGATGCGTATTGGACCGAAGACGCCGGCGCCGGGGGCGGGGGGGATGATGCGGTTACCGACACCATCCTTCCACCACCTCCCGCGCCCACGCGCGCGGCGAGCGCCTATGTGTTCGCCAACGACCGCCCCGGCGCCGCCCGGTTGGCGGTGGCGCTCGAGGCGGAGGGGTTCCGGCTCGCCGTCGCGATGCGTCCGCTCCGCGCCGATGGCCGCACCTATCCGCGCGGCACGTTCGTCGCCCGCCCGCAGCGCAACAGCGCCGCGTTACACGAGCGGATCGCCGCCCTCGGCCCGTCTCTGGGGGTGCCCGTCGCGCCGGTGCAGACCGCGTTCCCCGACACCGGCGACATCGGGATCGGGTCCGGCGACGTGGTGGCGCTGCACGCGCCCACGATTCTGGTCGCTGCGGGCGAGGGGATCTCCGAAACGAGCTACGGCTGGCTGTGGAACTTCCTCGCGCGCGAGTTGCATGCGCCGTTCACGCCTGTGCCGCTGCGCGCCATCGGGCAGATGGACGATCTGCAGAGCTTCAACGTGCTCATCATCCCGGACGGCAGCGGCGGACGGATGCGTCGCGAGCTGGGCGATGGCGGCGTCGACAAGCTCAAGGCGTGGGTGCGGTCCGGTGGCGTGCTGATCGGGTACGGCGGCGCCGGTGACCTCGCGGCGAACAAGGACCTTGGGCTGTCGAGCGTCGCCAGTGTCGCATCCGATAGCGGCGCCAAGGCCGACACCACCGCCCCGGGCAACGAGCCGGCGTTGATCTCGAGCACCGCGCCTCCCAAGAACCGGCCTGAGTGGATTCCCGGCGCGATCTTCCGCGCCACGCTCGACACCACCCAGTGGCTGACCGCCGGCTACGAGCGCGACCGCCTGCCCGTCTTCATCGATGGCGACACGTTCTGGAAGCCATCAAAGGGCGGCGCCAATGCGGCGACCTTCACCGACCCCGTGGATTCGTTGGTGCTTTCCGGGTTCACCTGGCCGGACAACACCGCGCGGCTGCTGAAAGGGACGACGTGGGCAGCCGTCGAGAATCAAGGCTCAGGGCGGGTGGTGCTGTTTCTGAGCGATCCGTTGTTCAGGGCGTTCTGGCGTGGGCCTGCAAAGTTGGTGACGAACGCAATCTTGATAGGGCCGAATCGGTAGGAGGCGGTAAAGGGGCGGTAAAGAGGCGGTAGGGGCGGTACCGCCTCCTACCGCCCCCTACCGCCCCTAAGGCTAGATCGTCCGCGTCGTCCGAATCACATCGCGAAGTCTGATCTTCGGCGCCACGCGGAACCGGCTGGGCTCCTCACGCATCCGCGGCATCATGCGGAAGTGCCGTTCCTCTCTGTTTGGCACCTTCCACGCCACGCTCACATGCTTCTGTTTCCGGAGCACATCGAGTGTGACCGACTCCCCTTCGTCGTACGTGCCCAGGATGCGCATCGCCTGCTCGGGCGAGGATGGCTTCCGACCGCCAATCGTGAGAATCACGTCACCGCCCTTCAGGGCGAGGGATGAGTCTTCCGGCGCCCGGACCACGAGGACGCCCTCGCGCGTGCCGAAGTAGTCGCCGAGGTCGGGATTGAGCTTCACCATCTCGATGCCGCCCCACGGCGATCCAAAGGTCCACTCAAATGCTCCCGGCCCCGGTCCCTTTGGCATCAGGTCCCGCAGGTGCTCCAAATTCTCGCGCATTCCCGACATGTCCATGTTGTCGCCGGACCACACCTGGCCGCCGAGATCCTCGGCCACGAGCGTCGCTTTGCGAGAATCATTGCCGCGCTGATACTCGACTTGTACGGAGTCTCCCGGCTCGAGATCACGCGCGAGCTCGATCAGCTTCATGCCGGGACCCGAGTCCTCGTCGTCCTCCGGCTTG
>DASPXD010000090.1:0-2360 GCA_035637435.1 Gemmatimonadales bacterium
GCTGGCTCCGACTACGCGATCCGCGGGCTCGGCTACTTCCGCGGTGCAGGGGACATCGAGAACGTCGCGATTGGCGCCGGGAGTGGCCGCCCTGTCCGAGTCGGAGACGTGGCCCAAGTGACCATCGGTCCCGATTTGCGGCTAGGCATCGCAGAGCGCAACGGACAGGGCGAGGCGGTCGGCGGCGTCGTCGTGATGCGCTACGGCGAGAACGCGCTGCGCGTCATCAATGGAGTGAAGCAGCGCATCGCCGAGATAACACCAACGTTGCCTGCCGGGGTGCGCATCGTGCCCACTTACGACCGATCGAATCTGATCCAGGGATCGATCAAGACGCTGTGGCGCACGCTGCTCGAGGAATCGGTGATTGTCGCGTTGGTCTGCGCCGTGTTCCTATTACATGCACGGAGCGCCCTGGTCGCCGTGGCGACGCTGCCGCTGGGCATCCTCGTCGCGCTCGCGGTGACACGATTGCTCGGCATCAACGGCAACATCATGAGTCTCGGCGGCATCGCGATCGCGATCGGCGCGATGATCGACGCGGCCATTGTGATGCTCGAGAACCTGCACAAGCACATCGAGCGAGAACCCGATCGGCCGCATTGGGAGCGCGTCTTCGCGGCCGCGCGCGAGGTCGGGCCCGCGCTGTTCATGTCGCTGCTGATTATCACTCTTTCGTTCCTGCCGGTGTTCACACTCGAGGATCAGGAAGGTCGGCTGTTCCGGCCGCTTGCTCTGACCAAAACGTTCGCAATGGCGACGGCGGCGCTGCTGTCTGTGACGCTGGTGCCCGCCTTGATGGGCTGGTTTGTGAAAGGGAAGATCCGCGCTGAGGCGGAGAATCCATTGAACCGCTGGGCGATCCGTCTGTACCGACCCGTTCTCGACTGGGCGTTGAAAGCGCGATGGTGGGTGATCGGCGGGGCAGCCGTGGTGCTGCTGCTCACCCTCCTCCCGTTCGCGCGGCTCGGCAGCGAGTTCATGCCGCCGCTGAACGAAGGTTCGCTCATGTTCATGCCCAACACGTTGCCGAGTGTCTCCCTCACGACGCAGCGGCGGTTGCTGCATGTGCAGGACAGCATCCTCATGACGTTTCCCGAAGTCGCTTCCGTGTGGGGCAAGGCTGGGCGAGCCAATACCGCGACGGATTGGGCACCAATGTCCATGGTGGAGACCGTCGTCAACCTGAAGCCGGAGTCCGAGTGGCGAGCTGGCATGACGCAGGACCGCTTGATCGCTGAGATGGATCTGGCGCTGCGGATCACCGGGGCCGTTAACACCTGGACGATGCCGATCAAGAATCGCACGGACATGCTGTCTACGGGCGTTCGCACGACGCTCGCCGTGAAGATTTTCGGACCCGATCTCGAAACCATTCAACGGATTGGACAGGATATCGAGCGCGTGCTGGCGCCGCTTCCCGGAAGCGCGAGTGTGTACGCCGAGCGGTCACTCGGCGGTCGCTATCTCGACATCCGGCCGGACGCCAACGCCCTGGCGCGCTACGGACTCAGCACGGGCGATGCGCAGGAGGTGATCGGTATCGCGTTGGGAGGGGAAGAGATCACCACTACAGTGGAGGGGCGGGAGCGCTATTCCGTGCAGGTGCGGTACGCGCGAGACTTTCGCGACAGCCCGGACGCCATTGGCCGTCTGCTCATCGGTCGGGGTGACGGACCGCAAGTCCCGCTCGCGCAGGTGGCCAGCATCGGGTTCAGCGCAGGCCCCGCCATGATCCGCAGCGAGGGCGGGTATCTGTACGACCAGGTGTCGATCGACGTGCGGGGCCGCGATGTGGGTAGCTACGTGCGTGACGCGCGGGCGGTCGTGGCCCGCGAGGTCAATCTGCCGACTGGATACCGCCTCCAGTGGAGCGGTCAGTACGAAGCGATCCAGCGCGTGCGGTCACGGCTCGCGGTTGTCGTGCCGCTGACGTTGGGCATCATCGCATTGCTGCTCTACCTCACGTTCGGAACCGTTGCCGAGACGGCCATCGTGATGTTGTCACTGCCGTTCGCGCTCGTGGGTGGCGTGTGGATCATGTGGGTGTTGGGATACAACCTGTCGATCGCCGCTGCGGTCGGGTTTATCGCGCTCGCAGGCGTCGCCGCTGAAACAGGTGTCGTCATGCTGATTTATCTCGATCACGCTTGGCGAGACGTGGTGAAGGCTACTGCGCGGCCGACGCCCAGCGAGCTCGTTACTGCGATCGAACACGGAGCCGTCAACCGCGTTCGGCCCAAGCTCATGACGGTACTTGCCATCATGCTTGGCCTGGTGCCGGTGCTGTGGAGTCACGGACCGGGCGCCAGCGTGATGAAGCGGATCGCAGCGCCGATGGTGGGCGGGATGGTGACATC
>DASPXD010000091.1:0-1711 GCA_035637435.1 Gemmatimonadales bacterium
CAACTCGCGCAGCCGCGCCTGGATCTCGGGCAACTTGAGATCGGTGCGAATCGCGGCGTTGCCGCACGCGATATCGAACCCCACGCCCACGACCGAGACCTTGCCGCGATACGCGGCGACGCCGCCGATCGGCATGACATAGCCCAGATGCCCGTCCGCCATGAGCGCGGCACGCTCGGCGCGGCTGGCCACATCGCGCAGCTGCTTGAGCGTATTGGGCTCGTGAGAGCCGAAAACCTGGATGTCAGTCATACTGCGTCTTCGTGATGCGGACGTGGCTGAACATGGCTCGCTCGGTGACCGTGTCGTTGTGCGAGCACACGAACAGGCCGACGTAAACCGTATCAGGGAGAGAGACGCGGGTGAGTCGCTGCGTGACCAGCGTATCCCCAACACGTGCCACTGACAAGAAATACTCGCCCTCGCGTCGCTCGAGCCGAATCACCGCGTCGGCATCGGGGAGACTGTCGGCTGACTTCTCCTCCTCCGTGATCCCGCCGACCTGCCGGCGGAACTGGAGCGACATCAGGCCGTTGCCGTGCAGCGCAGCGGTCACGTGGGCGCTACCCGGGGCGAACGAAGGGCGAATAGTCCAGCCAATCTTGCGGTGCGGTTCAACGCCTGCCCCGATGAAACGCGCGTGCGTCGAGAGGAGGAAGTTACCGTTGATCCGCTTCCAGACGAAATGAAAGTCGTCGCGGGCATCCCACATGTTCTGCCCCGACCCCGCGATGACGTAAGTCTGCTGCTGCGGATCGTACGAGGCGGCACCTGTTGCTCGGCCGACGTTCGTCTGCGTGGTAAAGATGCCGATCGGACCTCGAGCCCCGGCGACAGCGGCCGAGACCCCGGCGCTCAGGACCACGGCAAGCAGGCGGTTCATGGCCACAGCCGATAGAGCGTTCTGGGGAACGCGATTGCCTCCCGAATGTGCGGGATGCCGCAAATCCACGCGACCGTCCGTTCAACTCCTAAGCCGAATCCCGAGTGCACGAACGTGCCGTATTTGCGCAGATCGAGATACCACGAGTACGCCTCTTCCGGCAGCTTCTCGGCCCGGATGCGCGCGAGCAGCTTGTCGTAATCGTCCTCGCGCTGGCTGCCGCCGATGATCTCGCCGTACCCCTCCGGCGCGAGACAGTCGTTGTTTAGCACGGTGCGCGGATCGGCCGGATTCTCCTTCATATAGAAAGCCTTCACGGCCCTGGGATAGTTGTAGACAAACACCGGCCGGTCGTACTGCTTGGCGAGCGTCGTCTCATCGTCGCCGCCCAAGTCGCGGCCCCACTCCATGTCGCCCCCGAGAGACTTGAGCTTTTCCACGGCATCCGTATAGGAGATCCGGTGGAACGGCGGCGCGACGCGCTCAAGTGGTGCAAGATCGCGGCCGAGCTCGGCGAGCTCGCTCTTCCGCTTGTCGAGACAGCGACCCACGATGTACGAAACGAAATCCTCTTGCAGCCGCATGTTCGCATCGGAATCGTTCCACGCGACCTCGGGCTCCACCATCCAGAACTCCGTGAGATGGCGGCGCGTCTTCGACTTCTCGGCGCGGAATGTCGGACCGAAACAATAGACTTTGCCGAGCGCGGCCGCCGCAGCCTCGACGTACAGTTGCCCGGTCTGCGCGAGATACGCCTTGCCGAGATCGAAATAGTCGACCGAGAACAACGTGCCCGCGTGCTCACCGATCGAGCCCGTGAGTATCGGC
>DASPXD010000092.1:0-15277 GCA_035637435.1 Gemmatimonadales bacterium
CATCCCCTCGCCGTCGTCGATAACGACGATCGTAGCGTCCTGGTCGTTGAGGTTCGGCGAAATGAGGAGCCCGACTCGCAGCGCGCCGGCGTCGAAGGAGTTTGCCACGAGCTCCTCGACGGCTTTGTTCGAGCTGGCGTAGAGCCCCTCCGAGAACAGCTCGATGATCCGATAGCTGAGACGGACATCGATGCTGGCCTTCTGGGTGCCGATGGCAGCGAATTTCGGTGCAGGAGCCATGGCGAATATTATCGCACCCTCGGACCAGTCGTGTATCCAAAAAACCCACTTGGGCGCAACGGTGCCGACCCGCGGGAAGCCCCGGCGGACGCGCGCCTTCCAGCACGGCGGGACCGAGGAATACGGGGGTCGAGCCATTCGGAGGGCACGCGCGGCCGCGCGCGCAGGAGGGACAGCGAGCCGAGCTAGCTAGATTCCAGGCTATGCCGACCTGCGTCTACTGCCAGCGAGCTGACCCCGCGTGCGGGTTCGATACCGAGCATGTGATCCAACAGTCCCTCGGCAAGTTCCGCAACGGCCTAACGTTGTCCGACTCCGAGGTGTGCCGTGATTGCAATGGCTATTTCGGTCGCAATCTCGACATCGGGTTGGGTCGTGACAGCTATGAAGCTCTGCTTCGTGTTGAGCACGGCCTAAAGAGTCCAGCGGAGCTTGATGAGATGTTCAAGCGGCGCGTGACGGTCTCGCTGCCGGCGGATGGGACGGAGTGGGGCCGCGTGATTCTCCGGCTCGAGCAACATCCGGGAGGTACGCATCTCCCACCCGTGGCGCAGCTCGTGCCGCAGGTGGGCTTCCAGCGCAATGAGGGCGACGGGTGGGACTACTTCACCGAGGGCGACCTTCGGCGCGAGACGGGCATCGCGGGACGACTCGCGGGCACGCACACGAAGCGGCGGTTGATCCTGTACAACTCCAATGAATCGCGGGACCGGCTGATGGCCGCGATCGCGGAAGTCGGGATCCCGTTCAAGAAAGAGGGCGAGTTCAGCGGGTTCCCGCCTTTCGAACGCGGCGAAGTTACGACGCTCGTGGAGGCCCGGTTCGACAACATCTTGGCTCGCGCCGTATGCAAGATTGCGTTCAACTACATGGCCAAGACGCAGGGCGCCGAGTTCGCCCTGCGGCGAGAGTTCGATGCCGCGCGGCGCTACATTCGCTATGCCGAGGGTAAAGGCGGCGCGTTCCTGGCCTTCGACCGGGAGACGCGGTTCCGGAGTTCGAGCGGCGAGACGCGCGAGCACATCGCCCACCTCCTCACGCTCGAGTGGAACGGCGAACGTGAGGAGTTGATCGGGATCGTCCATCTGTTCGGCGCGACCAAGTACGCGGTCCGCCTGTGCACGAAATGGGACGGCATCTGGCGGCGGATCATGAGCGGTCACCTCTTCGATCTTGAGGAAATGGAGGTGACAGAGCTTCACGTGACGACAATCGCCCCACCCTGGGCAGCTGTGCCCATGATGCGCCGCCGACGGCACTAATCGGGCTGTCCCCCGGGTGTCCCCCGGAACGTCAGACGGTGGCGCCTACTACCAGCACAACGGCCGCCGGCTGCCGCGGCCGAAGTGCTGATGTACTAACCACTACTGTCTGATGTTGGCCGCTGCTCCGGGATCAAGAAAACAGCGGGAAGAACTGAAAATCCGCGTGTCGGCAGTTCGATTCTGCCCCTGGCCACTAACTACTGGACACCGTCGAGCAAAGACGTCGAGCAAAACGTCGAGCAAAGTCGGCCGCCCTTGCTCGACGCCTTTTCTTGACGCCCTTGCTAGACGCCTTTGCTAGACGCCTTTGCTAGACCGGGATGTGTTACGTCTAGTAAATCGTTACGTTTCCGGACGCCAATATGTCAGTGATGAAACCTCCCTTCGGATCTTCCACCGACCTGAGCCAAGCGCGGGACCGGCTGGCGGGTGTCGCCTTCGAGGCCATCTGGGAGCGGGATCTCGACAGCGACGCGCTGAGCTGGGATGAAAACCTGGAGTCGATCTTCGGTTACCCGCGCGACGAAGTAGCGAACCACCTCGGGTGGTGGCGCGAGCGGGTCCATCCGGACGACCACGCGCGCGTAGAGCAGACCGCGGCGGACGCAATCCGCGGCGACGCCCCGGGATGGTCCAACGAGTACCGCTTCCGCCGCAAAGACGGCTCCTGGGCCTGGGTGGCGTCGCGCTGCGTCATCGAGCGCGATGCCCAGGGCCGGGCTCGGCGCGCGGTCGGCGCGATGATCGACATCAGCAAGCTCAAGGAAGCCGAGTCGCAGCTGCGACAGGTGCTCGATACCCTGCCCGTCGGTGTCGCGGTCATCGATCGCGCGGGCGACATCGTGCTGCACAACCCGGCCTCCAGCCGGATTTGGGGGCGCCTGATCCTGCCGGGACAGGAACGGTATGCCAAGAGTGAGGGCTTTTGGCACGGCTCGGGGAAGGCGATCGGCCCCGAGGACTGGGCGTCGCGGCGCGCGATCGCGGCGGGGGAAATCAGCCGCGATGAGCTGATCGACATTAACACGTTCGACGGCCAGCGGCGGACGATCGAGAATTACGCGGCACCCCTGCGGGATGGCGCCGGCAATATCACGGGCGCCGTTGTGGTCAACGACGACGTGACCGAGCAGGCGCGTGCCGAGGAAGCGCTGCGCAAGACCGAGCGCCTGCTGGTCGAGGCGGAGACCCTGGGACAGACCGGAAGCTGGGAGCAAAACCTCATCAGCGGAGCGATCGTCAACACGGAAGCGAATCGGCGTCTCTTCTTTGGCGACGACGCGAGCAAAGGGGTTCGACTCGAGGATTACGTCGACGTCATCCACCCCGACGATCGGGCGTGGGTGATGGAACGCCGCGGACAGCTGCTCGCGGGCACGGGGTCGGGAGACATCGAGTACCGCGTCGTCCGGCCCGACGGCAGCCTGCACTGGATCTTCGGCCGCGCCACGGTGGTCCGCGACGAGTCAGGCCGGCCGCTCCGCGTGTACGGCACCAATGCGGACATCACCGAGCGCAAGCGCGCCGAGGAGGAGCTGGGGCGGCGCACCCGGCAGCTCGAGGCGCTCTCGCGCCGGCTGATCGAGGCGCAGGAGGCGGAGCGCCGCGCGGTCGCGCGCGAGCTGCACGACGACTTCGGGCAGGTGCTCACCGCGCTCAAGCTCAACCTTCAGGCCCAGGGTCGCGGTGATGCCGAGAGCATCGCGTTGGTGGACGGCGCAATCGCGCGGATGCGCGAGCTGGCGCAGGACCTGCGCCCGCCGCTGCTCGATGAGCTCGGACTCGAGGCGTCGCTGCGGTGGTACGTGGAGCGGGAGGCCAAACGGGCCGGGCTCGCCAGCCGCCTCGCCCTCGCGCCGCTCGTGCAGCGTCCGCCGGCGGCCGTGGAGACGACCTGCTTCCGCGTCGCGCAGGAGGCACTCACCAACGTCATTCGCCACGCGCAGGCACATGTCGTTGACGTCGAGCTCAGCGCGGCCAACGGAACGCTGCAACTCATGGTGCACGACGATGGCCGCGGCTTCGACGTCCCCGCCGCACGCAAGCGCGCCGTGAACGGGGGGAGCCAGGGCCTGCTCAGCATGCAAGAGCGCGTCGCGCTCGCCGGCGGCGTCCTCGAGATCGACTCGGCACCCGGCCGGGGAACGACCGTTCGCGCGCGCTTACCACTCACCGCGGGCAGCGACACATGAGACCGTTTCTCGGGCGACAACCTCGCGGCAAAGGTGCGGGAGGTTCTAGACGGCTCGTGAGTTAGTCCAGCCCCCGAATCGTTACCGTGGTGGGTGGGAGGCCATCCGCTTCCGCCGTCAGTGTGGCCATCCCCGGCCGGTTGCCCGCGCGGACGATGACGAGCGCCTTGCCGTTGAAGAGCCGCACTGCGTGCGCCTGGAACGAGGTGTGGCTGATCTGATCACCGTTGTCGACGCCCACGATCCGCGCGTCACCTCGGATCCGAAGCCGAATCAACGGCTCGGCGTTCGGCACCGGCACACCCGCACTGTCCTGCACGGTCACCGTGATGAACGACAGATCGTCCCCGTCCGTCCGGATCCGTGAACGGTCGGGAGCGAGCGCGATGCGTGCAGGCGTACCGGCGGTCTTCACGTCGGCAGTCACGGTGACGTGCCCGGCCTTGCGCGCGATGGCCCGCAGAGTCCCGGGCACGTAGGCGACACGCCACATCAGGTGGCTCACGGGTTCCGGCTTGCGCTTCACGCCGAGCGAGGCGCCGTTCAGAAACAGCTCCACCTCGTCGGCGTTGCTATACGCCCACACATCGACCGTATCGCCGGACTTCCAATTCCAGTGCGGGAAGAGGTGCAGCATCGGAGCGTCAGTCCAGACGCTCTGATATAAGTAGAAAGGATCCTTCGGAAACCCTGCCAGGTCGACGACGCCGAAGTACGAGCTGCGCGCCGGCCACTCGTACGGCGTCGGCTCACCCAGATAATCGATGCCCTGCCAGATGAACATGCCAGAGAGAAATGGATAGCGCTCGAAGAGCCGGAGGGACTCTTCGTGCAACGAGCCCCAAAACGCCTTCCGGTTGTCGTACGACGATAGCCGGTAGTTCTTGTTCGGCTGCGGCCCGTGATTCTTGACGTACGGCGTTTCGTAGCTGGCGACGCTGTCGGACGGCTGCTCGTAGACGCCGCGGCTGTTCAGCGCCGACATCGCGTCGGTGATGATGAACTTCGCGCCCGGGTATTGCGCCGGAAAATCGGCCCATACCTCGTGGTGATAGTTGTGGCCCAGGAGATCGAGCGCGCCGGCGTGAAAGACCGGATTTTGCGGGCTGCCATTATTCGCGGCTTGCGTGATCGGCCGTGTGGGGTCGAGCGCCCGCACGATGCCGGCGAGCTCGCGCGCAATGGGAGCGGCGGTGCTGTCGCCGTTGGTCCACTGCTCCATCACTTCGTTGCCGATGCTCCAGATGAACACGCTGGGATGATTGCGATCGCGCAGGACCATGTCCGACAAGTCGCGGACGTGCCACCCGTCCCAGTCGAGATGATAGTCGTAGGGCGTCTTCTGCTGCTTCCACATGTCGAAGGCCTCGTCCAGCACGACGAAGCCCATGCGGTCGGTCAGATCGAGCAGCTCGGGCGCCGGCGGGTTGTGCGACGTCCGTATCGCGTTGACGCCCATCGCCCGCATGATCTCGAGCTGCCGTTCGATCGCGCGGGTGTTCACGGCCGCGCCGAGCGCCCCCAGATCGTGGTGCAGGCAGACGCCTCGGATCTTCACCGGCTGCCCGTTCAGAAAGAATCCTGAATCGGCCCTGAAGACGAACGACCGCACGCCAAACTGCGTGGTGTAATCGTCGCATGCCCGGTTCCCGCACACGACGCGTGAGACCGCGCGATACAAGTACGGCCGCTCGAGCGACCAGAGGGCGGGGCGTGCGATCGTCAGGTCCTGCGTGATTTCCGCGACCGAATCGCCCGGCACTCGGCCCGTCGTGGATACGACTGCCACTGCGTTTCCCGCGGAGTCGTACATGGTCGTCCGCAACGCGATCGCTTGCTCCACCGGGCGCGCGTTGCGGATGGTCGTCCGAACTGTGACGCGCGCAGAATCTGCGCTGGCGGTTGGAGTCGTGACGTATGTGCCCCACTGATCGACGTGCACGGGGCCGGTCGTGACGAGCCGGACGTGGCGGTAGATCCCGGACCCGGAGTACCAGCGCGAGTTTGGCTGCTGGGAGTTGTCCACGCGCACCGCCATCACGTTGCGCCTGCCGTAGCGCAGGTGCGGCGTCAGCTCGTAGCGGAACGAGCTGTAGCCGTAGGGACGCTTCCCGAGGTACTGCCCGTTGATCCACACCTCGCTGTTGCGATACACGCCATCGAACTCGATGAAGACGATTTTGCCGCTGCCCGCTGCCGGCATGGTGAACGTCTTGCGATACCAGCCCACGCCGCCGGGGAGGGCGCCGCCCGCCACACCGGCAGGATTCTGCTCGCTGAACTCTCCTGCGATGCTCCAGTCGTGCGGCAGATCGAGCGTGCGCCAGCCGGAGTCGGCGAACGCCAGCTCCTGTCCACCAGCCACATCCCCGAGATGAAAGCGCCATGCGCGATCGAAGCTCACCGTCTGACGTTGGACCAGCAGTACGAAGAGGAGGGCGATCACAGGTTCACCCCCGGAAGTAGAGATAGGCCGCGAGAATCAAGACGAGCACCACGGAGGACGCGATCACTTCGCGGCCGCTCCAACTGGCGCGGGACTGGGCACGGTCTTCTGTCGTGACCGTCCCGTACGTCAAACCCGCCACCTGTTCCGGCGCCGGCGGCGCCGTCGCGTAGCTCACCACGACCATGACCACGACCGAGACGATGAAGATGAAGAGGCTGTAGTACTGGAAATAGAGATTGTTGACGATCCACAGGAACGAGCCCGGTGCGTAGCCGTCGGCGAATCCCGCCAGATGCAGGCTCACGGGCGTGTCGACGGCCAACCGGAACACGCCCAGCACAAAGCCGGCGAGCAACGCGGCGAGGCAGCCCTTGGCGTTCAGGCGCTTGTTGAAGATGCCGAACACGAACACCGTGAAGATCGGTGGCGCGAGATACCCCTGGACTCCCTGGAGGTAGTCGTAGAGGCCGCGCGCGCCCTGAATCACCGGAATCCACAGCAGGCTGATCACCACCATCGCCGCGGTGGCGGCTCGGCCCACCCACACGAGCTGATGCTGTGAAGCCTGTGGCCTGAACTTCTGGTACAAGTCCATCGTGAACAGCGTGGACGACGCGTTGAAGGCACCGGCCATCGAGCTCATCAGCGCGGCGAGCAGACCGGCGACCACGATCCCGCGAAGCCCGGCCGGAAGCAGGTCCTTCACCATCAGCGGGAACGCCGCTTGCGCGGCCTGCGGGATGACGTGCCCCTGCGCATCCAGCATGACGCCGAGACCCGCGACGCGACCCGTCTTCGCCAGTGCCAACGCAATCAGTCCGGGAATGATGAAAAGGAAGACGGGCGAGAGCTTCAGATAGGCGGCGAAGATGCTGCCCCGCCGTGCCGTGCGCTCATCCTTCGCTCCCAGCGCGCGCTGCACGATGTACTGGTCGGTGCACCAGTACCACAGGCCGATGATCGGCGCACAAAACAGCATACCGGGCCAGGGATAATTGCTGTTGAAGTACCAGGCGATGCGCCCACTCTCCTTCACCGGCGCCCACGTGCCCTCCATTCCCGCAGGAACCAGCGGTTTCCACAGATTGAAAAGATCGGGGTCCACGACGCGGCGCAGCTCGTGCCAGCCGCCAAGCTTGGCGAGCCCGAACACGGTGAGCAATCCCGATCCGGCAACCAGGATGAACGTCTGCAGCGCATCCGTGTACGCCACCGCCCGCATTCCGCCCAGCACAGTATAGAGGCCGGTCAGCAGCACCACGGCGACTGAGCCGATCCAGAAGCTGTTGAACGTGGCGCCGCCGACGTGGAGTGAGAATTCCGGGAGCAGGGTCGCGAACACGATGCCGCCGGCGAAGATCGAGACGGCGAATTTCGTAAATACGTGCGCGACCAGTGTGATGACGGACAGCACCCAGCGCGCGGTGGGTGAAAAGCGCCGGCCGAGAAACTCGGGCATGGTGTACACGAGGGCGCGGGAATAGAATGGGACGAACACCCAGCCGAGCACGAGCAGGCACCAGGCGTGGAGCTCGTAATGGGCGAGCGCGACGCCGCTCGTCGCGCCGGCGCCCGCGAGCCCCACGACGTGCTCCGAGCCGATGTTCGATGCGAAAATCGAGGCACCGACCAGAAACCAGCCAAGATTGCGACCGGCCAGGAAATAGTCGTCCGGCGTGTCCCTGTTGCGTCGGGCGACCCACCAGGCCACGGTGAGCAACAGGGCGAAATACAAACCGATGATGACCCAATCGAGACCGGCCATGGCGAGGCGAGACTACACGTCACCGATCCGATGTCAAGAAAGGCCCTATGATCGATCCGCTGTCACGTCGTGACTGGCTGAAGGCGATGGGCGCGGCTGGTGCAGGCACCCTGCTTCCGTTCCCTGCCGCGTTCGCCCCACACGCGCCGATCCTGCCCCTGAGCTCGACGAGCGAGGTGTTCATCCCGCCTCGCGGCCGCGCGTTCATGAAGTTCAGCTTCGACTTCCCTGAGCCGTCAGTCGCGTTCGCGGGATATCGCTTTGGCTTTCTTGTGTTCACGCGTGAGAACGCGTACGCGCTCGATGCGAGTGCGCTGACTGCCGACGGGTCAAGCGACGCCCTTTCCCTGACCGCGACCCGCCTCACCTGGGCGGGTGGCCAGCAAACCATCGCTGGCCGCGTCAGTGCTCGGCTCCGGCGGGAAATGGATGCGGTGCTGTGCGACGTCGAGGCCGAAATGGAGCAGCCGATCAAGGCTGTGACGGTCGTCGTGCGCGGCGTGCCGCGGGGGAAACTCGCCGCAGGTGGCGGCGAGCCATTTGATCCGCATGATGACGAAGTGCTCTGGGGCTATCCGTTTGGCGGCGGTGATCTGTTTGGCGACAATACCGCCTGGGGGATGGGCACGCCGCTCACGGTGGTGCAGGCCGGCGATCAGTTCATCGCCCTCTCGTCACTCGACGACCGGGTGCGGACGAAACGGTTTTACTTCCAGCCTGGCGAGCAAGGCTATCGGGTCGAGCTCGTGCACGAGGTCGAGGGCTGGCTCGACCAGCGAGTCGTCCAGGTTCCCACGTGGCGCGTGGGCCGCGCGGCTTCAATGGAGGCCGCGGTCGCACCGCACTACGCGCACCTCGAGCGCGCCTATCACTTCCCGCGCTGGGAGACGCGCGGCGACGTTCCCGACTGGCTCCGCCGGACCCAGCTCGTGGTCACGCTGCATGGCATGCACTTCACCGGCTACATCTTCAACGATTACGCCGGGATGCTCGACATGCTGCGCTGGATCGCGACACAGATTCCCGCAGACCGGGTGCTCGCATTCATCTCGGCGTGGGACGGGCGCTACTACTGGGACTATCCCACCTATCAGGCCGCGCCGCGCATGGGCGGCGAAGCCGGCTTCCGGCGTCTGGTCCAGGAAGGGCAGCGCCTGGGGTTCCGCATGATGCCGATGTTCGGCGCGAATGCCGCGAACCGGAAGCTCGCCAATTTCTCGAGCTTCGCTGACGCCGTGACCGCGAGAATCGATGGCGATCCGTTCAATTTGAACTGGGTGGACTGGGACAGCGATCGCCACCAGGAAGGCTTCGGCGTCTACATGAACCTCGGCGTCGAATCATGGCGCCGCTGGCTGAGCGGGCGCATCGCCGACGTCATCGATCGCTACGGCGTCGATGCCTATTTCCTGGACATCATCGGCGGCTGGGTGAACAACACCAAAGCCGACATGCACGAGGGAGCGCGCGCGCTCGTCTCCGAGTTACGAACGCGGTATCCGCGAGTGCTCGCCTGCGGCGAGTTCCTGTACGACGCGTTGCTCGAGTTCATTCCCCTGTATCACGTCTATTCGCCGCATGGTGTGCCCTACGCGCGATTCTTCTCACATCTGTCGCATCCCGCGCCTGGGCGCGGCTCGTCGGGCGTACATGAGTCGGGGTTCAACCGCTGGGACCAGGCGACGCTGTCGCTGTCGAAGCGCGAGGGATTGATTCCGACGCTGAACGTGGTGGACGACACATTCACGAAGTACCGCGACCAGATGGCCGCGGTCATTGCACAGGCGAAAGCGTGGGGGACTCCATGATCAGCGCGCGGCGTCGCCGCGGATCATCCGCAGCCCGAACACCGTCGCGATCTGACTGCCCCCCTGCGCCTGAAAGCGCACCGTCACTTTCTCTTTCCCTCGGACCGCCTCCGCCGGAACGGGATACTCGGCGTCAAAGAAGCGCTGCGGGTCGGTGAGGCGCAGCTCTTGGGTGGCGACCCGCCGCCCATCCACCTGAATCTCGAAGTCGGCGGGCATGCCCCGGCGGTCGCCCGAGTAGTAGGTCGCGATCAGGGTCATAGGATGGGCGGCGTCCACCGGGAGATCGTAGGAGAACCAGGTCATGCCCCGCCGGCCCGGCCGGCCCAAGATCCGCTGCGGGACGGCGCCGTCGCCGGCCTGATAGTTGAACTGCCGCTCGAACACGACCTCGCCCGGCTGCAGCCAGGCGACGGTGGCGGCTTCGAGCCTCCGCAGCCGTTCCGCTGCGGCCACGTATTCCGGCTTCTTGGCATCCCATTCGGCCGGCGTAAACAGGTCCCAATAGGTCGAGTACGTGCGCCGGTGCAGACGGAAGAACGGCTGAAACTCGACATCGCGCGCCGCCGCGGCGGCGTCGGGTTCGCGCCCTACTCCGTCGCTCTTGAACCGGCCGGGAGCGCCCGCCACGGGCTTGAGCCACGTCTCGACCGGTCGCTCAGCCGCCACGAAGACGGGCACTTTGGGCGGATTGCGTGAGGCGCGCTGAGCATCGGGTGCTTCCGCGCATCCCGGCGGCTCGGGCCCCAGGTCTCCGGCGAGCACGAGCGGCCCCCATAAGAGCGACGCGCGACGCGGATTGTCGGGAAGGGGCTCGAGGCGCAGCGACTTCGGCAGGAGGACCTCCACGACATCGCCGGTCTTCCAAACACGCTTCACCTCCACGTACGAGCTTACCGCGAGGTCGACGTCTCGGTACTGGCTGCGGCGGCGCGGATCGTCCGCTCTTGGCGGCTCACTCGCCGCGACCAGGGCTTCGCCGTTGACCCTGGCCTGGAATCCCGAGCCTGCCCAATAGGGGCGGCGCAGCGCCAGTGTGAATTCCCGGGGCGTCCGGAGCTGGAGCGTGACCTTCGCCGTCTCACCCTCCGGTAAGTCGGTCTCGACCGCTAGGCGCGCGCCCGCCGCCGCCCAAGCCGCGGTAGAGGCTGCGTACAAATTGATCCACAGCCGATCGCCGGCTTCGTAGTAGATCCCGTACCCGTGAAGGGCGTGGCTCTCCATGCCCGTGCCCACGTCGCAGGTGAAGTCCCGGAACATGTCCTGGTACTCGTGGGTCACGCCCTGATTTGCGCCGCCGACCGGCACCATATAGCAGACGCGGCCGTCCTCAGGATCGATGGAGGCGAGGATGTGATTGAAGAGCGCGCGCTCGTGGTAGTCGGCGTAATGGGGATCGGGCCAGACGGAGAACAGGCGCCGGGTGAGCTTGAGCATGTTGTAGGTGTTGCACGTTTCGCACGTCCTGCCGTCGATCCAGTCGTTCAACTGGTCGGGCGGTCCGAAGTACTCATCCTTGCCGTGGCCGCCGCTCGAGAAGGTGTGGTGCTGGACGACCTGGTCCCAGAAGAACGTCGCGGCGAGCAGGTCCTCCGGCCTGCCGGCATACACGTACCGGGCCGCGGCGCCGATGATCTTGGGCACCTGGGTGTTGCCGTGCGTGCCCGCGAGGTCGTCCTGATGGCGCCGCAGCGGCTCCAGGAACGCGTGATGCTCGAACTTGTAGGAGAGCGCGAGCCAGCGGGCGTCGCCGCTGTCGGCGTAGAGGTCCGCGAGCACCTCGTTCATGCCGCCGAATTCGGTGTTCATCATGCGCTGGAGCTGAGCGTCATCCAACCCCGAAAGAATCTGCTCGGCCCACGCCGCGAACTTGATCTCGACGTCGAGCGCGGTCCGGTTCCCCGTGTGGCGATAGGCGTCGCGCAAACCGGCGTACGTCTTGTGTAGCGTGTACCACGGTGACCACTCGCCGTTCAAATCGAAGGCCGCCGAGCGGATCTCGCCCCGCGCCAGCTCACCGAAGGCTTTGCGACCTCCCGCCAGCGCGCTGAGGTAGCCGTCGCCGTGGGCGTCCTGCACCGCCTGCAGCTCCCGTACGATGTAGTCGGCGCGCTCCTTGAAGCGCGAGTCCCCCGTGGCGGCGAACATCAGGCTCACCCCGGAGAGGTGATGGCCCGCGATGTGACCGGTGAGGTTCCGGCCGTCTCCGTCCCAGCCACCGTAGGGCTCGGCCTTGGGCTCGAGCCCGGTCCGTTTGCGGTAGTACGCGAGCATCCGGTCGGCCTCGAGCTGGAGCAGGTAGCGCGCGCTGAGCTCCTGCGCGTGCTTGAGGGGCCCACCCGTGAGCCGGATGGCGTCGAGCGGGAGCGGGCGAGCCTTCACGACCTCGGGGCCGCTCGCGCGGGGCGTGCCGACGTGCTCCGCGACACGGACCTCCACAGGACCGAGCAGCGGGAGCGCGCCGGCCCCGAGCCCGAGTTTCAAGGCGCTGCGGCGAGACAGCGTCATAGACGAATCTCCAGGACCTGGTGCCTACCGGCCCAGCACGTGAATCGTGCGCCGCCCGCGGATATCGGTCGACGACGCGCCCACGGCCAACTCCAGGGACTCCTCCTCGACGACCCAGCGGTGCCCGTCGGGATTCCAGTACGCCAGAGATGCGGCCGGCAGCGAGAACGCGATTGTGCGTGTCTGGCCAGGTTCGAGTGTGACACGGCGGAACCCGCGAAGATCCTCGTTCGGTCGCTCGACCCGCGAGCCTAGGTGGCGGACGTAGAGCTGTGCGACTTCGTCGCCAGGACGTCTTCCCGTATTCGTCACGTCCACGCTCACGATGAGCGTGTCCCTGCTGCCAAGCCGCTCGGCGCTCGTGCGCAGGTTCCGATACGCGAAGCTCGTGTAGCTCAAGCCGTAGCCGAACGGGTAAAGCGGCGTGCCCTTGAAAAAGCGGTAGGTGCGACCTGCCATGCGGTAGTCATCGAAGGGCGGCAGGTCGTCCACGCTCTTATAGAATGTCACGGGCAGCCGTCCCGCGGGATCGTAATCACCAAACAGCACGTCCGCGAGCGCGCTGCCCGCGGCCTGACCGCCATACCACGCTGCGACGATCGCGGGGACGTGCTCCTGTGCCCAGTTGACCGCGACCGCGCTGCCGCTCATCAACACGAGCACCGTCGGCTTGCCGAGTGCGACGATTCGCTCGAGTAGCCGCTCCTGCGCTGCCGGCAGGTCGAGGCTGGTGCGATCGCCGCCCCGAAATCCCGCGACCTCGACCGGCATCTCCTCACCCTCGAGCTGCGCCGTGAGACCGAGACAGAGCACCACCGCGTCCGCCTGCTGAGCCACTTGCACGGCCTCGGGGACGGCAGAGTCGCCGAGTGCAACCCAATCCGAGCCGCGGGCGTACAGCACGCGCGTGCTCCGTGACACCGCCTCGCGGATGCCGCGCAGCGGCGTGATCGAATCGGCCGGCGCTCCTTCATAGTTGCCCAGCAGCATGCGCCGGTCATCGCAGTTCGGCCCGATGACGGCGATGGTCACGAGGTCTTTGCGGAGCGGCAGCAGATTGCCTGCATTCTTGAGGAGCACGATGGACTCGCGCGCCACCTGGCGGGCGAGCGCGCGGTGCGCCGGCTGGTCAAGCACCTTGATCGGGATCTGCGCCCAGCGCACCCGCTCGGGCGGGTCGAACATGCCGAGCCGGAAGCGGGCCAGAAACAGCCGGCGCACCGCGGTGTCGATCGCCTGCTCGGTGATCAGTCCCTGTCGCACAGCGTCTACGAGGTTCGCGTAGACTCTGCCGCATTCGAGATCAGTTCCGGCTTTCACTGCCAGGGCCGACCCGGCCGCGGCTGTCGGTGCGACCTTATGGCGCTCGTAGATGTCGTTGATGGCGCCGCAGTCCGACACGACGTAGCTCGAGAAGCCCCACTCGCCTCGCAGGATGTCTTTGAGCAGGAGATCGCTCCCACACGCGGGGCTCCCGTCCACGCGGTTGTACGCGCACATCAGCGAGTAGGCGTGCCCTTCGCGGATCCCCGCGGCGAAGTGCGGCAGATAGCTCTCGCGCAGATCGCGCTCGCTGACGACCGCATCGAAAGTGTGGCGCGCGGGCTCGGGCCCCGAGTGCACGGCGAAATGCTTCACAGTGGCGACCGTCTTCAGGTACTTCGGATCGTCGCCCTGCATGCCACGGATGAACTGCACGGCGAGGCTGCCCGTGAGGAACGGGTCTTCGCCGTATGTCTCCTGGCCGCGGCCCCAGCGCGGATCGCGGAACAGATTGATGTTCGGCGACCAGAAGGTGAGCCCCTGATAGCGCGCGCGCGCGCCCTGGCGGACATACTCGTGGTGCTTGGCGCGCGCCTCGTCCGAGATGACCGTCGCCATCCGGAAGATCAGGGAATCGTCCCAGGTGGCGGCGAGGCCGATCGCCTGCGGAAACGACGTCGCCAGCCCAGAGCGCGCGACGCCGTGCAGCGCCTCGTTCCACCAGTTGTATGCGGGAATGCCGAGTCGCTCGATCGCGGGCGCGACGTCCTGCATCTGCGAGATCTTTTCCTCGAGCGTCATGCGTGAGACGAGATCAGCCACGCGCCGCGCGAAGGGCAAGTCGGGATTCTGATAATCGGGCGTCTGCGCGGACAGGTGCACGGCGACGACCGAAACCCACACCAGGCTAAGCGCGCGCGGCCACGAACTGTTTGCGGAATCGGTCATAGATGGACTCGTACGTTTTGTGGGTCTCTGGGTTCGGTGGCGTGAGCGCCTGGCGCGTGAGGGTCCGCTGCGCCGCCGTCTCGAGATCGGGAAACGCTCCCGTTCCCACTGCCGCGAGCAGCGCCGCGCCGTACGCCCCGCCCTCTTCGCGATTGACGGTCGTGACGGGAAGACCAAAGACATCTGCCTGCAACTGCCGAATAAACGCGCTCTTCGCGCCTCCGCCCGTCAGCAGGAGATGACCTGGGGCAAGCCCAAGCTCCTGGAGAATGGTGAGTGAGTCGCGCAGTGCGAAGCACACGCCCTCCAGTACAGCGCGCGTCATGTGAACGCGTGTGTGTGCCAGACTGAGCCCCGTAAACGCGGCCCGCAAGGACGCGTCCCGATGCGGCGTCCGCTCTCCCTGGAGGTAGGGAAGGAACGTCACACCGTCAGCCCCGGGGGGCACGGTTGCGGCTTCCTCGACGAGCCGCGCGTCTCGATCCGCATCCGGCAGATCGCGCGCGCACTGATCACGATACCAGGCGAACGCTCCGCCGGCCGACAAGACGACGCCCATGACGTACCAGACATTGGGCACGACGTGACAGAAGGTGTGCGCCCGCAGCTTCGGATCCACGCGAGGCTGCGCCGTGGGAGCCAGTACGGTCCCGGACGTGCCCCAGCTCGAAACCGCTTCGCCGGGAGTGATCGCGCCCACGCCTGCCGCACCGCACGCGTTGTCCGCTCCACCTCCCACCACCGGTGTGCCGGCCGCGAGCCCCGTCAGGGCGGCAGCTTCCTTGGTGACGTGGCCGAGCACGTCCGATGATCCAGCTACCTCGGGAAGCAATGACGGC
>DASPXD010000093.1:0-2999 GCA_035637435.1 Gemmatimonadales bacterium
ACTCAGGCTTACCTGGATCGCATCGCGGCGCTCGATCGCCAGGGTCCCATGCTGCGCGCGGTGCTCGAGACGAATCCTGACGCGCTCGCGACCGCGGACGGGCTGGACGGCGAGCGGCGCCGCGGCAAGGTGCGCGGTCCCCTCCATGGGATCCCGGTCATCGTCAAGGACAACATCGACACGCACGACAAGATGCAGACGGCCGCGGGCTCCCTCGCACTCGAGGGCAACTTCGCGGTGCGCGATGCGTCCATCGTCGAAAAATTGCGCGCCGCGGGCGCCGTGATCCTCGCCAAGGCGAACCTCTCAGAGTGGGCCAACTTCCGGTCCAGCCGCTCATCGAGCGGCTGGAGCGGCCGCGGCCGCCAGTGCCGCAACCCGTACGTGCTGGATCGTACGCCATCGGGCTCGAGCTCCGGGTCGGCGGTGTCAGTGAGCGCCAATCTCTGCGCGGTCGCGGTGGGCACCGAAACGGACGGGTCGATTGTCAGTCCGGCGAACACCTGCGGCATCGTCGGCATGAAGCCGACCGTGGGCCTGGTGAGCCGCGCGGGGATCATCCCGATCGCCCACAGTCAGGACACCGCGGGACCGATGGCGCGCACCGTGGCCGACGCCGCCGCGCTGCTCACGGCGCTGGCCGGCGTGGACCCGCGCGATCCGGCGACGGCAGACGCTCAAGGTCATGTCGCGAAGGACTACACGGCGTTTCTCGACTCGAGCGGATTGAAGGGCGCGCGTATCGGTGTCCAGGCGCGCACCGGCAACAATCCGATTGTAGACACGGTGCTGGAGCAGGCGATCGCGGTGCTCAAGGCCCAGGGCGCCGAGGTCGTCGACCCCGCCGCAATCGAAACGGCCGGCCAGCTGGGCATGAACGAGCGCGACGTGCTGCAGTACGAATTCAAGACGGATCTGAACGCCTATCTCGCCACGATGCCCGCCACCGTAAAGCCGCGCACCCTCGCGGACCTGATCGCGTTCAACGCGGCAAACGAGGACCGCGAGATGCCCTACTTCGGGCAGGAGACGTTCATCGCCTCGCAAGCCCGGGGGCCGCTCACCGAGCAGGCCTACCTCGACGCGCGCGCCAAGTGCATCGAGCTGACCCGCACCAAGGGCATCGACGCCACGATGGACAAGTACAAGCTCGACGCGATGCTCGGGCCCTCGGGCGGGATCGCGTCACTCGTCGACCTCGCGGGCGGCGGGAGTGGTGGGGGCGGTCCCGGCAGCTCGCAGTTCCCCGCGGTCTCCGGATACCCGCACATCACGGTCCCGGCGGGTTTCCACTTCGGCCTGCCGCTCGGCATCTCGTTCTATGGGCGCGCCTGGAGCGAGCCGGTGTTGCTTCGGGTGGCGTATGCGTTCGAGCAGGCGACCAAGGCGCGCCGGACGCCCGACTTCACGCCGACGCTGGCCCTGAGCTAGACGCGCGCTCGCGCCACCTCGAACAGATACTCGACGTACGAGCGCGTGCCGCCATCGATGCCCTGTACCTTGGGATTCGTGGACTCGATGACGTAGTACTCATCCGGAGCGTGCGCGCCGCTGCCATGGCCGAGGCCAAAGTGTCCGGCCGCGAGCTTCAATGGCTCGCCGGTGAAAACGTAGCCGGGCCAGGAGCCGGCATTGCGCGGCAGCAGAATCGGCTCGATGCGGGAGCGCCGATACACCGCTTCCTGCGCCCGAATCACTATGGCGTCGCGCGCCGTGCTCGTCGGATCGTAGCCCCCCGTCATGTTGACCTCGATATCACCGAAGCCGCGCCTGGCGAGATGCGCCTTGAGCGCAGCGAGTGCATCGGCGGCCGTCATGTCGGGCACGAGGCGCAGATCGAGCTTCGCCGTGGCCCGGTGCGGCAGAATCGTCTTGCCGCCGGGGCCGGTGTAGCCGCCCACGAGTCCTTCGATGTTGACGGTAGGACGCGACATCAGGAGCTCAAGCGCCTCGGTCCAGCCGGCATCGTGGACCCAGTGCTGCACGCCGAGCAATTGCTTCGCGGCGTTCTCGTCCAGTCGAGCGGCGGCGGCGGCGATCATCGCTTTTTCGTCCGCGGAGAGCGGCCGAGCCTTGTCGGCAAAGTTGTCGATCACGGGATCGTTGCCGTCGGGGGAGACGAGCGTCGCGAGGGCCTGCACCAGGTGCCACGCGGGGCTGTCGACTCTGGCCTTATTGCTCGAGTGAATGTCGGCGCGCGGACCGCGTCCCCACCGCTCCCCGCTCGAGACCAGCTCACACTCGATCACGCCCTTGGCGCCGAGTGTGATCGTGACCTGGCCGTCGAGGCCTTGGCCGGCCGATGGCATGAAGATGCCGACGCAGGGCTTCAGCGCCGCGAGCACCTCTGGCCGCCGCACGATCTGCGGGAAATGCGGCGAGCCGATCTCCTCCTCACCCTCGGCGACGAGGACGAGATTGACGGGCAGCTTGCGGCCCGCGCCGCGGATCGCGTGCAGTGCGGCGAGGAATGTGGCCTCGGGCCCTTTCTGATTCACCGCGCCGCGCCCCATGACGACCTTGCCCAACCCTTGTTTGTCCACGAGCGCCGCGTCCCACGGGGGCGACGACCATTCCGCCGGGTCGACCTGTTTGACGTCGTACATGAAGTAGAGGCCGAGCGTCTTGGGCGCGCCCGCGTCGAACGTGGCGAAGATGCCGGGCTGCCCGTCGCTGGGGACTTTCGTGACCTGTTGGAACCCCGCATCGCGCAGCATCCGCATCGTCAGCTCGCATCCCTCATTCATGCCGCGGTTCTCCGCAGCGATCGACGGCTGGCGGATCCATTCCTGCAGCCGTTGCACCGATTCGTCGTGGCGGCGTTCGATCTGCGCGAAGATTGGGGCGAGATCGGATTGCTGGGTTCGAATCAAGAGCGGTACGGTCAAAGCCGCCGCAGTGGCAGTTGTGTCTTTGAGAAAGGCTCGGCGATCGATGCTCATAAGCTCCCTCGGTTGGTCTTGCGCCAGCAATTTTGGCTGCTAGGCTTGCAGAAGCGC
>DASPXD010000094.1:0-2452 GCA_035637435.1 Gemmatimonadales bacterium
TGGGACTGCCATCCACCTATTCAGTGCCGCTCGCGGTCGCAGCGATCTTGTTCCATACCGCGATCAACTACATCGGCGTTCGTCCTGCGGCGATCACGCAAAACATATTTACGATGCTCAAGCTGGTCGCGCTCGCGATCCTGATCGTTGTTGGAGTTTTTGCCGTTACCCCTACCGTTACCATCCCGTACCGTCCCCTACCGTCCCTTACCGTCGCTTCTCCCGTCGGAGCAATCGGCGCCGCCCTCGTCCCGATTCTTTTTACCTACGGCGGCTGGCAGCAGACCAACTTCATCGCTGAAGAAATCGTCGAGCCGGAACGCAACCTGCCACGGGCGCTCGTCTACGGCGTCGCGATTGTCGTGACGGTCTACCTGCTCACGAACGTGGCGTACCTGCGAGTGCTCGGCGTGGACGGGCTGGCTGCGAGCACCGCTCCGGCCGCTGATACGATGCGCTTGCTCCTGGGACCTGCGGGCGGCAAGATCATCGCGGCGGGCATTGCCCTGTCGACGTTTGGATTCCTGAACCTGGTGATCCTGGTGACCCCGCGCGTGCTGCAGGCGATGGCGGCGGACGGCGTGTTCTTCCGTCGTTTTGCCGTGTTGCATCCCGCTTATCAGACACCAACCGCGGCGATCGTCGCGCTCGCGGTCTTTGCTGTGGCACTGACGCTCACCGGGACCTTTGGACAGCTTGTCGATTACGTGACGTTTGGAGATTGGATCTTCTTTGGCCTATGCGTCGCCGGACTATTTGTCTATCGGGCAAAGGAGCACGGAGCAGGGAGCAGGGAGCAGAGTGCTCCGGGTTCCGTGCTCCCTGCTCCGTTCAGGGTTCCCGGCTATCCAGTCACGCCGGCGCTATTCGTGCTAGCAGCGGCGTTCGTCGTGTACAGCGCTATTGCCTCGAACCCCAAGAACGCCGCGATCGGTGCCGGTCTTATCGTTCTCGGCATTCCAGCTTTCCTTTATTGGCGGAGCCGTCCATGACACGCACTACGCGTCTCGTCACACTCGCGGCATGCTTGCTCGCTCCTCGGCTGGCCGCGCAACACGAACATGGTCGCTCCGTCGAGCAGCTGGGACGCGTGGATTTCCCGGTCTCGTGCAACGCGGCGGCCCAGCAGCGGTTCAGTCGTGCGATGGCGATCCTGCACTCATTTTGGTGGGAGCCGGCGCCGGCTGCCTTCCAAGCGGTCGCGGATGCAGACTCCACGTGCGCGATGGCTTACTGGGGCATGGCTCTGACCTCGTGGGGGAATCCGTTCGCCGGCGGCCCAGGCGGCAACGCGGGGAAGGGCGACCCGTTGCGGCACGGCGCGGCGTTCGCCGAGCGCGCCGCCCTGCTGGGTGCGCACACGGCGCGCGAACGCGGATTCCTCGCGGCCGGGGCGGCGCTGTATCGCGGTTTCGATTCGATCCCTAACAGCCGCCGGCTGCGGGCGTACTCCGATACGCTGGCGCGGGTCTATCGTGACTTTCCGAATGATCCCGAAGTCGCGATCTACTACGCCCTCTCCCTAGTCGCCACTGCACCGAAGACCGATACCACCGTCGCGCGGCAGAAACGCGCCGCCGCAATCCTCAACCCGTTGTTCCAGCGTTTCCCGCAGCACCCCGGCCTCGCGCATTACATCATTCACGCCAACGACTCGCCGCGCCTCGCGACGCTGGGCCTCGACGCGGCCCGCCGCTATGCGCAAATCGCTCCCTCCGCGCCGCACGCGCAGCACATGCCGTCCCACATTTTCATCCGACTGGGCCTGTGGGACGAAGCCATCGCAGCCAATACGCGCGCCTTCGAGGCGGGCCTCGACTACGCGCGGGCGCACCATCAGCCCGTCGCGCCCGAACGACTGCACGCAATCGACTACATGGTCTACGCCTATCTGCAGGAGGGTCGCGACCGCGAGGCGCGCGCCACCGTCGATACGGCGCAGCACCTCGTGACCGCGACGAACGCTTCAGACGCAGTGGTCGCGAATTACAACCAGATTGCGATGGAGGCACGCCTGCCGCTCGAGCGTAGTGATTGGGGGGCCGCGGCCCAGCTGTCGGTGCGCGCCGCCGGGCTCACGATCGGCGCGGCGCTGGCGCACTTCGCGCGTGGCATCGGCGCGGCGCGCCTGGGCGATACGGCGCGCGCCGCCGTCGAGATCGGCGCGCTCGCCGCCATCCAGGCCGATATGACCCGCCGCGGCGATACCGATTGGGCCACCGTGGTCGACATCAGGCGGCGCGTCGTCACAGCGTGGCAGGAGTTCGCGGCGGGAGACACCACGGTCGCCCTGCGCGACGCTAAGGCGGCTGCCGAAATCGAGGACGTCACGGAAAAGCAGCCGGTGACGCCGGCGGAGCTGTTGCCGGCGCGTGAACTGGAAGCCGACATGCTGCTCGCAGCCGGAAGGTATGCCGAGGCGCGCGACTCCTATGCGGCGACGCTGGCGCGC
>DASPXD010000095.1:0-2981 GCA_035637435.1 Gemmatimonadales bacterium
CGCTGCTCAGGGCCTCGGTCGACGATGCGGGCCTTCCCACGAAGGAGCACGAACCAGAGCTTGGACCAGTCCTCCACATATTCATCGATGAGCAGCGCGGCGTTGGGATTGGCGCGCACGTTCTTGACACGGCGCAGTTGAGCCGAATCGACTGACTTGGGTTTGCCGTCGATGGCCTGATAGACCGTTTCTCCCAGGAGAACGAAACACACCGGAACGACGGAGGGGATGCGTCCCTCCGACGTCGCGAAATGCCCGACGGGCGCCCGCGCGATGCGCCGCCGCAGCCCAGCATCGATCACGGCGATGTCAAGATTAGCCGTGCCCATTTTTCTGCGTGAGACGGACGTGAAAGAACTCCTGACGATGGACGTGACCCTCGCGGCGCTCGAGGCCGCTTTTCGCGAATGGGCAGCGGGACGTGCCAGCAACCAACCGCGGCGTCGGGTTGCGGCTGGCGCCATCCTGGCCACGATGTCGGCGGCCCTCCCCTCGAAAGGCCTGATGGGCTTCAAGGCGTATACACACGGCAAGTCTGGCGCACGGTTCTGGCTGTGCCTCTTCGACGCGGCCGACGGACGGCCGCGCGCCGTGATCGAGGCCGACTGGCTGGGCCGGATGCGAACCGGCGCGACATCCGGGCTGGCCACGAAGTACCTGGCGCCCGCGCCGGCATCGGTCCTCACCATCATCGGCGCCGGGACGCAGTCGCTGACCCAGGTGCTCGCCGTCGCCGCGGTGCGACCGCTGCGCGAGGTGCGGGTCTTCAGCCGGACCTCCGCGCACCGCGACGCGCTCGTCGCGGAGCTCCGAAATGTGCTGCCGGGCGCGATCGCGATCCAGCCTGCGGGCAGCCTCCGGGAGGCCGTCGACGGCGCTGGGATCCTCACCACCGTCACCCCGGCGGCGCAACCCATTTTTCCCGGGGAGTGGCTCCAGGCGGGCCAGCATCTGAACGTGTGCGGCTCGAACTATCCGGATCGGCGGGAGATCGACAGCCGGGTCGTATCCCGAGCCGACCTCCTGGTCGCCGATGATGTCGAGGCTGCCCGCCTCGAGGCCGGTGACCTGCTACTCGCGGAGCGCGAGGGGCAATTGAATTGGGGCCGAGTCCATTCACTGCGCGACGTCGTCGCCGGATCGGCCGGCGGACGCCAGCCTTCCGACGTGAGTCTGTTCAAGTCGGTCGGACTCGCGATCGAGGATGTGGCCGCCGGCGCCGCGGTGCTCGAACTCGCCCGGGCGCGGGGCGCCGGGCAGCAGCTGCCCGACTAGCAATTGACTTTTACTTACATCTGCGTTATATCATTTATTGCCGCGATGACTGTCAATGCCTGGGTGACGGCACGATCCGTCGAGTTGGGCGCAGCTCTGTGCACGGCCGCGATCCTGATCGGCGGACTCGCCATCGGCGTGCCCTTCCTGCTCGAGCGCATCCCGGAGGTCTTTCTCTACAGCTTCTGCTGCGTCACGGCGGTACTCTTACGCGCCGCGATCGACCTGGCGGTGCGCGCGAGCGTGTTCGCGGTGCACCGCATGTGGCCCGCGCCGGCGCCGGCAGCGGTCCGCCTTGAACCCGGGAACGCCTGACCCTTGCGCGGTTCGATCCTGATATCGATGCTATAACGAAACCACTTGGGGAATGATAAGATGGACACCCGGGTCAGCCGCGGGCGCGTGCCCGCCATCAAGGAGGAAACGATGGGGTATTTGCGAGGCGTCGTGCATGGAGCGATCATTGGCGGGGCGGTGGCGTTGCTCTACGCGCCCAAGCCGGGACGGCAGATGCGCGAGGAGCTTTCGGAGCGCCTCGATCAGATGCGCGGCCAGATGCAGCCGGTGTTGGACCAGGCCCAGGGTGTCGTGGATTCAGCGCGGCCCCAGGTCGAGCGCGGCATTTCCAAGGCCCAGCGGATCACCCGCATGGGCAGTGGCAGCAGTACGGCCGGTCCCGCCGCTAATTAGAATCATCTCGTGACGCGCAACGGAGAGGGGATCGTCGTCGCGGGGGGCGTGCGCACCGCCATTGGCAAATTTGCGGGTGCCTTCAAGGACACGCCTTCGTCGGATCTGGGCGCGAACGCGATCCGCGCTGCCGTTCAGCGCGCTGGCATCGCGCCGGAGGTCGTCGACGAAGTCATCCTGGGCTGCGTCGGTCAGGTAGGCGAGGATGCCTTCAACGCCCGGCTTGCCACGCTGAAGGCCGGTCTGCCGGAGAAGACGACGGCTTTCAACGTGAATCGTCTTTGCGGCTCGGGGCTGCAGGCGATCAACAGCGCCGTCCAGGAGCTGCGCACCGGTGAGGCCCAGGTCGTCGTGGCGGGCGGCAACGAGAACATGTCGATCCAGCCGTACCTGCTGCCGCGTTCGCAGGTGGGGTGGCGCCTTGGCGAAGCGACCCTCATCGACGGCACGATGTCGCTGGTGACCGACCCCTTCGGTCGCTACCAGATGGGCTCGACAGCCGAGAAAGTCGCCGATCGCTACGGCGTCTCGCGCGAGGCCCAGGATAAATTCGCCGCCGAAAGCCAGCGTCGGGCGGCCGCGGCCATCGCGGAGGGTCGGTTCGACGACCAGATCGTGCCGGTCGCGATTCCGCAGAAAAAAGGCGAGCCCGTGATCGCGACGGTCGATGAGCATCCGCGGCCCGGCACGACGATGGAATCCCTCGGGCGCCTCAAGCCGGCCTTTCGCGAGGGTGGGAGCGTGACCGCCGGTAACTCATCGGGCATCAACGACGCCGGCGCGGCCATCGTCGTCATGAGCCGGGGAAAGGCCGGCGAGTTGGGCGTGACGCCACAGCTCGAATGGGTCGCCGATGCTGTCGCGGGCATCGCCCCGGAGATCATGGGTGTGGCCCCCATCTTCGCGGTGCAGAACTTGCTCAAGAAGGTCGGGATGACGATCAACGACATCGATCTCATGGAGTTGAACGAGGCCTTCGCGGCACAGGCGGTGGCGGTGATCCGGGAGCTGGAAAT
>DASPXD010000096.1:0-2527 GCA_035637435.1 Gemmatimonadales bacterium
AGAACGAGGGCGGTGTCGAACTGCCGTCGCGCTTCTTCGAGATCGCCGAGCCGTTGTGCCAGCAGCCCGAGATTATTGTGGTCAGCGGCGCTGCCCCGCGTGTCACCGATTCGGTCGCGCAGCGCGAGGGAAGTCGCGTAAAGCTCACGCGCCGCCGATAGCTCGCCACGCTCTTCGTGCGCGCCGGCCAACGCGCCAATGGCATTCGCCTCGACGCGGAGGTCACCGATCGCCGCAGCCAGCGCGCGCGCCCGCTCGAGGTAGGAAGTGGCGCTATCGAGTCGACCGTCCTCTAGCAGCCCTGCCCCTATGTTGCCGAACAGTCCAGCCATCCCCGCCGAATCGCGGTTCGTCATTGCGCGCGCGAGCGCACGACGCCAGAGCACGATCGCGGCGCGCGGGCCGTCTGCGCCGAACGCTTTGATACCCGCCAGTCGCATGGTGTCGACCGCGACCTTCGCCGCTCGGCGCGCTGGAGGCCACGCCGCAAAGCGCGCGACCTCGCGCACCAGAAATGAGTCGCGCCACGCGATGGCGTACGCCGCGGCGATCTTCCCCGCGGCGTCGAGCTCGCCGCGCTGCAGCGACTCGTTGACCGCGTCCCGCACGGCCAGCGGCCGCTCGCGTACCTCGAGAACCAGCGAAGACTGGGGCAAGCTGACAGCGAGCAGTCGGAGAGAATCGGAGGCTGGCGATTGCAAGACAGCGAGCACACACCCAAGCCCGACGAGTATCATCGCCGCCGCGGTCCCGCGACCCTGAACTCGACTAACTCCGACGCGGCCCACCGATCAAACCCGGTGCGCGCATCCACCTTCCACAGATATGAATCGCCGGGGACGAGCGCGATAGAATCGGGGAAGGTGACGACCGTGTCCGCCACTTCGGCTGCGTACACCACGCCGCCAGTGGCGTCGAAGACGGTCACGCGATATCGGTCCGCTCCGGAAACGGGGGTCCACCGGAGCTCGTGCACGGCAGCCACGGCCCCAACCGGCGATCGAGGAACGGGCGTGGTTGCCGGTGGCGGTGGTGGCGGTCCACGGTGTAGGGGCGACCGGTCACCCGCCGGAGACCAAAGCAGAAGGAGCAGCACCGCAGCCGCGGCAAGCGGCACGGCGATTCGGTACCGGCGGCGCCCGCTGGGAGAGGACGAGAGCTCTCGACCGACCGCAGGATCGGCGAGCGCTCTAGCGACTGCCGCGAGCGCCCCACGGCACCGTGCGCAGGACGCAACGTGCGGGAGGACCGATTTTCTCAGATCCGGTGCCAGCGAGCCGTCCGCGAGCGCCGCGATCATATCGTCCTGCAGGCAGTCAGCTGTTTGCGTTTCAGACCGCACCCGAGTATCGAGCACGCGCCTCAGCTCCTCGAAGGATTCGTCAGGCATCATGAGACGGTCCCGAGGGTCCTGACTGCTCACAGATCCTCCCGCCGCACGCCGGCCCGTTCCAGGTGCTCACGAACCACTGCCAATCCCCGATACGCGCGGTTGTAGACCGCCTTCGCGTTCGCCAACCCCAGGACCTTCGCCACCGTTTCGGCGGGAAGCTCTTCCAGGACGAACAGCTCCACGATCAGGCGATCGTCGGGGCTGAGCGTGCTCAGCGCCCGCTCCATCAACTGACTCTGTTCAGCGGCCCCCGTCGCACTCGGTCCCGCGGGATCGGCCGGCAGATTCTCTACCGCGTCTGACGCGGGAGCGAGATCGCGGAGGATCTGGCCTCGCCGGCCCGTGGATACCGCGTGATACGTGGCGCGCAGCTCGCTGAGGAATTCCCGAAAGGTGAGGGTGGGCGCTTCACCGGCGTGGATCAGCTCGAAGGCTTCGATGTGACTGCGCCGGTCCAGGAATACGTGCTCGAAGATCCGGCGGCGGAGCGGCGGGAGTCCTTCAGCAACGGCCGAGAGTCGCCGGCGGCCATCGCGATGACGAAACCAGTCGACGGTGACGTGACGAACGACCGTGACCAGCCAAGTGGAGAACCGGGCCCGATGTTCCGGCTGCTCGACCCAGGACCGCAGCCGCCGGAGATCGTCCGCGCGCAGCGCCTCGCACGCGCGCGCGAACACGTCCATCACATCGTCGTAGTCCTGGGCGTAGTGCCGGATCGCTGCGAAGATGAGACGCCGGTAGCGATCGAGGAACAGGTCCCACGCGGCGTCGAACCTGCCCCGCTGCAACTCGGCCACCCAATCGTCCACGGCCGGCCTTGAGGAAGTGCAGCCGGATATACGAACCCGCTACACGGTGTCAAGGCTTTGTCTACCTCACGGCGTGAAAAACTCCGCCATCGTCGGTGCCGTGGCGGCCGCACCGGGGAACTGTGTGATCCCTAACGCCTCGAGCGTCAGGCGCAGCGTGCTCTCGTGCTGGTAGAGCGTGGTCGACTGGTAACCCAGCTTGGCCTTGGGGCCGACGACCACCCACGCGATCCGGCCGCCGCCGTTGGTGTTGTCGCTCCCGGCCTCGTCGAACACGATGATGAGCAGCCCGTCCTGCTGGAACGTCTGGCTGGCGATGAGC
>DASPXD010000097.1:0-6494 GCA_035637435.1 Gemmatimonadales bacterium
GCGCTCCGGATGCGCGTTCGCCTCAGCGACGGTCGCCGGGTCACCGGGCCAACCGGGAGCGATGGGATCGTAGCCGGCGGCGCGGAACAGCTCGACCCAGGGCTTCCAGGAATCGGCATGGAGCCAGAGGCCGTGAATGAAGACGACGGGGGTGGACATGTGTATCCTCGAGGCAAGGAGAGAAAGTTGCTCGCGTAACGATCGCCTGAGCGTCACGGTTCCGCGAGTGCGCAATTCCGGCCGTCACAATGCAACGGGATTGAGGTCTCGTTGATGCGAGAGGAGTAAGGTGGTGGGCGTCAGACGGTGAAGTGATGGTCCCGATTCGTTTTTGGTGGACGAGCACACCCTTTAGGGTGTCCAAAAAAACGGGCGACGACCTAAATCTCTATGACCTACAAATCTCCATTCTTATTCATCCGGACTACGGCGTCTCATGCCCCGCGGCATGGTGCTGCTCGCGTTGAAATTCGAGGAACTCGTGTATGGCGGCCACCGCGGCGGGATCACTCGTCCTGATTCGCACTTCCCCTCCCCACACGCGATCGATGGGCGTGTAGCTGATTCCCGCGCGTCGTGCGCTCATCACCGCCGTTCCCGGCACGTTCTGCGCGTGGACCTCGAACGGCTTCGTGAAATCCCCCGCCCGAAACGCAGTCGCGATGTCGCGCATGTGCGCGCGAATCGTCTCGATGCCGGCACTGTCCGCCGTATCCACGTCGAGGATCACGCGGCCGCCGTCGGGCAGATCCTCGAAGACATGTGTGGACGTGTACTGATCGACGCCCATGACGTGCGCGCCGCGCGCCTGCATCGCGGCAAAATCGTCACGAGCATCTTTGGAGCCCGTGCACGCGGTCAGTACAGCAACCGTGGCGACAGCGCGAACAAAGCGCGTCATCGAGTTGCGCTCCTTTCCGATCTGTAGCCCAAACGCATCCAGAGTATCCATAGCGAAACGTTGACGAGCAGGCCGAGCGTCGGCCGTATCAGCGCGACGCCGGTCGAGAGGAGATATACCACCGGGCCCCAGAAGTACGCCTTGCGGACGGTCGCGACCGTTTCGGGCGTCACGCTTGGCTTGAGACCGCCGCGCACCATCGCGGCGAACAAGAGCCTCCAGACGAGCGCGTTCACCACGAACGTCGCGCAGTAGAACGCGACGGCGGTCTTGGCCTCCGCGGTGCCCAGGTACGCCGCGAGGACCGCGGTCGGAAAGGGAACGAACGTCACGGTGAGCAGCAGCAGCCCGTTCGCGAACAGAAACGGATACGTGACGCCACCCACCATGCGCAGCAGCTCGTGGTGATTCACCCACATGATCAGGATCACGGCGAAGCTCAGCAGGAACGCGACGTACGATGGCCACAGCGCCACGAGGCCGGCCCACAGCCCGTGGTCGACGTGCGGCACGCGGATCTCAAGGATCAACAGGGTAATCGCAATCGCGAACACACCGTCGCTGAACGCTTCGACGCGCGTGGGGCTTTCGGTCATGCCGTGAGACTACAGCGGAACAGCGCACCGCACAAACGTCCTATTCCCGGGTAGATTTGCGGAATCCATTCAAGGGTTGAGCCATGCATCGCTCGATTTCTGCCCTGCCGGTCGCGTTGATCGCCCTCTGGTTGACCGCGTGCTCGAACTCGGGGGGCCCGGATGCCCGCTTCGCGTGCCTCGGCGACACGCTGCCGTCGACCGCCCCCAGCACGATTCATATCACCGGACGAATCAGCGCCAACGCACTCAACCCGACCGCACTCGGCGGAGCCGAGGTGCTGGCTTCGCACACCGGCACCGATACCCTCGCCGCCGACACGTCGGACACAGCAGGGCTGTACGCCCTGACGATCTCGACCGGCGGCACACCGCTGAGTGGCTATCTCCAAGTCAAGAAGAGCGGCTATCTCTCGAGCTACGCCTATCCGGCGCGGCCCCTCGCCGCCGACGCGGTCAACAACGTCCTCCTCATCACCAGCTCGGAGTTTGCGTTTCTGGCAGGCTTGGTGGGCGTGACACCGGTGGCGGGCGACGGCTTCATCGGCGTGATCGTGAAGGACTGCCAGGGCAATCCGATCGCGGGCGCGACGGTGACGACGTCGCCCGCCGGAACGTACCGCTACAACTCCGGCTCGACACCGAGCAGTAGCGCGACGTCCACCTCCGCCGACGGCGTCGCCTATGTCGCCAACGTAACGGCGGGCAACGTGACGGTTCAGGCGAATGCCAGCGGCCATGCGCTGCGCCAGCACATCGTCAACGCGCACGCCGACGCGGTGACGTTGACGGAAATCCAGCCCTAAGCCTGTCCAACTAGATCTTGATCTTAACCGTCAGCACGCGCCCATCGCGTGAGACATCGGCTTTCGTCGCGCGCAGCGACACCAGCGGAGATTCGATCCGCACGCCGCCATCGGGAGCGACGCTCACCTGCACCGTCGAGTCCGCGCCCACCACCGCCCTGAGCGTCTGCGCCGAGCGGTCTTCTACGACCGGCGTATTGAACGTCGCATTCAACGCGTCGCCGGCACACACCTGTAGCCAACGCGTGTGAAGCAGCACGCCGGGCTCCACCTGCAAGAGATTCTGCGGGTCGATGCCGCACAGGCCGAGGGAGCGGCCCTCGAGGGTGACCACGAGCTGCACCCCGGGCGCCGCCAGAACGCTGTCGACCTGCGCGCGCCGGAATACACGCAGGCGCGCCACGCCAGAATCGGCAGCACTGCGCAGCTGGCTCATGACGTACCGCGTCTCGGCCTGGCGGCGTAGCGCCAGCTCCTGCGCGCGATAGCCGGACGCATCGGCAAGCGCGTCCTGGACGGTGAGATCCTGGCTGATCAGGCGCGTCTTCCACGCCGGCCCCTCGAGCGCGTCGAGCAGCAGGCCGAGCGCGGGCCCGCTCGCGTAGTAGCGCAGCCGGATCGAGCGGGTGACGTCCTCGGTCAGCTGGTGCAGGCCCGCGAGCTTGGCGACGCGCAGCCGTTCGGCGCCGGCGCGATCGGGGAATTCAGGATGCCGCGCCGCGAGCTGCACCGACCGGACCAGCGCGTACTCCGCGAGCCCTTCATTCAATTCGGCGCGCTGCTCGAATTCGGCCAGCTCGGCGCCGAGCGCGCGCTGCCGCGACTCGCGCACCGCCAGGAACTGCCGGGCGAGCGCGCGCCGCTCCGCCTTGGTGCGTGCGACCTCGGCGGCCGCGAGGATGCGTCCCTCGAGGGCCATGCCCGCTTCGTTTTCCGGATCGAAGACCGGGTAGCTCGTGACGAGAAATGCGTTCTCCGTTTTCGCAGCCGCCCGGAACACGTGAAACGCTTCGTGCGTCGTGAGGCCGACCAGCGACGCGATGTCCTGCGAATCGGAGACGACGACTTGCGCCGCGCGATGGCCCGCCAGCTCCGTGCCGGTGCTGGCGGCGCCGCGATCGGCCGAGGATTGCCAGCCCGCGTCCGGCCGGTCGACGAACGGGGTGAAGCCCGGCGGCAGCGCGCCATGCCAACCGAGCACCAACGTCCCCTGACCCTTCATGACGTACAGGACGGGAATCGTGTCGGGGCGAAAACCTGGCCAGATCGAATCGCCCATCTCGTGGCCCAGGCGCACGACCCATGCGTGTGCGGACACGATCGTGCTCGTCACGGGAGGTGGCGGTTGCTGCGCAATCAACGCGAGACAGAGTGGCACGAGTACCACGTGATGCTTCCCCTGGTCATGGTGTCGAGGAAATCAAGCACAACTGAGCACGATCGCCCAATGGCTCCGCCCCGAACAAAGCCCATATGACCAGCGCGACGATCTAGCGGCGGCGTACGCTCATGCGCGCCCTCGCCCGTTACTCAGGGAGGGCTTCATGCGTCGCACGTGTCGGAATACGCTGCTCGTAGCCACGCTGATCGGTGCCGCCGCTTGCGATGACCACGCACCGACGGCGGTGTCCCCCATCGCCCCGACCCCACCACGCCCGCCGTCGTCTGCGGAATTCGCGACGGCCGTGGCCATGCTCGGCCGACCGCTGCCACGCCTCTCGGGCGCGCAGCGGCAGCAGTTCGAGCTGGGCCGCGCGGTGTTCCAAACCAACTTCACGCCCGAGACGGGACTCGGCCCGTTGTTCAACGCGGTCGGCTGCGCCGCGTGCCACGAGAATCCGGTCCCTGGTGGCGGCGGCAACAACGATCCGGCGGAAGGCGGCGAGGATATCGAGCTGCATGCCACGGCGTTCCACGGCGTCGCAGCCCCATGCGAGGATCTCGCGGCGGTCGGGGGTCAGGTCATTCAGAAGCAGGTCACGCCGGCGCTCGCCGACCTCCTGCATATCACGAGTGAGCCGATCCCGCCGGCCGCCACCGACTCCGGCCACCGCACGACGCCCGACCTGTTCGGCTTCGGCCTGCTCGATGCGGTGCCCGATGCCGTGATTCTGGCGCGTGCGGACCCGCTCGACCGCAACGGCGACGGCATTTCGGGCCGCCCCAACCGTACGGCGGACGGCCGCCTCGGCCGCTTCGGCCGCAAGGCACAGGCGGCGACGCTGCGCGAGTTCAACGGCGATGCGTTCGTGATGGAGATGGGCATCACCAATCCCGTCAACCAGACCGAGCAGACGGTGGGCGGTGAGCCGCTGCCGGCCGGTGTGGATCCGCTCCCCGAGCCCGAGATCAGCGCCGCGCAATTCGACGCCGCGGATGCATTCGTGCGCTTCCTGGCGCCGCCGCCGCGCGCGCGGCTCGACCCGGTGGGCGTGCGGGGCATGCTGGTGTTCGCGAAGATCGGCTGCACCGCCTGTCACGTGCCGGCGCTGGTGACAGGCCTGAACCCCATAGCGGCACTGCGATTCAAAGTCGTTCCGGCGTTCACCGATCTGCTGCTGCACGACATGGGCCCGGAGCTTGCCGATATCTGCCTGGGCCAGGCGCAGCCGTCGGAGTTCCGGACCGAGCCGCTGATGGGATTGCGGTTCGTGACCGCGTTCCTGCACGACGGGCGCGCGGCGACAATCGAGGAGGCCATCGCGCAGCACGGCGGGGAGGGCATCAGGGCGCGAGACCGGTTCCTGCGGCTGTCGCGCTTCGAGCGGACCGCGCTGCTGCGGTTCCTCAGAACGTTGTAGCCGCTACGACCCTTTCCGTACGAACGTGATCGTCGCGACCGGCTTCACGCGGCCGCCGACCACGAAGTGCCGCGTCGCCGCGCGCGACGTCGCCTTCTTGGGATTGGTGTCCTTGTCGGGAGCCTTGTAGGTCTTGCCGTCGTCGCCGCCCGAATCGTAGGCGGGCGCGATGAGCGTGCGCCGGGCGACCCAGGTGCCGTTCTCGGCCAGGTCCACGCTCGAGACACCGGTGAACCAGTCGGGGCTCGGCGCCACCATGTTGACCACGGAGACGAGCGGGTGCGCGCGGTCGACGCGCACCGTCGCGACCATCGAGTCGCGCCAGTTCTTGAGCCCGCCCGATTCGAACAGCATGAGCGCGTTGCCCTGATCCATCGCGGTGCGGATCTCGGTGTCGAGCGGGGAGTGCTTCCCTTCCTCTGACAGCCGCTCGAGCCCCGGTGTCGGCCGGCGGCCGACGGCGAAGATCGAGTACTTCGCGTTGTGCGAGGCACCGATCATGCCGGAGAAATGCGCTCCCGACGGATACTCGAACGGATGCGTCTTCTTCGTCCAGGTGCTCTTGATGATGACGGTGTACTCGGCCGCCGCGGTCGGCATCGCCCCTGGCGGCGGAGCCGCGGGGGCTTTGGGGGCTTCTTTGCCGCAGGCGGCGACAAAAGCGGCAGTGACGAGCAAGTGCGATGAGCGTAGGGCGCGCATGACGGCTCCGGTAACTGAAAGGTGATGCTAGGCTAGCGCCAAAGGAGACGAGGCGCCACTCTTCAACCCGAAACAGTTTGCCGTCACTTGGGAAGCTCGTTGATCATGAAGCGCCAGATCCGCCAGCCGCCCGGTTCGCGCCGCCACACGGTCATGTAGCGGCCGCTGCCGTGTATGGGCGCACCGGTCTTCGGAACCTGAATCTCCTCGTACGTGCCGATGTCCACGGCGTGATCGCCAGCGACGAAGAAGTCACTGCGTTTCAGCGTGAGCGTGGAAACGCGGTACGCCGCCATCTCGCGGATAAAGAGCGCGTGGACGGCGTCGCTCTGCATGTCCGGTTCGCCCGGGAATAGAAACTGCACGTCGCTCGAAATCAGACCGAGTGCCATCGCTGTATCACCCTGGAGCCATGCCTGACGGTACTGCTCGAGCGCGGCATCGACTGCAGCGCGATCGATTGCGGACTCGGCGACCGTTCCGGGGCGGCAGGCGGGGATCGCGAGGGCGAGCAGCAGCGGGATGGATAGCGTTTTCACATCGGGCCGGGGCGATCGGAGTTGTTGATGTCCCGTATGATCTTCCAGGATCCATCAGATTGCCGCTCCCACACCGTCAGGTACTTCCCGTTGTCGACGATATCGGCTCCGGTGCCCGTCTTGGGATGCAGCGTCCACACGTACGTGCC
>DASPXD010000098.1:0-2527 GCA_035637435.1 Gemmatimonadales bacterium
TCGGGGCTAGTGTCAGACTGGTCTCAACTCTCGTTCTCCCGTTCAACTTCGTATGGAGGCGATGCCGGGAATAGTCGTCGGAGTTGTTCAGCGATGCGACTCTTGTCCAGGCGACCTTCTGCCACCGCGATCGTCAGGTCGTAGAGCGCGGGCTCATTGCGGTCGACCGCGACCGCTGCGAGGCTTCTCATGCTCCGCCGTCGATGGCTACTTGTTCGGGCCGATGACCGAGCAGCGGTAGACTTCGTCGGTTGGCGCGAGCGTGATCTCACCGGCCGCCGCTGCATCGGCGACTTCGTTGTCCGAGAACAGTTGCCGCGGTGCGTGGCCGGCGTTGAAGGTGATCTGCACCTCACGCCACAGCGGGTTGAAGCCGTCCCCCTGAATCGCGTCGAGCACGCTTGTGAACATGACGCGTGCGGCCTCGCAGGCGTCGCACATGAAGATGGTGTTGATCGAACCGTTGTGTGCGAGGAGCGCCTGCTCCGCGCCGCCGGGCTCCTGCTTCAAGTTGATGGTGAAGAGCTCGGCGTCATAGAAGGCCGGCATGACGCCGCCGCGGCCGTTGGCCGACGCGTCGGCGGAGAACAGGCTCCGACCAGCGTTTTGCCGAGCGACCACGCCGGTTGGCGGCGCGCTGCACGACGTGACGAGGATGGCGAGGCCGATGGGCAGGGCCAGGGAACACCGCATGACACACCTCCGCTGCTAGGGCGAGCGGGCAATCATCGAGCCACGTCTCGGTGGTTTCCAGATCGCTGCATGTCAGAAGGGTGTCAGGCCTCGTCGTTCCACGTCGCGGCGGAGCGCTTGGGAGCTCGACGTCTGCGCGGACGTACGCTGGTTTGCTCACGGCGCGATCCAGAGCTGCCTTCGGCGCTCCTGACCGATCGCTTCAGTGCCAGGAACAGTGCCAACGCCGGCGTTGTCCAGCAACGCCGGCGTTGTTCGCTCGGAGCTAAGTCATTGAAAATCAACAAGCGCTGCAACGCCGGCGTTGCTGCGGCCGCGCTCCAAAGACGGCGGGTCCAGGCGGGCCGTTTTTGTGCTCACACCGGGTCGTCTAGGACCACCAGATACTTCCAAGTCCGTCACGGACCGGCAAACACTACGGCAAACAGGTTCCTCTCGCTTGAGAGCGTGGACTTCTGGATGCAGTAAGAGACACGCGGGACGAGCTTAATCCGGGCGACCCGTGAGTTTACGAGTTTCCTCTTGTATCTTGGCTATTGCGTCAGTGATCCACGACGGCAAAGGTACCGCCGCGTGGGAATTGCAACGTGTACGGCGTGCTCAAGCTCACCCTCGGTGACGGCACGTACGCGTGGCAGTTCATGCCTGTGGCGGGCCAGACGGCGACGGATTCGGGCAGCGGCACCTGCCATTGACAGCCGCCCCTGGCGGGGCTGCGCTGAGACACGCCACGCTTTAGCGTTGTGCTGTGCCGAGCCCATCCTTCAGGATGGGGACTTCCTGACACGAACCCCTTTTTTCTCAGGTTCGGCGACCGACCCTTTTTCTCAGGCTGCGAGAGCCGCCCGTTGCGCGCCCTCCACAGCGATGTAGGAAGGGTGTGGCAACCGCGCACTACCGGTCTGGGGTCATTGGCGTAATCGGCGGCTGCGCGGGGACTTAGCTTCTCGCCGCGCGCGCACGTCTCGTGCGGGGACACCGCGCCACAGATCTACGTCCCCCTAGACGCGCGAGGCCGCACTCGTGCCGACACTCAGCTCCCGATCCGCCGCTATCGTGGCGATTCTCGCAACGGGTGCCGTATTCACGACCTGCCGTGAGAGCGAAGCGCCGCCAGCTGTTCAACCGTCAGCTCCCGAGTTTTCCATCGGCTCGGCTCTCCTGTTTCAGGACAACTTCGAGACCGGGACAGCGGCTGGTTGGAACCCCACGGCTGGTACCTGGTCGGTCGTACTGGACGGCAGCAACCACGTATACCGGAACTCCAACACCTCCGGAGACAACTGGTCCTACAACGGCAGCGCGGCGTGGACTGACTATGCGCTGGAAGCGTTGATCAAGCCACTGACGTGGAATAGCGGTGGCATCGTCCAAATCCTTGGTCGCTGGCAGGACGCGAACCACTGGTACTATGTCAACCTCACCGCTGACAATCACATCCAGCTTCGCAAGAACGTCAACGGCACGTTCACGGACCTGGCACCGCAGAAGTCGTTCACGGTCAGCAAGGGAACATGGTACAAAGTTCGGCTGGAGATGGTTGGGACGACGCTGAAGGCGTACGTCAATGACGTGCTCCAGCTGACGGCGACCGATGCCACCTTCAGCTCCGGCCTCATCGCCGTTGGCGGCTTCAACAACACCGCCGAGTTCGACAACGTGGTCGTCTATGACCTGACGGGACCGGCTCCCACCACCCTCGTCGGCGCCGGGAACATCGCCCGCTGCGACCGCACGGGCGACGAGGCGACGGCCGCGCTGCTCGACAACATCGCGGGCACCGTGTTCACCGCCGGGGACAACGCCTTCGACAAGGGCACGCTCACCCAGTACC
>DASPXD010000099.1:0-11814 GCA_035637435.1 Gemmatimonadales bacterium
GACAGAGGCGAGCCCGGGGGGGGGCTACGATCGCGTCGTGTTCGAGTTCACGGGGGGGGGCGACAGCGTGCCCGGCTACCGCGTGGAGTACTCCACGAAGCCGGTGCAACGCTGCGGCTCAGGCGATCCCGTCACGGTCGCCGGAACGGGGCGGCTCATCGCGCGCTTCGAACCCGCCCAGGCGCACGACGAGCACGGCAATCTCACTCCCGTCGAGCGTCACTACACGCCAGGATTGCCGGCCGTTCGGGAGCTGACACTGGTCTGCGATTTCGAAGGACAGGTCGCGTGGGTCCTCGGCGTCGCCGCGCCGTCGGCGTATCGCGTGTCGGAGCTCACCGGACCGGCACGCCTGGTGGTGGACGTACGACACGCGCCGTGAGAACTCGACTCGCGGGGCTGGTGGTTTTGGCGCTGGCCGCCGGCTGCGACAAATCTCCTGTGCAGCCGTGTGCCACGGCGGGACTCGCGCGCATCGCTTCGAATCCCCAGGCCCCAGGCCCTGTCCCCCAGTTTGACTCCATTTTCCGCGCCGCCGGCGCCGAGTTTCACGTGTCGCCGTCGCTGCTCGAAGGGGTAGGCTGGGTGGAGACGCGCTGGCAGATGGTGCAAGGCGCCGAGGAGTTTCCCGGCCGGCCCGCCGCCTATGGCGTGATGGGCTTGAGGGGTGAGGCGCTCGAGCGAGGGGCCGCGCTCGCGGGCGTGACCATCGATGCGGCGCGGTACGATCCCGTCGCGAACATCCGCGCCGCGGCGGCGCTGCTCGCTGCCTACGCCGCCGATGCGGGCGGTGACTGGGATGCGGCCGCCGCGCGGTTCAGCGGGATCGACCTGGCTGCTGGTCGCGCCGCTTACCTCGCGGCCGTCGCGGGAGCGGCACCGGCAGCCACGGCGTGCCCACCTCCAGACTCGACCGGTGCCCCCGATTTTCCATCCGCCATCTGGCGGCCGTCGCCCAACTTCGACCAGCGCGCCGCCGACTCGACCGGTGTGCCGCACATGGTGATCATCCACACCTGCGAGAGCAACTACGCGAGCTGCTGGAGCTGGCTCGACAATCCTGCCTCGCAGGTGAGCGCTCATTACGTGGTGAACGAAGACGGCAGCGAGATCTCGCAGCTCGTGCGCGAGCAGAGTCGCGCCTGGCACATCGCGGCGCTGTACGACTGCACGCTAAATCGCCGGCATGAATGCTGGCGGAACGGCGTGCAGAGCAACCACTTCACCGTCGGGGTCGAGCATGCCGGCTTTGTGTCGCAGGATTCCTTCCCTCGGGCGCAGCTCGACCGCTCGGCCGCGCTGGTGTGCGACGTCACGCGTGACCGCGCGATCCCGCGCGACTGGCAGCACATCGTCGGCCACGGGCAGCTGCAGCCCGCGGACCGCACGGACCCGGGGCCCAACTGGCCGTGGATCGCCTACGTCCACCGCGTGCAGGCGCTGTGCGGGGAGCTGGTCGTGGACGACTCGACGCAGTTCAACGATTCGGTGGTCGCTCGGACGCAAGTGCCGGCGGGCTGGCAAGCCGCGGACACCACGCCTGACTTCTACGGCGGCGGCTACCACTGGGCGTCCACGAATCCCAGCGCAACGGACGGCGTCGACTTTTCATTCTACGTCGCGGCATCCGGTACCCGCACGCTCGACGCCCGCTGGACGAGCGGCACCAACCGCGCGCCACAGGCGGCGTACGCGGTGATCTCGTCGGCGGGTGACACGCTGCAGATCGTGTCCGCGGATCAGCGCACCGATGGTGGCACCTGGCACACGCTGGGGACGTGGACGTTCCCGGCCGGGTGGAATCGGGTAGTGCTGCTGCGGCGCGCGCCGGCGGGGGCGGTGGTGGTCGCAGATGCGGTGCGAGCAAGGTAGCAGCGCGTCGCACTCGTCGATCACGTTGCGCGCAACCAGAACTACTGCGAGCGGGACACGTGGGCGATGGTGAAGTTGTTGGAAAGGTTGAAGGGCCTCGCGGTTAACCCGCCCTGAGAGGGCGGGCTCGGCTTTGTGTGCGCCCTGTAAGGGCGCACTTCCGCCGAGCGCGGGCTCTTAGCCCGCGTAAATACGAAAGCCGGAGAGCTCGCGCTCCCCGGCTTTCTTACGTAGCGAAACTGGCTACGCGGAGACCTTGCTAGTTGCGAACCTGCGTCCGCAACCCCGTGCTCCCTGCATTCCCTCCAGCGCTGCCGCCACCTGCGCCCCCATTGCCGAGCACAAACACATTGCCGGCCTGGCTGAGCGTTCCTGCCTGCGAGACGATTCCGATGCTCGGCCCCCCGCCACCGCCGCCGCCCGGACCGCCCGCACCTCCGTTGCCACCCGCGCCCCCGTTGCCGCCGGCGCCAACTTGCGGCGCATCGTTCGTCGCGCCGATGCCACCAGCCGCGCCGGCGCCACCCGCGGCACCGCTGCCGCCGGGGCCGCCTGCGCCGCCATTGCCCGTTTCGATCGTGTTGCCGGTGACCGTCAAGGTCGAGGCCACTCCGACGATGCCGAACGAGCCGCCAGCACCACCGCCGCCACCACCGCCGATCCCGGCGCAACCGCCGGTGCCACCACTACCGCCACCGTTGCCGCCGCCGGTGTCGTCGAGCCCGCCACCCCCACCACCGCCGCCGCCCCCGCCGCCGTCTTGGCCTAACACTCCAGCAGCGCCATCCGCCAGGAGGTAGAGCCCGAAGATGGAGAAGCCTCCAAAGGAGTCACCGCCGGTTCCTGCGGCTCCAGCGATCCCGGCGAAGCCGTCCTGCCCATTTTCGCCAGCGGGCAACGGGGGCGTCGCGCCGCCGAGTCCACCGGCTCCACCAGTGCCGCCGTTGGGCGAGTTGCCCGGCGCGCCATCTTGGCCGGTGGCGCCCGGCGGCCCGCCTTGCCCACCCGCGCCACCGATGAGGGCGGTGCCCAAGCACACGAGACTCGTCTCAAAACCGCCAGCACCTTCGGGTCCGTTCGCGGACCCGGGCTGTCCGTCGGAGCCGGGGATGCCATTCTGTCCCGCGAGACCAGCGAAGCCATCTGCGCCCGCGCCGCCGTTACCCGCGAGAATGTGATTGCCCGAGATCGTCGCCACGCTGCCCGTCAACACCATCCCGAAGGCGCTCTCACGGGGACCCATCGCGTCGCCGCTCCTGATGGTGAAGCCGTCGATGGTCACTCCCGTCACGTTGTCGCCTTGCACGGCAGCGGCCGAACTGGATGGCCCAGGGCCGATCGTCGTGATGTTTGCCGGCGCACGCGTCCAGGTTGCGGCCTCGTAGCCGCCGAACAAACTGATCCCGGAGCGCAGCTGCACATGCTCTGGATAGGTGCCCTGCGCGACATTCACTCGGGCTTTGCCGGATACGTCGGCCCGCGCGAGCGCAGCACCGATGGTCTTGAGCGGCGCGGCCCGCGTGCCGTTGGCCGCATCGTCGCCCGTGGGACTGACGTAAATCGCGTCCTCGGCGACGACCACCGTAATGCAGCTCGGACTGCTCACGTTGCCGGGGGCATCTGTGCCGGTCACGCAGAAGGTGTGCGAACCGCCGGCCGCGAACGGCGGCACGGTGGCGCGCACCGCTTCGCTTGGCTCATCGAACGCGCCGTCCTGCGCGACCATCGCGACCGGCGTACCGCCATCGACTGCGTAGGTCGCCCCCGCGATGTGCGAGCCGCCCGTAGCGGCGTCGTTGACGACTGCCGTCAGGTCGAACGGGCTGCCTGAGACCGGATCGGTCGGCGACGTGGCCACCTCGGTCACGACCGGCGGCGCCATGTCGGTCAGCGTCGCAGTGAAGATCGCGAACGTGAGCTTCGCGCCCGTCGCATTATCGATGGCGCGCGCCTCAACCTGTTGCGGTCCCGCAGAGCCGAGGGTCCAGCGCTCCTGGACGATCCCATCAGCGCCCGTGATCGCGGCACCGGCGAACACGCTGCCACCGCCTGAGACCACGACGAAATTGACGATCTGGCCCTTCACGGCGTGGCCGCGGGAGTCCTCCACGAGCGCGACGAGCGGATTCGGCAACTCGGTCCCAGGAGGTTCACTCTGGTTGTTGCCGGACACGACCGACAGCGAGAGTGGACCGACTGCCTGGTCCGTATCGACGGGAGCGACACACGAGGCGAGTACCAGCAGCCCGGCGAGCCGGGCAAGCGAGGAGAGACGCATAACTCCTCCTAGCAGGACGCAGGAGTAGTAGAACCCGGAACAGCGTTACGATCAGGCTAAACGGGAGGATTTGTCGCCGCAAGTCGCCCGGATCACACTCCGGACCTTCTCCGCCCCCCTCACGCTGAAATGCACCTCCCGCACCCCCGTGTCGCGCACGAGCCGAGCCACGTTGTTCCCGTCGATCCCGCCGCCGGCCAGGATCTCGATCCGCCGCTCGGCCTGGATGACGAGCCGGCTAATGCGCGCGGCGCCCTCCGGCGCCGTCCGCGCCCCACCCGACGTGAGCACGCGGTCCACGCCGAGGTCGATCAGTCGTTCCAACGACACCACAAGATCGCCACAAGAATCAAAGGCCCGATGAAACGTCACCGTCCACGGTAGCGCGGCGGCGACCAGCTGCGCCGTCCGGTCCTCGGCGATCTCGTGTGCCGGGGTGAGTGATCCGGTCACAATGCCGTGGGCGCCCGCGTCTTTCGCGCGGTGAATCTGCTCGAGCATCGTGTGATGCTCGACGTCGGTGTACACGAAATCCCCCGCCCGCGGGCGCACCAGCACAAAGAGTGGAGTGACGACGTGCGAGTGACAGTCGCGGAGCAGCTGCTCGGCGGGCGTCGTGCCGCCATGGGCGAGGTCCGTGCACAGCTCGAGTCGGTGAGCCCCACCTGTGGCGGCCGCGCGTGCGGCATCGAGCGACTCGACGGCGGCTTCTATGAGAATGGTCACTACGAAGAAGGTAGCGTCCAGTGTATAATTCCATTACATGTCCCTGACCTTCGTCCGTCTCCCCACTCCCGTCGGCGAGCTCGTCGTCACCGCCTCCGACGCCGCCATCACCGGCGTCTACTTCGCGAGGTCGCGGCGCGGTCCGCCGCCGACGCATCAGGCCGGCTGGGTCGAAGCGAGCACGGGCCCCGCCGCCGATCTGTTGGCGCGCGCCAGGCAGCAGCTCGAGGAATACTTCGCCCGCACGCGCACCACGTTCGAGCTGCCGCTCGAAGCCCTCGGCTCGCCATTCGAGCACCGCGTGTGGAACGCGCTGCGGCAGATTCCCTACGGCACGACGACGACCTACGGCGCGCTCGCCAAACAGCTGGGCGATCGCTTCGCCACGCGCGCCGTCGGCCTGGCCAACGGCAAGAACCCGATTCCGATCATCGTGCCATGTCACCGCGTCGTGGGATCAAAAGGCGAGCTGACAGGATTCGGCGGGGGATTGGACACGAAGCGTTGGCTACTGGAGCACGAAGGAGCGCTAATGCAGTTGGGCGTCTAACTCGTCCAAGAATCCCGCCTGCCCGCGCAGGATTTTCCTGCGCGCTTCAGCCAATCCAAACCACGCCGCGCGATCGATCTCGGGATACTCGCGTCCCTTGAACTCGAACGTGTTGCTCCGCACCAGCGCCGGATCGCAGTCACGCTCCACCGCCCACGCATGCACGACCTTGCCGCTCGGCTGCTTGACCGGGGTCAGCGGCACAAAGTCACCCGACGCGGTGAATCCTGTCTCCTCCGTGAACTCCCGTTGTGCGGCAGCGAGTGGATCCTCGTCTGGCCCGAACTCGCCCTTAGGGATCGACCAGACGCCGTCGTCCTTATGGGCCCAGAATGGTCCGCCGGGATGGACGAGAAATACTTCGAGCCCGTCACTGGCATGACGGTACAGCAAAAGGCCTGCGCTGGTTTTTGGCATTAGAGGTTGCTGACAGCAGACGGCTGACGGCTATTTGTGTCGAAAAACGATTCGCCCTCTCGTCAGATCGTACGGGGATAGAGCGAGCGTCACTCGATCGCCTGCAAGCACGCGGATATGAAACTTGCGCATCTTGCCGGCGATCGTCGCGAGCACGTTGTGCCCGTTCTCGAGCGTCACGCGGAACGTGGAGTTGCGGAGCAGCTCCACGACTTTCCCCTGGATTTCGATCGGGACTTCTTTGCTCACTGCGTCGGCTCCTCACGTTTGCCGCTGCGCCGCTCCACAAAGGCGCGGTGGCCACACGCGCACTGCTCGAGCATGCGACCGAAGCGGTCGGTGCGGAATTCAAGATAGTGCTGGCAGGTGGGACAGCGCGCCGGCCCGCGGTCGGCGACCAGCGGGCTGCGTGCAGCGGCGCGATTCGCGCTAATTGCGGGACGCCGAGCGGATGTGATGGAGACCTCGAGGCGTGCCGGCCACCAGGTCGGGCTTGGGGCCGTACACGAGCGAATGATCGCACAGGCACATGGCGCTGTGCGGCACCACCGCCGGTGCCGCGACGGACGGCTCGCGGTACGTCGTCCCTTCCGGGTTCCCGATGAACCCGCCGCAGCGGTGACAGTGAATGTCGGCCATGGCCCAACGTATCAAACTGTACTAGATTTGTCAACTTCTGAGCACGAAACGACGCAGTGATTAACGAACGGCGGTTAAGATGGATGTAGCGGTGGTGATCCGGCAACGCCTCGACGAATTGGGCCTGGACCAGCGCGACTTGGCGCGCGCCGCCCACGTGACGGAGTCGTACGTGTCACAGCTCCTCACCCAGAAGAAAGCGCCGCCCGACCCCGAGCGCACCGATATCTACGACCGCATGGATCGCTTCCTGAAGTTTCCCGCGGGCGAGCTGGCCCGCGTCGCCGAGGCGCAGCTGAAGGAGGAGCACAAGCGCCGCCTCGGCGACATCGCGCCGCTGTTCCCCGAATTGCGCGAGCTGCTGGTGCGCAAATGCGTCCCCGCACAAGCGGAGCAGGCGCGCGTCGTGTTCGAGCGGCAGTCGTTCGGCGAGCTGGAGCGGCTCGTCGCGCAGACGCTGCTGCAGGTCGCGGGCGTCAGCGCCGATGTGCTGCACATCACGCCGAAGCAGCGCGCCCGGCTCGATGCGGGCGTCGCGGTGTGGGAATGGGATCTCGTCAGCTTCGCGACTGCCGTCACCAGCGCGAGCGGTGAGCGCAAACGCTTTGGCTACGTCGAACGGATCGACGCGAACGGCGACCGCGAGAAGGGGCTGCTGGAATTCCTGCGCGATTCGACGCTCAGTGGCTCGGCGACGGAGGCAGAGCTATCGTTTCTCAAGTCGTTGCAGTTCAAGGACCGGCGGCCCACCGCCCTCTACTATTATCGCGAGCTGCAGAACCTGCGAGACCCACTCCATTTCCGTGCGTAAGCTGAGCGTCGTTTTTCTCGCCGCCGCCATATCCTGCAGCGATGCCTCGGGGCCCTCCGGCCTCCCCCTCCTCAACGCCACGACGCTCGCCACCGACCTCGAGCGCATCGACCGCGCCGTTGCCACGCCGCAGCTGCGCAGCCTCAGCGGGCTGTCGATTCCCATCAACCGCGGCGGCATCGATGTCCACAACATGTCGACGGCGCTGCTCGGCCGCAGCCTCGAATGGAACGGCGTATTGCGGGAGGTGCTGTTCACCGATCGCGCCGGTGCGCCGGCCGACGCCATCCGCCTCTATCTCTACGTGAACGATTCGACCAGCCGACCCGCCTATCCGCCGGTGGAGATCGGCTATGCGGATCTCTACCCGCACAACACGTTCAACGGCGGCGGACCCGACAGCATGTCGCTGCGGTTCGTCGTCACTGACACGCGCAGCTCGGCGTCCGTCGTCGCCGACTTCATCGCGCATAGCCACGCCGACTCCATCTGCCAATGCGCTACGGTCGAAGGCTGGGTGAGCGACGGCACGACGCGAGTCGATTTCAGAAGTGCGTACAACATCCCGGTGGGACTCGATGGGCAATTCCCTGGGACCGTGAGCTCGCGGGCGATCGGTTTTCAGCATTTCGCCACGCTGCCAGGCCCCGGCGTCAACACCGCCACCGCCAACCTGGCGTTGGCCTTCGGAGCGGACTCGATCACGATGACGTCCGGTCTGCTCACGCCGCACGCTGGACAGCTCAACGGTTCTTCGGCGCTGGCGATCAACGGGGCGCACTACGCGTTGGTCACTCGCGGCGCCACCCGCACCACGGCCGCCGGTCCCAGCGGCCATCCGCTGTCGGGCGCGCAACTGCGTGCGGCCGGCGCGCTCTTCGCCGTCCCGGCCGACCTCGCGTACTACGTCGAGTGGCCGACGTTCGTGATTTTCTTCTGCGGGTGCTGAGAATCCCACTCTAAAGAGTCTCTTCAGAGTGGGTAACTTTCTAATGTGCTCCTCTCATCCCTCGTCTCAACCTCGTCCCAGGTCGCCGCCACCTCGGGCCGCCTCGCCAAGATCACGCTCCTCGCCGATCTGCTGAAGCAAGCCGGCCCAGACGAAATCGCGCTTGCGATCGCCTATCTGTCGGGAACGATCCGGCAGTCGAAGGTGGGGGTTGGGTGGGCGACATTGCAGAAGGCCAAGTCACACGTCGCCTCGTCGGCAAGTCTGCAGCTGCGCGATGTCGATGACACGCTCGAGAGAATCTCGACGACGGCGGGGAAGGGCTCGGGGACCGAGAAGCAGCGGCTGCTAAGCGATCTCTTCTCCCGTGCCACTGCCGAAGAGCAGGACTTTCTCTTGCGGCTCTTGACCGGCGAGCTACGCCAGGGCGCGCTGGAAGGGATCATGGTGGAAGCGGTCGCCAAGGCGCGCGAGCTGCCGGCGAGCGACGTGCGGCGCGCCATGATGCTGGCCGGCAACCTCGGCGCCGTGGCCAAGGGTGATCTCAAGAGCTTTGCGATCGAGCTGTTCCGCCCGATCAAGCCGATGCTGTCGAAGACGGCGGCGGACGTGGACGACGCGTTGGCGGAACTGGGCCCGGCGTCGTTCGAGTATAAGCTCGACGGCATTCGGATCCAGGTGCACAAAAAAGGCGAGCAGGTACGGATTTACTCGCGGACCCTGAACGACATCACCGCGGAGCTACCCGCCGTAGTCGACATATCGACAATTATGGATATGTCCGAAGTGATCCTGGATGGCGAGGCGATCGTCCTGTCGGCGGACAAGCGGCCCGTGCGCTTTCAAGAAACCATGAAGGGGCTCGGATCCGCGGTCCCGTTCTTCTTCGACATCCTGTACATCGACGGGGCGTCGTTATTGGATCAGCCGTACTCCGCGCGCACCAAGCTGCTCCCCGCGGCGCACCGCCCGCCGCACATCGTCACCGCAGACGCCCGCGCGGCGCGGAGCTTCTTTGACGCCGCAATCGCCGCCGGCCAGGAAGGCCTCATGGCCAAAGGTCTCGAGTCCAAGTACGAAGCCGGCCGGCGAGGCGGCGCGTGGTTCAAGATCAAGAAAGCGAACACACTCGATCTCGTCGTGCTCGCCGCCGAGTGGGGTCACGGGCGCCGCCACGGCAAGCTCTCCAACCTCCACCTTGGCGCGCGTGATCCGAACGGTGGGTTCGTAATGCTCGGCAAGACATTCAAAGGACTCAGCGATGAGTTGCTCGCGTGGCAAACACAGCAGCTACTAGAGAGGGAAGTGAAGCGGGACGGGCACGTTGTTTACGTGCGGCCGGAGCTCGTCGTCGAGATCGCGTTCAACGGCCTGCAGGACAGCCCGCATTACCCCGGCGGGCTGGCGCTGCGATTCGCGCGCGTGATCCGCTACCGCGACGACAAGAAGCCCGCAGACGCCGACACGATCGAAACGGTCAGGAAGCTACACGGAACCGGAGCCTAGACGTCGAAAGTCTTCCGCACGCCGGCGGCGAATACTGACCATGGCGCCACCTGTTTCACGCGCGGCAGCCACACGGCGTCGGCGCCCACGCGGTAGCGGAGTGACGGCGAGCGACTCTTGATGGCACGCAGTACCGTCGTGGCGACCGCGTCGGGCGAGATGCCTTGCTCCACCTGGCGCGTGAGCGCCGCCGTCGCCCGCTTGCGGACACTGTCGTAGGCTCCGAGCGACACGGCCGCGATTTGCGTGCCTTCACCGATCTTGGTGTGGACGAACCCCGGCTCGATCACGCTGACACTGATGCCGAGCGGCCGCAGCTCGTGCCACAGCGCCTCCGTGTATCCCTCGACGGCGAATTTGCTGGCGGTGTAGAACGCGCCGAACGGAATCGCGGTGATGCCCGCGAGCGACCCGATATTGATCACCTTCCCCCTGTGCGTCTTGCGCATCGCGGGGAGGACGGCGTTCACCATTCGCACCACGCCGAAGAAGTTGGTCTCGAATTGCGCCTTCGCTTCGGTTACGCTCGTTTCCTCGGCGGCCCCCATCAGGCTATAACCGGCGTTGTTGACCAAAACGTCGATGCCGCCGGCCTGCGTCAGCACGCGGTCGACGCAGGCGCGCACCGAGTCGTCCGAACGCACGTCCAGCGCGACCATTGTGACGCCGTTGGACATTGCCGCGGCAGGTTTGCGCGCTGTCCCGAATACGTTGTATCCCTGCTGGGCGAGCAGCTGCGCGGTCGCCTGACCGATACCTGACGACGCGCCCGTGACCAGGACCGTCTGTGACATAGATTCTCCGGAGGATTATGGTCTTGTTCCTGTTGCTCCTACTACAAGTCCCGCGCAGCCAGCACGGTTCCGTGACACAGCGCGTCGGCACGACCGACATCGCGATCAGCTACAACCGCCCCGTCGCGCGCGGCCGCGAGCTGTTCGGCACGCTGGTGCGCTGGGGACGCATCTGGCACCCCGGCGCCGACTCGGCGACCACGATCTCGTTCAGCAAAGATGTGACGATCGATGGCCACGCGCTCCAGGCAGGACGGTACACGCTGTGGACGATTCCGGAAGAGTCCAAGCCCTGGACGGTGATCTTCAACCGCGGCGTCGGCGGCTGGCACACGAATTATCCAGGGGAGTCGCAGGACGCGCTACGTATCGCGGTCACGCCGGAAACCGGCGCGCACATCGAGACCCTCACGTACTACTTCCCCATGGTCGACGCCGACTCGGCGCTGCTGCGGCTGCAGTGGGGCACGGTGATTGTGCCGATGAAGATTCGTGAAAGTCGGTAAAACCCTTTACGTCAAGACGCGCAAGGAGTGGCGGGCCTGGCTCGCCAGGCACCACAAGACCGCCCGTGAGATCTGGCTGATCTACTATAAGAAGGAGAGCGGCAAGCCGCGGATCGCCTACAACGACGCGGTCGATGAGGCGCTGTGTTACGGCTGGATCGACAGCCTCCTCAAGCCGATCGACAAAATGAAATATGCGCAGCGCTATTCACCGCGAAAGAAGACGAGCAGGCTCTCCGACATGAATCGCGAGCGCGTGCGACGGCTGATCCAGTCGGGGCGCATGACCAAGGCCGGCCTGGCCGCGATCGAGCACACCGGCAAGGGCACGGCGAAGCTGCCGGCCGATATCCTCGATCAGTTGAAGCGAGATCCGACGACCTGGAAGCATTTCCAACGATTTCCAGCATCGTATAAGCGCATTCGAATCGGGTGGATTGCTGCGGCGCGAGCGCGGCGGGAGGCTTTCGATCAGCGACTGCGCTACTTCCTCAAGATGACGAAGCAGAATAAACGGTTTGGGATGGTGCAATAGCAGGAAGTCCCATCTCCTCCAAAAACATGCTGCCGCCCGACTCGCGGCCCGATCTGCGTTCACAGCGTGTCAACATCAGCCGGTCGCGCGCGCGTGTCATCCCGACGTAGAGCAGGCGCCGAGCCTCTTCGATCTCGTCCGTGACGTTGTTCGTCGTCGTCCGGTAGCCGGGGATCTCGTAGTCCTCGACGCCCACGATGTACACCCGTGAGAACTCGAGCCCTTTGGTCG
>DASPXD010000100.1:0-26724 GCA_035637435.1 Gemmatimonadales bacterium
TCTCCGTGGTGCGCTGCGTCAGCGTGTCGAGCGTCTCGCCGCACAGCGCCGCCGCGCGCTCGGCAACGGCGCGGACGAACCCCGGCTCGTTGCGCTTGCCGCGGTGCGGGACCGGAGCGAGATACGGCGCGTCCGTCTCGAGCAACAGACGGTCGCGCGGGCAGGCTGCCACCCGATCGGAGCGAGTCCAGTTCTTGAACGTGATCATGCCGCTGAAGGAGAAATATGCGTCGATCGCCATCCCCGCTTCCCAGACCGCGTCGCCCGATGAAAAGCTGTGCAGCACGACGGGGGGAGCATCTGGTGGCACGGCACGCAGCATCGCCGCCATATCGTCGTCGGCGTCACGCGCATGCACGACCACCGGCAGACCAAATTCCAGCGCGAGCCCGAGCTGCCCCTCGAACGCCGCCCGCTGCGCCTCACGGGGCGAATGCAGGTAGTGGTAATCGAGTCCCGTCTCGCCGACCGCCACGATCGCCGGCTCGGACGCGAGGATCTGGCGGATCCGCTCCCGCGCGGCGGTCGACCAGCTGCTGGCCTCGTGCGGGTGCACCCCGGCGGTCGCCGAGAGTCCAGGCATGGTGGCCAGCGCGCAGGCGCGCTCGCTGCCGGCGACGGACTCGCCGATCACCACGACGTGCCCGACGCCCGCAGCTTTGGCGCGGGCCAGCACGGCGTCGCGATCGGCGTCGAACGCGGCATCGCCGAGGTGACAGTGCGTGTCGACTAGCGTGCGGGCTGCGGGGCGCGGGGCGACGGCGCGGACGACGGCGTCGCCGGCGGTCCGGACACGGCCGGCGCCGCAGGCGCACGGCTGCCGAAGGTCCGCGCGCCGCGCGCATCCTCGCCCGGCCAGCGCTTCTCGATCCACAGCAACACCGGCGCGGCGATATAGATGGACGAGAACGTGCCCGTGAAGATGCCGAACGTCATGACCCAGGCGAACGGCCGGATCACTTCCCCCGCCAGAATGAGCAGCGCCAGCGTCGTCGCGATCGTGGTGCCGTGGGTCAGCACCGAGCGCGGCAATGTCTCGTTGATCGAGAGGTTCAGGATCTCGTAGAGATTCTGCCGCCGGTACTTGCGCAGGTTCTCGCGCACGCGGTCGAAGATGATGATCGTGTCGTTCAGCGAGTAGCCGACGACGGTGAGCACCGCACCGACGACGACGAGGCTGACCTCGAGATGCATGACGCTGATAAACGCGATTGTCGCCACGATGTCATGCGCGGTCGCGACGACGGCCGCCAGCCCGAACCGCCATTCGAAACGGAACGCCAGGTAGACAAGTGTGACGACGAAGCTGAACAGGATCGCCATGAGCGCCTTCCCCTGCAGCTCACGGCCAACCTTGGGACCCACGGTCTGGCGCTGCGCGATTTGATACTGTCCGGGACCCGCGCTTTGGTCGAGCGCCTGGGCAACGGCATCAGCGACCGCCTGCGTACCCGCTTCGCCCGTCGCTTGCCCGGCGAGTCGGGCGCGGACCACGTAGGACGTGTCGGAGCCGAAGTTGTAAATGTCGGCGCCGGAGAGCCCCACGTGATCGAGCGCGGCGCGGATGTTGCCGGTCGCCACCTTATGTGCCAGCTCGAACTGCACCAGCGTCCCCCCGGTGAATTCGATGCTGTAATTGACGCCGCGGGTGACGAGAAACCCGAGACCGATGAGCATGATCGCGCCGGTGACCGAAAACGCAATCCGGCGCCACTTGATGAAGTCGTAGTTCGCGTTCGCAAAGAGTCGGATCATCAGATACTCAGGGTGACCATGTCGGGCCGCCGGTTCAGCCAGATGAGGAACAATGTCTTCACGACGAAGATCGCCGAAACCATCGAGGCGATGATCCCGATGATCAGCGTGATGGCAAAGCCCTGCACCGGACCCGTACCGACGGCGTAAAGGATCAGCGCGGTCAGAATGGTGCTGACGTTCGAGTCCACGATGGCATTCATCGCGTGGAGGAAGCCGTCATCGACGGCGAGGCGCAGCGACTTGCCATGGACCAACTCTTCCCGGATACGCTCGAAGATCAGCACGTTGGCGTCCACCGCGATGCCGATCGACAACACGAACCCGGCCAGCCCCGGCAACGTCAGCGTGAAGCCGAATGCCGCTAGGCCCGCCAGGGTGAAGAGACAATAGAGCGTCAGCGCGGCGACGGCGAGCGCGCCCGACAGGCGGTAGTAGCCGATCATGATCACGATGACGAGCACCACGCCGACGACGCCGGCCCGCACCCCGTCATGAATGGAATCCGCCCCCAGGGTGCCGCTGATGGAGCGTTCGTCGACGATCGTGAGGGGCGCCGGCAGCGCGCCGGCCCGCAGCACGAGCGCGAGATCGCTCGCTTCCTGCAGCGGCTTGGTCCCCAGCTCGATCTGCCCATTGGCGCCGATCTGGCCGCGGATCACGGGGGGCTGCCCCTGCACCCGGCCATCGAGGATGATCGCCATGAAATCGCCGATGTGGCGGGCGGTCTCCTGCGAGAAGATGCGGGCGCCGCGGCGGCTGAGCTGGAAGGCGACGATCGACTGATTGGTCGACTGGTCGCGCCGGGCGACCGCCTTGATCAGCTCTTCGCCGGTTATGATCGGGCGCGACTCGACGGCATACAGCGCGCGATACGCGCGCGCGCCGCGCGACTCGGACTGCGCGCCCCAGCGCAGCTCGATGCCGCGCGGCATGGCCGCGCGCACGTCCGGCCGGTTGATGAGGCTGTCCACAAGGGGCCACTGCTCCTCCGGCACCAGGTATTCGCCCGCCATCTGACCCTGGAACAGCAACGCGGAGAGCACGCCGGGCGAGTTGGCGTCGGCGGCGCTGTCGCGCTCCGCTTTCGTCTTGGAGGTGTCGCCGAACAGCTGCGCGACCGCGGACGGGGCGGCGGTGGTGCGCGACTTGATGCCGGCCTTGCGGAGCACCCCGTCGACCTGCGGCAAGGCGTCCTTGAACAAGCTCTTCATATCGGTGATGCGGAATTCCAGAAACGCGGTCCGCTGGATCACGCTCTTGGCGCGGGCGGGATCCTTCTCGCCGGCGAGCTCGACGATGAGACGGCAGCGACCCTGGATCTGCACGACCGGCTCCGTGGTGCCGAATTCGTCGATGCGGGTCCGCACCACGCGCTCGGCGCGCTGGATGGCGTCGGCGCAATCGGGCACCGGGCCCCTGGACTGATCGACTTCGAGCGCCAGGTGAATGCCGCCCTGCAGGTCGAGTCCCAGATTGATCGGCAGCCGCCGCACGGTCGTGTCTTTCATGCGGCCGGTACCGGCTTCGATCATGCGCTGCTTCGTGTTGCGCGGCACCAGGGAGATGATGCTGATCACGATCAGCGCCCCGATGAGGTACAGCCGTTGCCGAATCTTGCCCATCGCCTCTCTCTACTGGTTGAGGGTCGCCCGCGCCGCCTGGCGGTCGCGCTCGAGCTGCGCCACCAGCGCTTCACGGGACGGAAACGCCTGCACATCCCGCAGGCGACGGACCCATTCCACATATACCATCTCGCCGTACAGCTCGCCGTCGAAATCGAACAGATGGATCTCGAGCGTGCGAGCCTGCTCACCAAACGTCGGCCGGGGACCCTGATTCATCATCCCACCGAGCACCGCCCCGTCCCCCGTCCCGCGTCCCCCGAGAGTCACGCGCACCGCGTATACTCCATCGGGAGGCAGGAGTTTGCGGGGGTCCGGCGCCTCCAGATTGATCGTCGGCACGCCGATCGTCCGGCCGCGCCCCGCCCCCCGCACCACCGTTCCCCGAATCCCGTAACGGCGCCCCAGCCAGCGGGCCGCGGTCTCCAGGTCGCCGTGCGCCACCGCGGTGCGGATCAGCGTGGACGAAATCGGCTGCCCGTTATCGCGGACCGCGTCCACCACCGCCATCGCAAAGTCCTGCGCCTGCGCCAACCGTTGCACCAGCTCGACGTCACCCGCCCGGCCGCGACCAAACCCGTGATCGTACCCCATCACCAGCTCGCGCATCGCGTAGTCGTCGCCCAGCCGCCGGACAAATGCTGCCGCATCGAGCTGCGCGACCGCCGGCGTAAACGGCATCAGCACGAACCGATCGATGCCCTGCGCCGTGACCAGCTCCCGCTTTTCGTCGGGCAGCGTGAGCAGCCTCGGCGCCGCCGCCGGATTCACGACCGCGAGCGGATGCGGCTCGAACGTGACGACCACGCTCGTGAGTCGACCCGCTTGCGCGCGACGCGTCACCTCCGCGAGCACCGCCTGATGGCCGCGATGCAGGCCGTCGAACGTCCCCACCGTGACGACCGCTCCCGACATCAGTGCTCCGCCACCACGACGCGCGGCTTCAGAACCTCGCCCACCTGCTCGGCTACGGCTAGCAGCTCATCGCCATCGAAAACGGCCGTCAGCCCTCTGCCGTCAGCCGGCGGTTCGCTCGCAATGGGCCGTCCATGCACGAGCGCGTCCCGTTCCTTTTTATCTACCTGCCGGTGCGGCAAGTGGGCGACCAGCACCGCCGCATCCTGTAACGCCGCCGGCGTGACTGCCTCCGGTGCGACCGCATCCGCCAGCCGCAGCGGCCCGACCGCGGTGCGCCGCAGCGCGGTGAGATGCGCGCCACATCCCAGCTTCGCCCCGATGTCGCGCGCCAGCGACCGCAGGTACGTCCCCGCGCTCACCGTGGCCCGAAAGCGGAGGTCCGGGACGGCCGCCTCGACGATCTCGAGGTCGGCGATCTCCACGGGCCGCGGCTCGGGCGCGACGGCTTCGCCGCGCCGGGCGCGCCGGTACGCCCGCTCGCCCTCGATCTTCACCGCCGAGTACGCGGGCGGCCGCTGCGCGTACGAGCCGCGGAAGCCCGCGATCACATCGGCGAGCTGCGCCGGCGTGATCCCGGTCCACGGCGCCGTCGCCACGACCGCCCCGGTCAGATCGTCGGTGTCGGTCGTGATACCCAGCCGGATCACGCCTTCGTACGTCTTCGGCCAGCCGGCGGCGAACGTCGCCAGGCGCGTCGCCCGGCCGACGACCAGCACCAGCAATCCTTTGGCGAACGGGTCCAGCGTGCCCAGATGGCCGACGCGCTGTTCGCCGAGCGCGCGACGCACCATATCGACGACGTCATGCGACGTGGGGCCGGCCGGCTTGGCCACCAGCAGGAGCCCCGCGTTGTTCAGTCGTCCGTCTCCTTCAGCTCCTTCAACACGCGATCGATGTGCTGCGCGTGCTCGAGTCCACGGTCCAGGTGGAAGTGCAGCTCGGGGCTCGTCCGGAGATGCAGCTCCTTCGAGAGCTGCGCCCGCAGGAAGCGCGCGGCGCTGGCGAGCCCTTCGAGCGACTTCGCCTTTTCCTCGTCGGAGCCCATCACGCTCACCCGCACGTTCGCGTGCGACAAATCGTGCGAGACGTCGACGCCGGTCACGGTGACGAATCCGATCCGGGGATCGCGCACGTCGGCGGTGAGAAAGACACCCACGGCGTGGCGAATCACTTCACTGACGCGCTCCGGACGATGGCTGCGACGCTTCATCTCAGAGATAACTCGTGCTGGTGTCCACGATGCGGGCCCCGTCCGCGCCGGCCACCAGCTGGTCCGCTTCGCGCAACACGCTCTCGGCGTGACGCCGGTCGGTGCTCACCACCGCCGCCGTCAGCTCGGCGCGCTGCCACAGGTCCTGATGCCCCGTCTCGGCGACCGACACATTGAAGCGGTTGTGCATCCGGTCCTTCAAGCTCTTCACGATCGTGCGCTTGTCCTTGAGCGACTGGCATGCCGGGAGATGCAGCTCCCACGACATCACGCCCACGATCACGACTCAGTAGCGCTGAGCGACCGCGCGATCTCCTCGATGCGATACGATTCGATCAAGTCGCCCACTTTGATGTCGTTGAAATTCTCGACGCCCATGCCGCACTCGAATCCCTCGCGAACTTCCCGTACGTCGTCCTTGAACCGCTTGAGCGAGGACAGCGTGCCGTCGTACACCTCGACGCCGTTGCGGATCACGCGCACCTTGCCGGTGCGCGGGATGACGCCGCTCCGCACGAAGCAGCCGGCGATCGTTCCGATCTTTGCAATTTTGAACGTTTGCCGGACTTCGGCTTCGCCCACCACCACTTCTTTCTTTTCGGGCGCGAGCAGGCCTTCCATCGCCAGCTTCACCTCTTCCACCGCCTCGTAGATGATGCGGTAGGTGCGGATCTCCACCCGCTCGCGATCCGCGGCCGCCCGCGCGTTGGAATCGGGACGCACGTGGAAGCCCACGATGATCGCGCCCGACGCGCGCGCGAGCAGCACGTCCGACTCGGTGATGGCGCCGACGCCGCGGTGCACGACTTCGACCTTGACCTCGGACGTCGAGAGCTGCGCCAGCGCGTCGGCCAACGCTTCGGCGGGACCACCCTGGTCGGCCTTGATGATGATGCGCAGCGTGGCGACACCGCCCGCCGCGGCTTCGGCCATGAAGTCTTCGAGCGTTTTCACGCGACCCGACCGGCGATGCTGCGCTTCGCGCTCGAGGCGCTGGCGCTTCTGCGCGATGTCGCGCGCCGCCGCCGCGTCGTCCATCGCCAGGAAACTGTCGCCCGCTTCCGGCACACCCTCGAAGCCGAGGATCTGCACCGGCGTGGACGGTCCGGCGTCGGCTTCGGTGCCGCCGCGCTCGTCGTACATCGCGCGCACGCGACCCGAGTACTGCCCGCAGATGAAATCGTCTCCGACGCGCAGCGTGCCGTTCTGCACCAGAATCGTCGCGAGCGCGCCCTTACCCGGATCGAGCTGTGCTTCGAGCACGGTCCCGTGCGCCTTGCGTTCGGGATTTGCCTTGAGGTCCAGCAGCTCCGCCTGCAGCAGGATCTGATCGAGCAGCGTTTCGACGTTCGTGCCCTTCTTGGCGGAGATGGGGGTCGCGAGCACCGTGCCGCCGAACTCCTCGAGCACGACGTCGTGCGCCAAGAGGTCCTGTTTCACCTTCTGCACGTTGGCCGTCGGGAGATCGATCTTGTTGATCGCCACGACGAGCGGCACGCCGGCGTTCTTGGCATGCGAGATCGCCTCGATCGTCTGGGGCATGATCGCGTCGTCGGCGGCGACGACCAGCACGACGATGTCCGTCACCTGCGCCCCGCGGGCCCGCATCGCGGTGAAGGCTTCGTGGCCCGGGGTATCGAGGAACGTGATCTTGCGGCCGTCTTTCAGCGTGACCTGGTAGGCGCCGATATGCTGCGTGATGCCGCCCGCCTCGCCGGCGACCACGTTTGCCTTGCGGACGTAGTCGAGCAGCGAGGTTTTGCCGTGGTCGACGTGGCCCATGATCGTCACGACCGGCGGCCGCGGCTTCAACGTCTCGTCCGCGTCCTTGGCTTGTTCGGTCTGGGTGGTCGCGTACTCCTCTTCCTTGACCGCCTGGAAACCGAACGCCGAGGCGATCAGCTCGATCATGTCGAAGTCGAGCCGCTGGTTGATCGTCACCATCTGGCCCAGCTCTTTGAAGGCGAAGGTGACGATCTGCGTCGGTGGCACCTTGAGCGTGCTCGCCAGCTCGGAGACGGTCACGAACTCCGTCACCCGCACGAGGGTCTTCTCGCGCTCACGTTCTTCGCGCCGCCGCTCCTCCTGCACCTCACGGAACGTCGGCCCCTCCTCGCGGCGGTGCACGCCCTTCTTGCCGACCGGCGCCTTCAACGTGGCGAGGGTGCGCGAAATGTTCTGCGCCACCGCTTCCTGATCGACCAGCGATTTCTTGCCCTTCTTGCGCTTCTTGCCCTTTTCGCGGCGCCGGTCATCGAGCGGCGGCGCGCCCGGGGCGGCCGATGCGACGGGCCGCGGTGGCACGGTACTGCTCCCGCTCGGCCCGCCCCCTGATGGCGCGCCACGCGCCACTGGGCGTGGACGCACGGGCGTGGGGATGAAAGGACGAGGCGGCGGAGCGGCCGGCGGCGAACTAAAGGCCGGCGGCGAAGCAGCGCCGGAGGGCGGCGCTGGCGCGAACGTGAGGTTCGCGACGGGTGCCGTCGTCTCGGCCGGCTCTGCCGGCGCAAGATCCTTGAACAGCGCCGCCGCGCGCTCCTCGAGCGACGCCGCGACCTTCTCTTCTTCCTGCTCGCGGGCGGCGGTCTCGAGCGCCAGGCGCGCGATCTCGGCCTGGGCGGCTTCGGCGGCGGCGACCTCGGCGGCCGCGGCATCGGCCGCGGCGACTTCCGCGGCAGTGCGGCGCCGCCGCTTGGGACGGCTGTCGCCCGCGGCCACGGGCTCCGGCACCGGCTCGACCATCTTGGCCGCGGCGCGGCGCCGCTTCGGCGGCGCGGCCGGCTGCTTCTGCTTGCGCTTGTCGCGTTCCCAGCGCGCGCGCACCAACGACACCTGCTCGTCCTTGAGCGGCGTCAGATGACTGCGCACGAAGATGTCCATCTCCTTGAGCATGCCCATCAGCTGCTCGCTGGAGATCCCGAATTCCGCTGCCAGATCATGAATCCGCGTCGTTGCCACTCTTACTCCTCCATCAGTCCTCGTGCCAGCGCCCGATCCGAGACTCCGACCGCCTGCACCGGCGGCTTACCGAGTGCCGTCCCCAACTCCGTTGCCCCTGGTCCGCGGATCACGGGAATGCTCCGTGCTTCCGCGAGCCGCGTCACCTTCTCCATCGTACGCTGGCCCGCATCAGCGGCCAGCACGACGCACACCAGCTTGCCGCGCTGCAATCCCGCCCGAACGCCTGCCACGCCGATCACGACGTTGCCCGCGCGGACACCGAGGCCAAGCAGCCTCGTCAGTCGCGCGCTCACGCCGTGGTCTTGGGAGCTTCTTCCTCCTCGCCGCCGTCCTCCGTCATCTCATTCAGGAATGACATCATTTTTTCCGCGAGGTCGGGTGTCATGCCCGGAATCTGATCGACCTCTTCCCGCTCGAGGTCGAGGATGTCCTGCAGCGTCTTTTTGCCGGCCAGCTCCAGGACCGCGACGAGCTCGGGCGACAGCCCCTTCATTTCGGTCAGCGCCACCTGCGTTACGGACGACTGGTCGGGCGGCGGCAGCGGCGCGAACAGCGGCCCTTCCCCGCCCCGCTCCAGCCACTCGCGGCTCGAGTAGAGATCGACCTTCCATCCCGTCAGCTCCGATGCGAGGCGGACGTTCTGGCCGTTGCGGCCGATCGCGAGCGACAGCTGATCCTCGTCCACGATCGCCTGGATCGTCTTCGACTCGGGGTCGGAGAAGACGCGGGCCACCCGCGCGGGCGCGAGCGACAGCTTGGCGAAGCGCTCGGGATCGGACGACCACGGCACGATGTCGATGCGCTCGCCGTTCAACTCGTTCACGACCGCCTGCACGCGCGAGCCTTTCAGCCCCACGCAGGCGCCCACCGGGTCGATGGAGTCGTCGCGCGACCAGACCGCGATCTTGGTGCGGCTGCCCGCCTCCCGCGCGGTGGCGCGGATCTCGACGATCTGCTGCTGGATCTCGGGGACCTCGAGCTTGAACAGCGCCTTCACGAACAGCGGATCGGCGCGCGACAGAATGAGACGCGGCCCCTTGGGGGTCTCCTCGATGCGCTTCAGCACCGCGCGAATCGTGTCGCCCTGATGGAAGTGCTCGCGGTGGTTCTGGTCCCGGTAGGGGATGATCGCTTCGGCTTCGCGGAATTTGTTCAGCATGACGACGATCTTGCCGCGCTCGATCTGCTGCACCTCGCCCGAGAGCAGCTCGCCGACCTTGCCGGAGAACTCCTCGCGGATGCGGGTGCGCTCCCCTTCCCGCACGCGCTGGATGATGCGCTGCTTGGCCGCCTGGACCGCGGTGCGCCCGAACTGCTCGAACGGCACTTCCTCTTCGAGCACGTCGCCCGGCGCAAACTCCGGATCCTCGTAGCGCGCCTCCTCCAGCGACACCTGCGTGCCGGGATCCTCCACCGTCTCGACGACGGTCTTGAGCACGACGATGCGGATCGAGCCCTTGAGCTCGTCGATCCCGATCTCCGCGCGCACGTTCGGGCCGTACCGCTTCACCAGCGCGGCGTGCAGCCCGTCCTTGAGCAGGTCGATCAGCTCGCTGCGCTCGAGCTGCTTGGTGTTGGTCAGTTCTCGGATTGCCGAAACGACATCGGTCGCGTTTGCCATTTATTGCCCTCAGTCAATCTGCCATCAGCCGTCTGAATCGCTCGCCAAACGAGCGTCCTTCACCTCGCTCAGCCGGTATTCGCGCTCTTGTGCGCCTTGCGGCTGGAGTACGACCGTCTCCTCATTCGGAACCGCAACGATGCGGGCGCGGACCCGGCCCATTCCCGCCAGCTTCACATTCACGTCCCGGCCCACGAATTGGGCCCAATGCCGGTGCCAACGCACGGGCCGCTCGATCCCCGGGCTCGACACCTCCAACACGTAGCGATTGCCCAGGGGACCACCGGCGTCGAGCCACTGCTCCAGCGCCCCGCTTACCCGGCTGCAGTCTTCGACCGTGACGTTCCGTGGCGGACAGTCAATGCGGACTTGGACGAGCGGCCGGTTCGGTGTACCGCCGATGCGCAGGTCAGCCAGATCGAATCCCAGCGCTTCCAGCCGGGTCCGAAAGGCCTCGACAAGACTCTCAGTGAGCATGGAAAAAAAAGCGCGGGCCGAACTTCGCCCGCATCACGCAGGGGGAATGTAGCCGGGGTGCTCCCCATGTCAACCGACCGGCCGTCCCAGGTACGCCACCATGCGGCCGTCCCGCCCACGAGACGCCCGATGCGAGAAAAACCGGTCGCGCCCCTCTGCGCTGCACCACGGCGAGATGGAGATTTCCTGGATGCCCAGACTGCGCGCCTGCTGGGCCAGGGTGTCGCGCAAGTCGAGCTGCACCGACCCGGTTAAACCAAAGCGATCGGCGACTTCAGAACCTACTTCATAACAGTTACCACAAATACCGACGCCGCAATGCATTACGATGTCTGTACCTTTCGCAAAACCGCGCCCCTTCAACAGCTCGACGCACTTGGCGAGGATGCCGGCGGCGGTCCCGCGCCACCCGGCGTGGGCCAGCGCGATCGCCCCTTTTTGCGGCACGGCAAGGTAGACGGGAATGCAATCGGCGACGGTGATGGTGAGCAGCACGCCGCTGTCGCCCGTGGCGTGGCCGTCGCTGCCATCGAGAATCAACCACCCCTCCGACAGCGATTCGTGCCACCGCACTTCGGTTCCGTGCACCTGATGCGACAGCACGATCGCCGGGAACCGCGTGCCGAACGCCGCGCGGAAGGCGCGCCAGCGGCCGCTGACCTGCCCCACCGGTTCGTCACTCCAGAGGCCGAGGCTCAGCGGCCGCGTGGTGATGCCGGCGACCAGGCCGTAGCGCTCGGCCCACTCCCTGAGCTCGAGACGTGGTACGGCCGCATCGCCGACAGGCACTTCGGCAATGGATAGTAGGGGCGCAGCATGCTGCGCCCCTACGCGACTATCCGCTGCGCTCAATCTGCGCTCCGAGTGCCTGCAGTCGTGTGTCGATGTGCTCGTACCCGCGGTCGATCTGGCCGATGTTCTGTATGACGGAGTCGCCTTGCGCCGCGAGTGCGGCGAGCAACATCGCCATGCCGGCGCGGATGTCGGGGCTCTCCACCACCTGGCCCCGCAGCGCCGAGGGCCCGGCGATCACCGCCCGGTGTGGATCGCACAGCACGATCCGCGCGCCCATGCCGATCAGTTTATCGACGAAGAAGAGCCGCGATTCGAACAGCTTCTCGAAGACGAGCAGCAACCCCTCGCACTGGGTCGCGACGACGATCGCGATCGACATCAGATCGGCGGGGAACGCGGGCCACGGGCCGTCCTCGAGCTTCGGCACGTGACCGCCGAGGTCGGGGCGGATGCGCCGCTCCTGGCCGGCATCGACGATCAGCCTCGCGCCGTCGAGCCGCGGCCGCACGCCGAGACGCTCGAACGCGAGCAGCGTCGAGCGCAGGTCGTCGGCCCGCACGCCGTCGATCGTGACCTCGCCGCCTGTCACGGCGGCGAGCCCGATGAACGACCCAATCTCGATATGATCGGGGCCCACGGTATGCGCAGCGGGCTTGAGCGGGCGGCCGCCTTCGACCGTCAGCGTATTGCTGCCGATACCGTCGATCGCCGCCCCCAGCGCGACGAGAAAGCGCGCCAGGTCCTGGACGTGGGGCTCCGATGCGGCGTTGCGCAGGACCGTGGTGCCCGCCGCCCGCACCGCCGCCATGAGCGCATTCTCCGTCCCGGTCACGCTCGGCTCATCGAGGAAGATATCGGCGCTCTTCAGCTTGCCTTCGAGCTTGTACGCGTCACCGATGCTGATCTCGGCGCCGAGCTGCTCCAACGCGAGAAAGTGGGTGTCGACGCGCCTCCGGCCGATGACGTCGCCGCCGGGTGGCGGCAACGTGACGCGGCCGAAGCGCGCGAGCATCGGTCCCGCAAGCAAAATCGAGGCGCGGATTTCCTTGCACAGCTGCGGATCGAGCGGGCGTGGTTCCGCACCGCTCGTGTCGATCTCCACCGTGTTCGCGCCCTGCCACTGCACCGCCGCGCCGACGTGCTGGAGCAAGGCCAGCAGCGTTTCAACGTCGCGGATGCGGGGAACGTTGTCGATGCGGCACGGGCCATCGGCGAGGAGTGTAGCCGCGAGAATCGGAAGGGCCGCGTTCTTGTTGCCGGCGGGGCGGATCGTGCCCGTGAGCGGGCGTCCTCCCGTGACACGGAACGACGGTGGCATAGGTCCGCCCAAGCTACGAAGCCGCTTGCGCCTGCGTCAAGCGTTCGCGAACGTTGGCCCTCGTGCATCCCCTCCTCGCGCTGGCGCTCGTCATCCTCGCCGGCATCGGCGTGACGCGGCTGTCCCGCCCGGCACAGCGACACCCCAAGGTGTTCGACGATCTGCTGGCAACTGGCGCGCCGTTCCTGTTGCTCGGCCTGCTCCTCGGGCCGGGTCTCGGTGTGGTCGACGCCGCCGGACTGCGCCTGCTCGAGCCGGTCGTCGCGCTCGGCATCGGATGGATGGGCGCGCTGTTCGGGTCACGCCTCGAGTGGCGCATGCTGCGGCGCGTGTCACGGCGCACGTGGCTGATCGGTGCGACACTCGCCGTGCCCGTGTTGCTGACGACGGCCGCGACCGCCTGGGCGCTGGCCCGCGCGTTTCCGTCGCTCGCCCAGACATGGGGTCATCCGTCGCTCGCGATCGCCCTCGCACTCGCGGGGGCACTCACCACTGCGGCCAGCCAGCGAGGGCCGCGGCTCGGCCGGCGCAACGCGCTGCTCGATACGGCATTCGGTACGGCCGCCATCGTGGTCGCGGTTGCACTGTATCACCCCCACCTCGCGTTGCGCAGTCTCGTGGTAACGCTGATCGCCGGCCTCGGCCTCGGCGGCCTCTTCGTGGTGCTGGCGCGCAGCTTGCTAAACCCTAGCGAAGCCGGTATCCCCGCCTTCGCGGCGATCCTCTGGGGCGCGGGCTTCAGTTACGCGCTGGGGCTCTCGCCCTTCGTCGTCTGCGGATTGGAGGCCGCCGTCATGGTCAGCTTCGCATCGCCCGCGGTGCGCCGTGCCGTCACGGATCTGCTCGGCCGTTGGGAGCTGGTCCTGTTTGCCGCTTTCCTTATCATCGCGGGCGCCCTGCTCCGCCCCGTGAGTGGCTGGGTCCTCGCCGCGGCGCTGTTCCTCGCGCTGATCCGCGTCGCGGTGCGCTGGGTGACGGTACGATTCGGTCTCGATCAGGTCGACCCGGTGTGGCGGTCACTGCCCTACGCGCCACCGCCCGAGTTCGCGTATCCCGCCTTGCGGCAAGGCGCGAGCGCCATCGCGCTCGCGGCCGGGTTCGACCTGGCACGTGGAACCTTCGGCGCCGTGCTGGTCACGATCCTGCTGAGCGTGATGGCCGGCGAGGCCATCGCGGCGTGCACCCCGTTGACAGCACGCCCGAGGCGCGCAGAGGTTTCGTGATGCTCCCGACCTGGGTCGGCGTGGTGTCGGCACTGAGTCTGGCGATCATCGCGCTCGCCGCCCTGGTAGGGGCCGCCGCCATCGTAGCCGCGGCGCTCGGCATTCGCGCGGCCGTCAAAGCGCTGAAAGGCTATGCCGGCCCGGCGATCGCCGATGTGCGGCAGCTGATCGGCGCCATTAAGAATGAAGCGGATGCGCTCGTGGGGGCGTCCCGCGATGTACGACAACGCATTGTCCGCGCAGCGGATGCCGCCGAAGAACGGCTCACCAGTCTGGACACGCTGGCCGAGGTGATGCAGGACGAGCTCGAGGAGACGGCGCTCGATGCCGCCGCCACCATGCGCGATGTGCGCCGTGGGCTCTCGGTCTGGCGCTGGAGCCGCAAGCTCCTGAAAGGCAAGAAACGACGGTGAAGCGCATCGGAGTGGCGGTCGCTCTCGCCGGCATCGCGTTGCTGCTCTTCCCCGGCGTCGCGCACGCCTGGACACCCGGCACCCACATCTTCCTCGGCGAGTCGGTGCTCGCCAACCTGCATCAGCTGCCCACGCTGATCGCCGATTTGCTGCGCGCCTTCCCCTATGATTTTCTCTACGGCAACATCGCCGCGGACACGTCGATGGCGAAGAAATACGCCCCCGTCGGCCGGCACTGTCACGCGTGGCATGTGGGTCAGGAGATTCTCGATCTCGCGCCGAGCGACCCGTTGCGCGCGTTTGGACTCGGTTACCTCTCGCACCTCGCCGCCGATACGATCGCGCACAATTTCTTCGTGCCGCGCCAGCTGGTGCTGACGTCGAGCACCGTCGCGCTGGGTCACTCCTACTGGGAGAGCCGGTTCGAGACGCACCTCGGGGACGCGTACGCGCGAGAGGCCCGCGACGTCATCTTGAAGGACCATGCGGCGAGCGATGCCCACCTCGACGAGATTCTGTCGCCCACCCTGTTCAGCGTCAGGACCAATCGCCGCTTGTTCCGCGGGATGGTGCATCTCACCGAGAGCCAGAGCTGGCAGTGGGTGTTCCAGGTGATCGCCGGCACGAGCCGCTGGGATCTCGCCGACAGCGACATCGAAAAGCACATGGCCGTGGCGTTCGAGTACGTCATGGAGACGCTGGGCGCCGACGCTCGTGACGCGGCGGCTCGGCGGCTCGACCCGGCGGGAGAAAAAGCGCTGGGCATGGCGAAGCGGATGCGGCGGCAAGCGCTCCGCGAAGGCGGGCGGCACGAGCCCGAGCGCGTGGAAGAAACGGCACAGCAGCACTTCGGATTGCCAACTCCGGCGCTCGACTACTGGAAGCAGTCGCGCGCGCAGCGTCCCTGGCGGGAGAGCTAGGAGGGAAAGGGGGACGCGGGGGCGGCGAGCTTCTCTTCGAGCACGCGCTGGGCCAGCTTCGGATCCGCCTTCCCCTTCGACGCGCGCATCACCTGCCCCACGAAAAACGCCATCAGCTTGGTCTCGCCATTCTTGTAGCGGCCGACTTCGGGCGCGTGCGCGCCCAGCACGTCCGTGACCCACCCCGCGACGACGTTGCTGTCCGCGACCTGCACGACGCCGAGCGATTCCGCTACGGTGCGCGGGTCCCCGCCCTGCTCGGCCACTTCTCCGAACACACGCTTCGCCGCCTGATGACTGAGTGTGCCGCCCTTCACCAGGGCGATGATCTGCGCCAGTGCGGCGGGCGACACCCGCAGCTGGTCCTGATGGTCCTTGGCATCGGCCAGCGCTTCCGTCATCACCCAATTCGCCGCCGCCTGCGGCTCCGCGGGCGCGCGCACGACGCTCTCATAGTACTCGGCGACCGCGCGACTGGCGGTGAGCACCGCCGCATGCTCCCGGCTCAGCGCATACTGTGCCACGAAACGCTCGCGCTTCTGCGCGGGCAGCTCCGGCAGCTCGCTCTGCTGCTCGGCGACGAACTCCGGCGTCAGGACGAGCGGCGGCAAGTCGGGTTCGGGGAAATAGCGGTAGTCGTGGCTCTCTTCCTTCGAGCGCTGCGGGCGCACGCTGTTCTCGCGCGAGTCGTACAGCATCGTCTGCTGCGTCACGCTGCCGCCCGATTCGACGAGCGCGATCTGCCGGTCGCGTTCCACCGTCAGCGCTTTCTCGACGAACGCGAACGAATTGATGTTTTTGACCTCGGTGCGCGTAGTGAGCTCGGTCTCGCCCGCGCGCCGCACCGAGACGTTGGCGTCGACGCGCAGGCTGCCCTTCTCCATATCGCAATCGGAGATGCCGATGTATTCGAGCAGCTGCTTCAGGGTCTGGAGGTACGCGCGCGCTTCCGCCGGAGAGCGGAGATCGGGGCCGCCGACGATCTCGATGAGCGGCACGCCGGAGCGGTTGAGATCGACCGCGGTCGCTTTGGCAAAGCGATCGTGAATCGATTTGCCGGCATCCTCCTCGAGGTGCAGCCGCACGATCGTGGCATTCACGATGCCGCGCTCAGGAGAGAGAAATGACAGCGTGCCGCTCGTCGCGAGCGGCTGGTCGAACTGCGAGATCTGATACCCCTTGGGCAGATCGGGATAGAAATAGTTCTTGCGGGCGAAGATGCTCGTGGGATGCACGGTGCAGCCCAGCGCGAGCGCGCCGCGCACGGCGAGCCCGACGCCCAAGCCGTTGACGACCGGCAGCGCACCCGGCAGGCCCAGGCACACGGGGCAGACCTGGGTGTTGGGGGGCGCGCCGAACGCCGTCGAGCAGCCGCAGAACATTTTCGACTTGGTACGCAGCTGCACGTGCGTCTCGAGCCCGATGATCGTTTCCCAGGGGGCGCTCATTACGCCTCGTCCGTGGCGGGGACCACGCGCTCGAGCGCGTACGCCGCTTCGATCATCTCGTCTTCCAGGAACGCCTGGCCGATCAACTGGCCGCCGATGGGCAGGCCTTTGACGCGGCCGATCGGCAGCGACATCGCCGGCAGGCCGGCGAGATTCGCGGTCACGGTGAAGATGTCGGACATGTACATCGCAATCGGGTCCGCGAGCTTCTCCCCCGCCTTGAAGGCGGCCGTCGGAACGGTGGGCGTGAACAGCAGGTCCACCCCGCGATCCCAGACGTTCCTGAAGTCCTGCGCGATCAGCGACCGCATCTGCTGGGCCCGCCGGTAGTAGGCGTCGTAGTAACCCGACGACAGCACGTACGTGCCGACGAGGATGCGGCGCCGGACCTCGGGGCCGAAGCCCCGCCCGCGCGTGGTGCGATACAGGGTGCGCAGATCGGCATGCCCGTCGAATCGCGGCCCGTAGCGAACGCCGTCGTAGCGGGCCAGGTTGGACGACGCCTCCGCGGGCGCGATCACGTAGTAGGTCGGCACCGCATAGGGGGTGTGGGGCAATGAGACTTCGCGGACCGCCGCGCCGAGATCCTTCAGGTGGCGCACCGCGCGATCGCAGACCCGCCGCACCGCCGGGTCGAGCTCGGGCGGGAAGTACTCCCGCGGCAACCCGATGACGAAGCCCTGCAACGACTCCGGCACCGTCGGCAACCGCAAGGGATCGCGATCTTCGCAGGTCGCATCTCTGGGGTCGCGCCCGCTGATCACGGAGAGCACGCGCGCGGCATCGTGGACGCTGCGCCCGAAGACGCCGATCTGATCGAGCGACGAGCCGAACGCGACGAGGCCGTAGCGGCTGACGCGCCCGTACGTCGGCTTGATGCCGACCACGCCGCAGAACGCCGCCGGCTGGCGTACCGAGCCGCCCGTTTCCGAGCCGAGCGCGGCCGGCACCGCGCCGGCGGCGACGAGCGCCGCGGAGCCGCCGGAGGAGCCGCCCGGCACGCGCGTCTTGTCCAGGGGGTGCAGCACACGCCCGTACGCCGAGTGCTCCGTGGACGAGCCCATCGCGAACTCGTCGCAATTCGTTTTGCCGGCGATCAGCGCGCCGGCGGCTTTGAGCTTCGCCACCGCGGTGGCCTCGTACGGCGAGCGGTAGCCTTCGAGAATCCGCGACCCGCAGCTCGTCGTGAACTCCAGCGTGCAGATGTTGTCTTTCACCGCGACGGGCATACCGTACAGCACTCCGGTGGGACGCGCCGCCGCGACCTGCGCGGTGAGCGACTTGCGGAGGTCCTTGGGAGGGGTGAGCAGCGCGTTGAGGCGCTTGGCTTTCACCAGGCGGTCCGCGACCGCTTTGGCGGGGGCGTCACTCACTCGAATTGATCCAGCTTCGGTACGACGAAGAATCCTTCCTTGAATGCGGGGGCGAACTCCGCGGGGCCGAACGCGAGCGGCTCTGGGTTGACTTCATCGGCCCGGAAGCGGATCGCGTCGGGGCCCGGCACGAACGCCTTCACGGTGCCGTTCGCGGGCACCGCGCTCAGCTGCGCCACGTAATCGATGATCCGCGACATCTGCTCCGCCAGCTCCGGCAGCGCCGCGTCGTCGACGTCGAGCTCCGCGAGCTGCGCGATGCGCAGCGCCTCCTCCCGCGACACACTCATGCCCCTTCTCCTTGCCAGTCCCGCTCGAGCCCCGCGTAGGCGACGAGCAGTTGTTTGGTCCCGATGTCCGGATCGTCGAAGTCTACGCTCACGCGCAGATCGCGACCCTCACCCGACACCGCGCGCACCACACCACCGCCGAATTTGCGGTGACGAACGCGTTCCCCTTTCACGTAGCGCGGCGCGTCCTGCGAAACGTCTTCAGGAAATCCGATGTCCGGCGGCAATCGCCTCGCCGCGGCGCCACGCGGCCGTGGCGGCCGGGGAGGCATCGCACTCGACCCGCGCAGCGGGTGCCACGACGGCGTCGTGCTCCGCTCTTCGACAACGTGCGGCGGCAACGCGGCGAGAAAGCGCGACGGCTCCGCCAGCTCCAGGCGCCCGTTGCGGTACCGCGTGCGCGCCCATGAGAGATACAACCTTTCGCGGGCGCGCGTGAGACCCACGTAACAGAGTCGTCGCTCCTCCTCGACGCCGCCCGGTTGCTCGGTCGAGCGACCGAGTGGGAACAATCCATCCTCCAGACCCGCGAGCGCGACGATCGGCCACTCGAGTCCCTTCGCCATGTGCGCGGTGGTGAGCGTCACGCCAGCCGCGTTGCGGTCTTCGTCCGCCGGGGTCACGAGCGCGGCCTGGGTGAGGTAGCGCTCGACCGGACTCCCCGTGCCTTCCGCGGCGTCCGGGTCCTGGATCTCCGCCCAGGCTGCGGCGCCGGCCACCAGCTCCCGTACGTTCTCGATCCGCTCCATCCCCTCGGCGCCTTCCTCCGCCAGGTACTGCTCGTAGCCGGTGGTGGCGAGGATCGTCTCGAGCGCGGTGGCGGGGTCCGCCTGCCCGACAGCGTCCCGCAACCGGTCGAGCAACGAGGCTACGCCCGTGAGCGCCTCCCGGACATTGGGCCGCAGGTCGCTGACGTTCGGGGCGCGGCGCGCGGCTTCGAGCAGCGGCTGCTGCCATCCGGTTGCCGCCCGCACCAGCACCGCCAGCGAGGCGTCGCCGACGCCGCGCCGCGGCACGTTGACGACCCGCAGGAAGGCCTCGTCGTCGGCCGGGTTGGCAATCAGCCGCAGATAGGCGAGCAGGTCCTTCACTTCGCGCCGCTCATAGAAGCTGATGGCGCCGATCAGCCGGTACGGGATGCCGCGGAAGCGGAAGGCCTCTTCCAGGGGGCGGGACTGCGCGTTGGTACGATAGAGGATCGCCATGCCTTCGTACGCGATGTCGCCATCCGCGGCGCGGCGGGCGAACTCATTCGCCAGCCATTCGGCCTCGTCCCGCTCATCGGCGGTACTCAGCAACGTCACCGGGGCGCCGCCCTGTTTTTCGGTGAACAGCGTCTTGCCCAGCCGCGCCGTGTTCTCGGCGATGATGCCGTTGGCCGCATCGAGGATGATCTGCGTCGACCGGTAGTTCTGCTCCAGCCGCACCAGCTTCGCGCCCGGAAAGTCGTTCTGGAACGAGAGCATGTGCCGGACGTCCGCGCCGCGCCAGCCGTAGATCGCCTGGTCGTCGTCACCCACGACGCAGAGATTGCCGTGCTGCTTGGCGAGATGCTTGACCAGCAGGTACTGCGCCGCGTTGGTGTCCTGGAACTCGTCGACCAGGACGTGCTGAAACCGGTCCTGCCAGTAGGCGAGCCGCTCCGGATGCCGGCGAAACAGGGTGAGCGGATGGAGCAACAGATCGTCGAAGTCCATCGCGTTGGCCTGCCGCAACGCCGGCCCCAGGTCGGCGTAGACGTCGGCCGCGACCTTCACGAGCGGCGTATCCGCCCGTGCACCCAGCTCCTCGGGCTCGAGCATGCGGTTCTTGGCGCTCGAGATCAGGCCGTGCACGGCGCGCGGGGTGTAGACCTTGGTCGAGAGCTGGCGTGCCTCGAGGAGCCGCTTCACCAGCGCCTCGGAGTCGTCCGAGTCGTAGATCGTGAAGTTCGGCCCGAACCCCAGCAGCGGCGCCTCGCGGCGCAGCAGCCGGGCGGAGAGCGAATGGAACGTGCCGATCCATAACCCGCGCGGATCGGCGCCCAGCAGCTGGGCGACGCGGGTGCGCATCTCGCCCGCCGCCTTGTTCGTGAACGTGACGGCGAAAATCCGTTGCGGCGCGACATGGAGGGTGGTGATGAGGTGCGCGATCCGCGCCGTGAGGACACGGGTCTTTCCGGAGCCCGCCCCCGCGAGGACGAGCAACGGCCCACCGGGATGCTCGACCGCCTCCCGCTGCGCGGGATTGAGGGGAAGTGGATGGACTGCAGTCATTTTGTTCCCACCCTAAAGGGTGGGCTCGGCAATGCGCTGTCCTTAAGGACAACGATGTGCCGAGCACAGGCTTTAGCCTGTGAAATAGCCTGTCCAATCATCTCAACGGAAATTCGAGCACGAACACCGAACCCCTGCCCTGCTCTCCCGGCCGAAACGCGAGCCGGCCGCCATGTTGCTGCTCGACGATGCGGCGTGCGAGCGCGAGGCCAATACCCCACCCGCCGGTTTTGCTGGAGACGCCGGGCTCAAAGAGCTGACCTTGCATCTCCGGCGCCACGCCGGGGCCGTCATCCCGCACACTGACCCGCCCGACGGTGTCGCCCCCTTCGACGTCGATGTCGATGCGGCCGCCCCGGCCGCTCAACGCATCTACCGCGTTCTTCACGACCACCTCGAGCGCCCACTCGATGAGCACCGGATCGCCGGTTGCCGTCGGTCCCGCGCCGGGCGACGTCAGCGCAATGGCCACGGGGTGGGCGAGGGTGGGCAGCCGCGGCCGGAAGTAGGCCACGACGCGCTCGGCGACGGTCCCCAGGCCGACCGGCTCGCGGCGCGACGGACGGCCGATGCGCTCGAAGCGCCGGGCGACGCGCTGCAGGCGCTCCGCATCGGCTTCAAGATGTGTGATCAACTCGCTGCCCGGCGTACCCGGATTCTCCCGCAGGTAATCAATCCAACCCGTGAGGCTCATCAACGGGGTGCCGAGCTGATGTGCTGATTCGCGCGCCATCGCCACCCACAGCCGGTCGCGTGCCGCGTTGACGCGCTCGCGCATCGCCCACACCGCGAGCAGGACGAGGCAGAGAAACATCGCCCCCTGCAGCACCGCCAGTCCGGTGAACGCGCGCGCGTCCGGCAGGGCCCCGTAGTGAATGGTGCCGACACCCGGCTGGATCAACGGCGGGTGAATGCGGTCGAGCTCGAGGATCCAGTTGTGCAACATCGCGTCGCTCGCATTGGCGCCGAACGGCGCATTGTCGAGCGCGGTGATTCGGCCCGCCACGTCGGTGACCGCGATCGGAATGCCCAGCCGCCGGACTTCGTCGGCGAGGGCGAGCAGCGCGTCGGCCGCCGCCCCTTCGCGCGGGTCGTTCAGACCGGCGAAGACGTGGCCGAGGAGGCGGCTGGTCTCGCGCGCATCGTTGCGAAGATGGCGTGCCACAATCCAGGCATACCCGACCGAGAGCACGCCGAACAGCAGCGCGGCGGTGAGGAGCGCGGCGGGACCGGCGCGGCGCAGCGCGCCTTTAGGCAATGCGGTCAGAGCCGACATACGGCGCCAATGCCGGCGGGACGGTCACGGAGCCGTCGGACTGCTGGTGGGTCTCGAGCAACGCCGCGATGGTGCGCGGCAGCGCCACACCGGACGCGTTCAACGTGTGCACGAATTCGGGCTTCTCGCCGGGCCGCGGGCGGGCGCGAATGCTGGCGCGGCGGGCCTGAAAATCGGTGTAGGTGCTGGAGCTCGAGACCTCGAGCCACTGGCCCACGCCGGGCGCCCATGCCTCGAGGTCGTAGGTTTTGGCGGCCGCAAAGCCGAAGTCGTTCGCCGCCAGCACCGCGACGCGGTACGGGAGCTCCAGCTTCTGTAAGACCGCTTCTGCGTGCCCGGTCAGCTTCTCATGCTCCGCCGGCGAGTCGGCAGCGAGGCAGAATCGCACCAGCTCGACCTTATCGAACTGATGCACGCGCAGCAGGCCGCGCGTGTCCTTCCCCGCAGCGCCCGCCTCGCGCCGGAAGCACGGCGTATAGGCCACGTATCCTTTGGGCAGCGCCGTGCCATCGAGAATTTCGTCGCGGTGGAGGTTCGTGACCGGAACTTCCGCCGTCGGAACGAGAAACAAGTCGTCCGGCATGGTGCGATAGAGATCGTCTTCGAACTTCGGCAGTTGCCCCGTGCCGGTCATGACGTCACGTCGCACCAGGAACGGCGGCTCGACCTCGACGTAGCCGTGCTCGCGTGTGTGCAGGTCGAGCATGAAGTTGATCAGCGCGCGGGCCAACCGCGCGCCGGCGCCCATCAGGACGGGGAAGCCCGAGCCCGCGAGCTTGGCGCCGCGCGGCAGATCGAGGATGCCGAGGCGTTCCGCGATCTCCCAATGCGGCTTGCCACCTTTGGCCGCCGGCGTCCCCCAGCTGCGCAGGATGGTCTGCTCTTCCGGCACGTCGGGGAGCGGCGGATTCGGGACGAACAGCGCCTTGGCGTCCAGTGTCGTCTCGATCTGGCGGAACTCCGACTCAAGACCGGTGATCCGGTCGCCGAGCTTGCGCCGGGCCGCAACGATCTCCTCGGGCAGCTTGCCTTTCGCTTTGGCGGTTTGCGCGTCGGTCTTCGCGGCGTCGTTGCGCTCGGCCTTGAGCGTGTCGAGCTGCGCGGTGAGCGTGCGCCGCTTCATGTCGAGCGCTTCGATTTCGTCGAGCAGCCGGATCAGGGAGGGATCGCCACGGCGGGCGAGCGCCGTCCGCACCTGAGCGGGCGAGGCGCGCAGCAACTTCAGATCGATCACGGCTTAACGCTTCGGCAGGCCTGTCTCGAGCCCGCGATAGCCGCAGTTGGTGTCGGTGAGAATCTCGAAGTCGATGCGGCGCCCGTTCGGTCCGGACGTCGTATCGATGGCGAGGACGTGGAGCTTGGCGTAGTAGGCTGTCGTGATGCCGAACGTGCACTGCGTGGGAGTCGAATGCAGGATCGCCACGCTATTCGAATCGACGACGACCGCGCTGTCGAGCTGGTACCTGCCCGTGGGCGCCACCTTGATGGAATCGAACGGCGTCGTAGTGAGCTGGATGCCCGAGGCCCGGCCGAGGTGCAGCGCCCCGGTCGGAAACAGCTTGGCCCGACCCGCGCTATCGAGGTCGAACGCAAAATCGAGGGACGTGGTCTGATCGGGCCGCACCGGCTGATTGAATAGCAGCGAGTACGCCGACGGGAATGAGATTGGGGTGCCGCTCAAGGCATACAGCGACACCGTGTCCACCTTGTTTTCGTACGAAGCGCGCGGCAGCCCCAGTGGAGCACCGCAGGCGGCCGCGAGCGCAAAAGGAAGGAGAAAGAGGGTGCGTAGGCGCATGGAGTGCTGGAGAACTTACAGGGCCGCGTTCGAGTGGGTCAACCCATAGTGGCTGCTTGACTTCGACTTCCGGGAAACCTACGTTGGCCCCCCTATGGCGAGCATCCGCGATGTTGTGGAGGCGCTCAGCCGTTCAACCGGCGTGGACGCCGTGGTCGTGGTGGGCCGGGACGGCCTGCCCATCGATTCGCGCGTGGCTAACGGCGTGGATGCGGACAGTGTCGCCGCGCTGCTGCCGACCGCGATCAACCACATGGCGCAGTTGGGCGATGCCGGCGGTCGCGGCGACTTCACGGCTGCCGTGCTCGAGTTCGGCCGCGGCCTCGCCGTGGTCGCGGTACTCCATGCTGACGCCCTCCTTATCGTGCTGGTGCAACCTGCGACGAACGTGGGCGCCCTCCTGTTCGATCTTCGCCGACACCGCACGGCCATCGCTGGTCTGCTTTAAGCGGGTCCGCCGTTGACCATCTCGGCACGGCACCTCCTGGTGGTGGATGATGAGCCGCACATCGGACTCGTGTTGCGCCCGTTCCTCGAACAGCTGGGCTATCGCGTGAGTCTCGCGCGCACGCTGCAGGAAGCCCGCAGCGCGCTGCGCGCCACGCCGGCCACCGATGGCCTGCTGCTCGACCTCCATCTGCCCGACGGCTCGGGAATCGATTTCCTGCGCGACCTGAGGAAGCAGAGCGGCACCGCCCGTCTCCCCGTCCTCGTGCTCACCGCCGAAGGAGAAGACCGTATTCTGCGCGAGGCGCGGCGGCTGGGCGCCGCGCTGGTGACGAAGCCGTTCAGTCCGACGAAGCTGAGCCAGCGAATCGCCATGATGTTCGGTGACGTTCCGCCCGACGACGACGCGGGAGGCGAGGCCACGTGAGCACCTGGGCCGCCATTCTCGCGGGCGGATCGGGGACGCGCTTCTGGCCGCTGTCGACTCCTGAGCGGCCCAAGCAGCTGCTGCCCCTGACGGGTGACCGGCCGCTGCTCGCGCAGGCCGTCGCGCGGCTGCGCGGGCTGGTGCCACCCGAGCAGATCCTGATCCTGACAGGGGCGGCGCTGGTGGATCAGGTCGCCGCGACGGTGCCCGAGGTACCCGAGGCCAACATCTTCGCCGAGCCGCGCGCCGCATCCACCGCGCCGGCGCTCGCCTGGGCGGCGCACTGGATCGCCAAGCACGATCCCGGCGGGCAGATGTTGTCGTTGCACGCGGATTGGGCGGTGGGCGACGATCGTGCGTTCCGTGCCGCCGCGACGCACGCGTTGGGAGTCGCCGCGGAGCAGGACGTCCTCGTCACCGTCGGCGTCAAACCCACGCGCAATGAGTCGGGGTACGGCTACATCATCCCCGGCAATGCGTCGGGCAGCGCCCGGAGGGTAAAGCGGTTCATCGAGAAGCCGAGTCCCACGCGGGCCGCACTGCTGCGCCGGCGCGGGGCGCTGTGGAACAGCGGCTTGTTTGCCTGGGGCGCGGCGCGTTTCCTCGGCGAGGCGGGCGCCTATGCGGCAGAGCTCGCCCGCGGCTGGCCGGCGCTCAACGCCGGCGATGTACCGCGATTCTTTGCGGCCGTCACACCCGTCGCCGTGGACGTCGCGGTGCTCGAGCGCACGACGCGGCTGGCCGTGGTGACGGGCGCGTTCCGCTGGGACGACATCGGATCGTGGGACGCGTTGCTGCGCATCCGGCGGCGCGACAAGCTGGGCAATGTCACCGTCGGCAACGTCACACTGGGTGAAGATGTGCGAGATTGCGTGATCTGGACGGAGAATGAGCACATCGCGGTTGCCGGAGTGGAAGACATGGTCGTCGTGCGGGCGAACGGGCAGACGCTCGTGATGCCGACGGGACAGTCGGACAAGTTGAAAGCGCTGGTGCAGGGCCTGTGAGCCTCGGGCTGTACCTCCTCGATCCCGATCCCGGGCCGGCCTGGGTCCCGTTCGCCGGCATCCGGCCGCTGTGCGAGCTGCGCGCGGGCGCGCATCTGGTGCGAGAGCGGTGGGAAACGTTCGTCGGGACGGAAGCGACGGCGGTGTTCGCGCTGCCGCACCTCGCCGGATTTCCCGAGCCGGGCGTTCCCCTCGTCGAAGCCCGGCGGGCGGTGACGGGGCCGGCCGTGATCGGCTCGTCGACGTTTGCGCCCCGGGGCCTCGCCGGCCCGCTGCCCGATACGCCCGTGCGTCTGACTCACGACGGCATCACGGTGGGCTGGGCGGTTCCTGACGGCACGACCTGGACCGGCCCTGTCGCGCACGCGCAGGCGATGAGCGTCGACGGCGTGTTACTGCACGGCGTGTTCGATCTGGTGGGTGCCCTCGAGCAGCTGCTCCGGGAGGACGTCAGCAAGCTGCTCGGCGACTCCGACGCCGTACCCAAGGGCTCGATCGTGCTGGGAGATCCCGCTGCGATCTCACTGCGCGAAGCGGCCATCGAGCCCGGCGTCGTCTTCGATACCCGCAACGGTCCCGTGGTACTGGAGAGCGGCGTGGAAGTGCGCTCGGGTACGCGACTCGAGGGGCCGCTCTGGATCGGTGCCAATACGCGGCTCGTCGGCGGCGCGATTCGTACATCCGCCATCGGGCCTTGGTCCGTCATTCACGGCGAGGTGTCGACGACGGTCGTGCTGGGCTACTCCAACAAGAGCCATCTGGGCTTCCTGGGGCATTCGGTGCTGGGCCGATGGGTGAATCTTGGCGCCGGGACGACGACGTCCAACCTGAAGAGCACCTACGGTCCGGTGCGGCTGGAGGTGGCCGGCACGCGCATGGAAACCGGACACCAGTTCCTGGGGAGTCTCTTTGGCGATCACGCCAAGACCGCGATCGGCACGTTGTTCGATGCCGGGTCGGTCATCGGCGCCGGCGCCAGCGTATTCGGCGGCGTCCGCGCACCCAAGTACATCCCGCCGTTCGCCTGGGGCGGCGGCGCATCCGAGCGGATGACGCAGCAGAAGTTCCTGGCGATCGTCGAGCGCGTCCTGCCCCGGCGTAACGTCCAGGTGAGCGACGCCATGCGCGCCTATCTGGCGCGGGCCTTCGAGTGGTCGACCCGATGAG
>DASPXD010000101.1:0-31942 GCA_035637435.1 Gemmatimonadales bacterium
CCCCCGCGCCGCTGTGTTTGGCGCGCTCGAGGAATGCGTCGCGTGGATCGATCATCTAGATTTCGCGCCCATGCGATGGTCCGCCGCGCTGCTGCTCATCGTCGTGCCGGCCGGGGCGGTCGCCCAGGCGTGGAACGGCGACTCGGCGCTGGCCCTGGCGCGGCGCGCGATCGAGCGGCGCGCACACGCCGCGAGCGATACCGCGTTGCGCGACTACAAGGCCCAGGCTCACGGATTTCTCTTCTTCCTCGGGCAGTTCGGCGAGGGACTCACCGAGCCGCCGCGGCTCGTGAAAGCGGATCAGCTGGAGCTGGAAGTGTACTGGAAGGCGCCCGAGCTCAGCAAGCAGCGCATCATCGGCTGGCGCGATCGCGCCGAGCTCCCCACCGACATCAATTACCACCGCGATCACCTCGGCATCGTGCAGAACAATTTCGGCAGCGCCATCCGGCTCGGCGAGGGTGACGAAGTGCGGGACGTGCCGCATCCGCTGGCCCCGGGGGGAGCGGGGGGAGCGGGGGGGGCGGGGGGGGCGGGGGGAGGCGGCATTGATCTCTATGACTTTGCGCTGGGTGATACCACCACGATTGTGCTGCCACAGCGGGCGGTGCGCGTCGCGGCGCTGCGGGTGCGCCCGAAGAACTTCAACACCGCAGCCATCGTCGGCACGCTGTACGTGGATCTCGAATCCGCGGAGCTCGTCCGCATGGCGTTCAATTTCACGCCCACATCGTATCTCGATGCCCAGCTCGAAGACGTGAGCATCGTGCTGGACAACGCCCTCTGGGAGGGCCGCTTCTGGCTCCCCTACCGCCAGGAGATCGAGATTCGCCGCCGGGCCACGTGGCTCGATATCCCGGCACGCGGCATCATCCGCGGGCGGTGGGAGATCGACGGCTACGTGTTCAACGTCGGCCTCGCCGCGAGCTGGTTCCGCGGTGAAGAAATCACAGCGCTGCCCAAAGCCGAGCGCGACTCGTTCCCCTGGCCCGGCCCCTTGAGTGCCGCGATCCAGGACATCGCGGAGCCCGTGCGGCAGAATGACCTGCAACGAGTCCGCGCAGAGGTCAGCCGCATTGCCGGCCGCCGCGCCCTCACGGGCCTCAAACGCCAACGCCTCGGCGCCCGGTCGCTGAGCGAGCTGGTGCACGTCAATCGTGTGGAGGGGCTCGCGGCCGGCGCGGGGTTCGTGTGGCGCACGCCCGATGACGGGTTCGAAGTCCGCGGACTCGGCAGTTACGGGTTTGCCGACCGAGCCGGCAAGGGAATCGTCGCCATCACGTCCATGGACGGTCTGGAGCTGGCGGGATACCGCCAGGTGCGCGACATCGGCGACGCGCCCGTGATCGCTCCGCTGCTGAATTCGATCGCGTCTCAGGAGTTCGGCGACGACTACGGGGATTACTATCGCGCGACCGGCGTACGGCTGGGGATGCGGCGCGGGATCGGCGCGCGCGGCGAGTGGCATCTCGCCGCCGCGCACGAGCGCATCGCGTCGCTCGCGGTCCGTGCCGCGCCGGCGACGGGACACTATCGGCTCAACCCGCCGGTGCGCGACGGACACAACACCGCCGGCACGCTGACCTTGCGCCGCCGCAGCGAAGGATTCGCCGTCCGCCGCGACGTCGCGGGCGAGACGACGCTGGAGGTTGGCAACCACTACGCGCGCGTCAGCGGTGCGGCGCACGTGCTCGTGCCGCTCGGCGCGAGCCGGATACTGACGCGCGTGCGATTCGGTCTGGCGAGCGACGGCTTGCTCCCCCATCGCGCGTTCGTGCTGGGCGGCCGCGGGACCTTGTTGGGAGACGGATTCCGCAGCTGGGGCGGGCGGCGGGCCGCGCTGCTGCACATCGAATGGCGCACCGCCGTCCCCTTTTTCAGCATCAGTGCGGGACCGGCCCGCACGCCCTCCACCATCACGCTCACACCGTACGCGGCGTTGGGCTGGGTCGCGGAGCCGATTCCCGGGACGCCCTGGCGTGCCACGCCGGGCACGCGCGCCACGCTCGGGCTGGGCGCCGAGTGGCTGGGGTTGTTTCGCGTGGAAGCGGGATATGGCGTGCAGTCCCGTCGCATCCACGTTGCCTTCGATGTGACCCGCGATTTTTGGGACATCCTCTAGAAACGAGACGCCGAGTCGCTTCGGCGCCTGGGAAGCCTTACCTTGGAGGCAGTCTCATGGCGGTGACGGCGTTCCCCGACGAATGGCTGGCCCAGTCCCTCGAGGGCCTGATCACTCCCGAGCTGCTCCAGCGCATGCGGGAGAAGTCGGAGTCCGGCCGCACGCTCTGGGAGTGCATCGTCGCCGACAAGATCGCGACCGACGCCGAGATCATCGAGAAGCTGTCGCACCGCTTCCGCCTCAAGGTCGCCGACCCGTCCAAGATCGATCCCACGGCGCGCGACGGCGTCCCCGAACAGCTCGCACGGCGCTATCGCGTACTGCCGCTCCGCCTCACCGATTCCTTCCTCGAGCTCGCGACCGCGAACCCCTTCGACCTCGATGCCGAGAAAGCCCTGGCGTTTGCGACCGCGCGCGAGATCCGCCTGTTCCTGCTCGCCCCGTCCAAGATCAGCGAGAAGCTGGACGAGATGTACAAGCCGGATAAGGCGATCAACAAGCTGCTCGAGGGGATGGGCGATCACGAAGTCACGACCCTGACGGACGCCGCGCAGCCCGAAGAGCTGAACATCTCCGAAGCCGACGCGAGCCAGAAACCGGTCGTGCGGCTCGTGGACATGATCATCTCGGAGGGCATCCTGTCGCGCGCCAGCGACATCCACGTCGAGCCGGAAGAAGGCGGCGTGGCGGTGCGCTACCGCATCGACGGCGTACTGCGCCAGGTCATGAAGATCCCGCGCCAGGCCGGGCTGCCGCTCATCTCGCGCATCAAGATCATGTCGTCGCTCGACATCGCCGATCGCCTGCGGCCCCAGGACGGCCGGGCCCGCGTCGCGGTGAGCGGCCAGCCGATCGACTTGCGCGTCTCGACCTTGCCGGCGCAGCTCGGTGAAAAGGTCGTGATCCGCATCCTCGACTCGCGCGCCACGGTCAAATCGCTCGACTCGCTCGGTCTCAATGCCGGCGAGGCCGAGGCTATCAAGCGGCTGCTCGAGAACCACGAGGGCATCCTGCTGGTCACCGGGCCCACCGGCTCCGGGAAAACGACGACGCTCTATTCCGCGATCAACCAGATCAAGAGCGAAGGCGTCAACATCGTAACCGTGGAGGACCCGGTCGAGTACCGGATGCAGGGGATCGTGCAGGTGCAGGTGCAGGAAAAAGCGGGACTCACGTTTGCGGCCGCGCTGCGCTCGATTCTCCGCCAGGATCCCAACGTCGTGCTCGTCGGCGAGATCCGGGACAAAGAGACGGCACAGATCGCGGTGCAGGCGTCGCTCACCGGCCACCTCGTGCTGTCGACGCTGCATACCAACGACGCGGCGAACGCCGTGACGCGGCTCGTCGACATCGGTGTCGAGCCGTACAAGATCGCCGCGTCGCTGCGGGGCGTCGTGGCGCAGCGCCTGATGCGCAAGCTGTGCACCACCTGCAAGGAAGTCTGGATGGAAGCGCCGCCCGAGCGGCTGCGGCGCTGGATTCCGGCAGGCACGCCGCTGTACCGTCACGCAGGCTGCCCCGACTGCGCGATGACCGGGTACCGGGGGCGGTTCTCGATTCTCGAAATCCTCACGATGACCGCCGAGCTGGAGCGGCTGATCGCCGCGGGGGAAGCCGCGGACCGGATCGCGGAGGCGGCCAAGCGCGGCGGCATGAAGTCGCTGTGGGATTCGGGACTGGCGCACGTGGCGCGCGGCGAGTCCACGCTCGAGGAGCTGACGCGCGTGGTGGACATCCCGGCCGAGGAGGAGGCCCCTCCCCCCGCGGCGAAAGCCCCTGCGCGGGTGTCGGGCGCCGCGCGGCTGTCCGGCGGCGCCGCGGCGCTGCGCTTCACGGAACCACCCGAGCCGGCCGCTCCCGTCTCGACCCATTTCGATCTCCTCGAGGAGCACGCGCCTCCCGCGCGGCGCTCCGGTGCGTACGGCCAGCCGGCGTCGAAGGTGCTGCTCGTCGATGACGAAGACAGCCTCCGCAAAGTCATGAAGGATCTGCTGGAGCGTGACGGCTACGTCGTGACCGAAGCCCGCGACGGCGTCCAGGCGCTCGACCAGGTCGATCGCGTGGGGCCCGACATCATCGTGCTCGATCTCAATCTTCCGGGCCTCGACGGGTACGGCGTGCTGTCCCATCTGCGGTCGCGTCCGGCGACCGCCAACATTCCCGTGATCGTGCTGACGGCGAAGGGCGACGAGGACAACGAGGTGCGCGTCTTCGAGCTCGGCGCCGACGACTTTCTCACCAAGCCCTTCCGCGCCCGCGCGCTCTCGGCGCGGCTCGAAGCGGTGCTCGGCAGACGCCGCTAGTTGACTTCCGTCCGCGTCAGCTTCGTGGACACGTACGCGCTGCGCGGCGCCGGCGAGCGACTCGAAGTGCTCGCGTTACGCCGCGGCCCCGCCGGCCGCAATCCGGGATCCTGGGAGACCGTGCACGGCACGATCGAGCCGGGCGAGACGCCGGTGCAGACGTCGCTGCGCGAGCTACGCGAAGAAACGGGGCTCACGCCGGAAAAATTCTACAATCTGAGCCGCACCGAGGCGTTTTATCAGCACCGCAGCGATGAGGTGGCGCTCATTCCGGTGTTCGCGGCGTTCGTCGCGCCCGGCGCGACGGTAAAAACGTCGGCGGAGCATGATCGCGCCGAGTGGCTGCGCATCGCGGACGCCGCGCGCCGCTTCGCCTGGCCGCGCGAGCGCAGAGCGGTGGAGGACATTTTGTCAATAGTGGGGGGTGGGGACGCGGGCTTGCTGGAAGATGTCCTGCGAGTAAGCTAGTAGAGGGCTCCCTTGTGAATCCATTCTATCATCGGATCTACCGCGTGGTCCGTCACATCCCCAAGGGACGGGTGGCGACGTACGGCATCATCGCGCGGCTCGCGGGGCGGCCCGGCGCCGCGCGCACGGTCGGATGGGCGCTCTCCGCACTCCCCGAAGACAACGATGTGCCGTGGTGGCGCGTCATCAACGCGGCGGGCCGGATTTCGTTTTCGGGCCAGGATCACAGCGCCGTGTTGCAGCGCGCGCTGCTGTTGGGTGAGGGCGTGCGGTTCGCGCCCGGTGGAGCCGTCAACCTCGGGACGTACGGCTGGCCGTCGGAAGCCTACGACAGCGCCGTGGCCTCCCACAAGCGCGCCGCCTCGACGCGCAGATCGCGCAGGTTGAAAGGTTTGCGCACGTAGCGCACGCCGAGACGCGCGAGCGTCTCTTCAGTCGAAGGCCGGACGTCGCCCGTGGCGACGATGATGCGATCCCGCAGCGCCGGCAGCATCGTCACCAATTCCTCCGCCAGCAGCACGCCGCGTTTCCCGGGCGCCATCGCGCGCGCATCCGTGATCACGAGGTCGAAGCTGCCACGCTGCGCGAGAGCGAGCGCGTGCTGCGGATCGCCCGCGACTTCCACGTCATGACCGTCCCGCGCGAACAGCGCCTTGATGGTCCGCTGCACGGCGGGATCGCCATCCACTAGGAGAATGGTGCGCTTCACCGCCGGCGCCCCCCCCGCCCCCGCGGCGTTGACGGCCGGCGTGCCGTGGGCGGGCGTCAGCGCCGGCCGCACGGCGTCGGCCGGCGCCGGCGGCAGATCGACGCGGAACGCCGCACCGCCGCGCGGCCCGCGGGGTTCGAGCGAGATCTGCCCACCGTGGCTTTCCACGATCGAGTACGTGATCGACAGGCCGAGGCCCGTCCCCTTGCCCGGCTCCTTCGTGGTGAAGAACGGCGTGAAGATGCTCTGCGCGACCTCGTCCGAGATGCCTGGCCCGGTGTCCGCGACTCGCAGATGCACCTTGCCGTCGAACCACGTCGAGACCGTGATTTCCCGGGGCCGCTCCCGCGGATTGTCCGCCACCGCGTGCGCCGCATTGGTCACGAGATTGAGGACGACCTGCTGCAATCCATGCCGATCGCCGAACACCTCGGGCAACGCGCCGCTCAGCTCACGCTCCACGGTGACGTCCTTGAGCTTCAGCTCGTATGCCGTGAGCGCCAGCGTCCGCCGGATCACGTCGTTCAGGTCCACGGGAATGCGCTCCGCCGATCCCTTGCGTGCGAAGGTGAGCAGATTGCGGACGATGCGCCCCGCCCGCTCGGCCTGCTCCTGAATCACCTGCAGGTGCCCGCGGTCTTTCTTGCCGAGCTCCTTCTGCTCGAGCAGAAACTCCGACAGTCCGGCGATCGACGTGAGCGGATTGTTGAGCTCGTGCGCGACGCCCGACACGAGCTGGCCGACCGCGGCCAGCTTCTCGCTTTGGACGAGCTGCGTCTCCAGTGCCTGCTGCTCGGTGACATCTTCGATCAGCACCACGACGCTTTGCTCGGCCGTCGCGCCGGAGATGAGCGCGGCGTTGACGCGGACGGTTCGCCGCAGCTGCTCGGAGCGCGCGATCAGTGGGGCGGGGCGGTCGCCGCGCCGGGCGGCGTCCAACACCTCGAGCAGCGCGTGCGACTTGCCGAGCAGCGCGGCGCCGAGGTGCAGGCCGACGACGTTGGGCAGGGGCGCGCCCAACAGGTCGGCGAGCGCGCGATTCGCCCGGCGTACGCGGCCCTCGTCGTCCACGACCGCGATTCCTTCGCTCAGGGCGTCGAACGCCGTTTCCCACTGCTCCTTGGCGCGGCGCACCATCTGGAAGAAGCGCGCGTTGGCGATGACGACCGCGGCGTGCGTCGCCAGGGTCGAGAGCAGCCGGATGTCCTCGGGGGCGAACGCGGTTTCGCGCGGGTCGGCGATCACGAGCGTCCCGATCACCGTCCCGTGCGAGCGCAGCGGCACCGCCGCGGCGGAGGCCGCCTGCACGTCTCCGACGATCGCGGTGGGCTCGGGTCCCGAATTGCGTACCAGCTCGAGGTGCTCACCCCCCGTGGAGCGGGCGACCAGCCCGACGTCGTTCGTGGGGATCTTGCGCCCGCGCAGCACGGCGAGCGTACCTTCGGCCGCCGCGACACGCAGGGGATCGTTGGGCCCTTCCCCGACGAGCGCCAGCAGCGCGCCCTGGGCGTCGAGGAACCGAACGGCGTAGCGCGCCACCTGCTCGACGATGCGATCGAGCTCCAGCGAATCCGACAGGACGTACGACAGCTCCTGCAGCGAGAACAGCTCGGACAGGCGGCGATTGAGCTCCGCCGCCGCGCGCCGCCGCTCCTGCTCGGAGCGCAGCAACCGCTGCCGCAGGCGCCACAGTACGCCGCCGGCGCCGAGCATGATCAGGGCGAGGGCGGCGAACAGCAGCGGGTGTTGTCGCACCAGGTCCATGCGCATCTATATTCACCAATCCCACTTGAGAATCAATCTTCTGCTCTGCCTGAGCCTCGCGAGTTGCCGCGCGGAGCCACGCCCGGCCGTGTCGCGCGTCTGGCCCGAGCTGGGCGCGATGCTGTCGGCGGCGGCATGGACCCCTGATACCGCGCGTGTCGCCGGCGCGTTGGCAACGGCCCGCGCTGCGGTCGATCGCCTCGATTCGCTGCTGCAACGACACGTGCGGATCACGGCGCTCGATTCGGCAGCGCGCGACATGCGCCGGCGTACGGGCGTCGCGCTCGCCGCCGACAGTTTCGCGGCGGGGTACGGGCTCGACCGTGCCGCGCTGGTGCTCGCGCCCGCCGTCGACAGCGCGCTGCTCGCCCTGGGCGCCCAGTACCTCTGGATCGGCCCGGCCACGCGACGCTCGGTGGGCATTCCGGATCCCGCCAATTCGCTGCGCATGCTGGCGGCCGTCGAGTGGCGCAGCGGATCCATCAGCACCAGCGCGCGACGCCCGCAGTCCGTTACGGTGCTCGCCGCGGACGGACTCACGGCCGCCGCCTGGTCGGCGGCGTTTGTGGCGTTGAGCTGTGACAGCGTGTTGGTACTGGGGAGGGCCATGAACGTCGTCTGCGCGGATTCCGCGGGCGTGCGGTGGACTACGTCCCTCCAGAATCGGGTTTCGCGTCCAGCTGCGCGCGCGCCTTGACGCGCGCCCGCTCCTGGTCGAGCAGCCGCAACGAGCGGCTCCAGGCGTCGGTCGCGAGCCCCTGGTAGCTGACCGTGAGCTGCTCGCGGACGCTGATGCCCGGCTCGAACAGGTAGATCGCCGCCGCCTGCTGCCGCGCGCCGAGCTGGAATGAGCTCCACGTCGGGGACAGCGGCACGATGCCGATCGGGCGAAACAGCCGGCCGCGGGACGTGATGTTGAGGTCTTCGGGATTGAAACGAGCATCGGGAACGACGCCGAGAAACGTCACCATGACCAGAGTCGGATTCTGCGTGGCGCCGCGGCCGGCGGCATCGGCGATGTCGGCGGCCCGACTCTGCACGAGCTGGGAGAGCGAGCGGTAGGTGTCGGGTGCGAGGAGGCGGATCAGCTGCTCGTCGAGCGGCAGCACCTGGATCTCGATCGTGCCGGTGCTGAACCGCATGACGACGTCGTCGCGGCGGAGGGTACCATAGCCCGACGGAATGGTGTCCTGGGCGGCGAGAGAAAGTTGGAATGTTGGAATGATGGAAAGAAGAGTCACAATCCTTCCGACACTCCAACGTTCGATCATTCCAACTTTCCAACACTCCATCATTCCATTGCTCCCTTCACCAGGCCCTCTATCGCTTCCTTGAGCTCCGCAATGCCATCGCCGGTCCGGGTGCTCGTCACCACCACCTGATCCTCCGGCAGCCCCAGCGCTTCGCGCAGCTCGCGTTCGCGGGTGCGCCGCTGTCCCGTCGAAAGCTTATCGCCTTTCGTCAGCGCCGCGAGCACGTGGGTTTCCCCTTCAACTAATACGTCCTGCATCGCCCGATCGTCAGTCGAGGGGGGATGGCGGATGTCGAGCAGCCAGACGACGCCGCGCAGCCGCTGCCGCAGCAAGGCATGCTTGAGCAGGCCCCGGAACGCGGCGCGTTGCGCCTTGCCGGCACGCGCGTAGCCGTACCCCGGCAGGTCGAGAAAGTAGTACGCCTCGCCGATCACGAACACGTTCAACATGCGCGTCTTCCCCGGCGTGCCGGACGTCTTCGCGATCCGTCGTCCCACCAGCGCGTTGAGCAGCGACGACTTGCCCACATTGGATCGGCCGATGAACGCCACCTCGGGAAGCGGGGGATCGAGGGCCACGTCGGCCCGCGGAAACGAGCCGACGAACCTCAGGACGCGCGTCCCAGCACGTTCAGGTAGAAGCGCGTCACGTTGCGCGCGTAGGATTTGACGTCGAACAGGTCGCGCGCGCGCTGCGCGGCCGCTGCGCGCATGGCGGTGAGGCGCGCGGGATCGCCGGCAAGCTCGACCACGGCGCGGGCCAGCTCCGCGGGCGCGCGCTCCGGGACGAGGATGCCGGTCTCGGGCGTCAGGGCCTCGCGGTTTCCACGAATGTTGGTCGCGATGGGCACCGCGCCGCATGCCATCGCCTCGTGCAGCACGCGCGACATGCCCTCGGTGTCCTGATGGGACCCGCTGATCAGGAGGTCCGTCGCCTGCATCCAGCGCTCGATATGCTGTTGTTGCGGGAGCACGCGGACGTCTGATGCCGCCCCCCACCCCCCCCCGCTCGCAGCCGCGCGCCGACCGATCTCTTCGAGGATCTCCGGGGGATCGGGAGTACCGATGAGCAGCAGCAAGGGCATGCGGTCGTTCGGGAGCTCGCGCCGCAGCAGGCACACGCTGTCGACGATGTCGAGAACTCCCTTGGGACGGTTGATCTGGCCGACGAAGAGGAGCATGAAGCGGTCGGGGGGCAGCCCGAGTGCCGTACGCGCGGCGCGGCGGTCGCCGCCGGCAGGGGGCTGGAACTGCCGGAGATCCGATCCGCCCCGGATCGTCGTGTACTTGCCGCGCTGCCGCGCGCGGCGTGAAAAGCGACGACCGGCGTCGTTGGATTCACCGATCATGCCGTCGGCCAATCGCTCGAGCAGCGGGTCGAGGCTGTAGTGCGCGGTCTGCCAGATGAACCAGACCAGTTTCGTGGGGGTGCCCAGCTTGGCGAGGCCGCAGGTGAGCGCGTTGCGGGACGCATCGGGGGCGATGATGTCGACGCGACGCTGCTGCAGCACCCGGCGGATCGCGCGCGACGAGCGCCACACCGGCAGCAGGGTGCGTGGCTTGATGTGGTACAGCGGGATGTGGACGACGGGGCAGTCCAGCGCGAGGAGATGATCGGTGAGCTCACCCGGCTCAGGGCAAATCGCCAGCGGCTCTACGACGTGTCGGTCGAGATGTTCGATGAGCAGCGCCATGCTGCGTTGCCCGCCCATTCTCAGGTGAGAATGGTGGCTGACGAACGCTACCCGGATCAGGCTTCTTTCTTCTGGCGGGGACGCTCGGTCACGAGGAGCGGCGCACGGCCGGACGTGACACACTCGGCGGTAATGGCTACCTCGCGCACGTCATCGCGGCTCGGCAGCTCGAACATGATCTCCGTCATCATCTCTTCGAGGATGGCGCGTAACCCTCTGGCGCCGGTGCCGCGCTTCATCGCCTTCGCCGCGATCGCCTTCAGCGCGTCTTTCTCGAGCGTCAGCCGCACGTCCTCGAGGTCGAACAGCTTCTGATACTGCTTGGCGAGCGCGTTCTTCGGTTCGGTGAGGATGCGGACCAGCGCGTCCTCGTCGAGCGCGTCGAGCGGCACGGTGACCGGGAGGCGGCCGACCAGCTCGGGGATGAGACCGTAGCGCAGCAGATCGTCCGGCTCGACGTCGCCGAAGGGATTCTTCTTGACCTTGGCGGCGACGCCCTCGGCGACTTCCTCTTTGGTAAAGCCGATCTGCCGGCGGCCGGTGCGCGACTCGATGATCTTCTCGAGACCGTCGAACGCGCCGCCGCAGATGAAGAGGATGTCCTTGGTGTTGACCTGGATGTACTCCTGCTGCGGGTGCTTGCGGCCGCCCTGCGGCGGCACGCTCGCCACCGTGCCTTCCAGGATCTTGAGCAATGCCTGCTGCACGCCTTCGCCCGACACGTCGCGGGTGATGCTCGGGTTCTCCGACTTGCGCGCGATCTTGTCGATTTCGTCGATATAGACGATGCCGCGCTCGGCTTCGGAGACGTTGAAATCGGCCGACTGCAGCAGCCGCACCAGGATGTTCTCGACGTCCTCGCCGACGTAGCCCGCCTCGGTCAGGGTGGTGGCATCGGCAATGGTGAAGGGAACATCGAGGATCCGCGCCAGCGTCTGCGCCAGCAGCGTCTTCCCCACGCCCGTCGGGCCGATCAGGAGGATGTTGCTCTTATCGAGCTCGACTTCGGTATCGCGACCCGAGTGGGAGTTGATCCGTTTATAGTGGTTGTAGACGGCGACGGCGAGGGTCTTCTTGGCGCGGTCCTGCCCGATCACGTATTGGTCCAGCACGTCCTTGATTTCGGCGGGCGTGGGGACCTGCGTGATGGCTTCCGCGACTTCGCGCTCTTCGTCCTCCGCCAGGATCTCATTGCAGAGCGCGATGCACTCATTGCAGATGTAGACCGACGGCCCGGAGATGAATTTCCGGACGGAATCCTTGGATTTACCGCAAAACGAGCAGCGGAGATGCTTGTCGTGAGACATCGTCTTCTAGTATGGGAAGGCCGGTGGAGCGGCGCAAGGGATCACTTCTTCGCCTTCCCGTCTTCCTTGATTTCCTCGAAGTTCGAGATGACGTGATCGATCAAGCCGTACTCCTTGGCCTCTTCCGCCGACATGAAGCGGTCGCGGTCCATGTCCTTTTCGATCGATTCGACGGTTTTGCCGGTGTGCTTGGCATACAGCTCGTTGAGCTTGCGGCGCAGGAACAGGATCTCCCGCGCCTGGATCTCGATGTCCGACGCGGTGCCCTGCGTGCCGCCGGAGGGCTGGTGCATCATGATCCGGGCGTGCGGCAGGGCGGAGCGTTTCCCCTTGCGGCCGGCGGTGAGCAGGAACGACCCCATCGAGGCGGCCATCCCCATGCAAATCGTGTTCACGGGGGCGCGCAGGAACTGCATCGTGTCATAAATGGCCATACCGGACGAGACGAGTCCACCTGGGGAATTCACGTACAGGTAAATATCTCGTTCGGGGTTATCGGCATCCAGAAACAGCAGCTGCGCGATGATGATGTTGGCGACATCGTCGGTGATGGACGTGCCGAGGAACACGATGCGGTCCATCAGCAGGCGGCTGAAGATGTCGTAGGTGCGCTCGCCGCGGCTGGAGCGCTCGATGATGTAGGGCGGATAGATGTGGCTTTCGTTCTCGATCACGTCTGCTCCACGGTGGACTGCGACAGGAGATAGGCGAACACCTTCTCCTCGGTGATGCTCCGCGCGACATCACGGAGCCGCTTGGCTTTCTCCAGCGACGCGTACAGCTGGGCCGCCGTCATCCCGCCCCCCCGGCGCTCGGCGAGCTCCTGGATCTTCTGGTCCAGCTCGGCTTCGGTGGCCCGCAGATGCTGCGACTCGACGACGTCATCGAGCACCAGGTCGCGCCGCACCTGCGACTCGGCGATGCTGTGGAATTCCTGCGCGAACTGCTGCCAGCGCTCTTCGGGGATCTCGTAGGCCTGTGCGTACGCCCCGAGCACGCGCTCGACCAGCGGGCGCGGCGCGACCACGTTGTTCGCCTGGACGATTTGCTCGACGAGCTCGGAGCGCAGCTTCGCGTCCGCCTCTCGCTCCGCCTCTTTCCCGAGATCCGCGGTGACCGCAGCCCGTAGCGCCTCGAGCGACTCGAAGTCCCCCATTTCGCGGGCAAACGCATCATCGAGCGGCGGGAGCTGTTGGCGCTTCACCTCGCGCAAGCTGACCCGGATGTCGCGCGTCTGCCCGCGCTTGGCTTCCTCGGCAAAGTCATCGGGGAAGCGGACGGTGGCATCCACCGACTCGCCCGGCGTCAGGCTCATGACCCGCTCTTCCACGTCCGGAATGGCGCGACCTTCGCCCAGGACGAACTGGTAGGGCTGGGGGTCCTTCTCCTCGCCGTTTTCGCGCGTCGCGATGATGACGTCGACGAGGTCCTTGGGCTTCGGCTTCTCGCCCGCGACGGGGGTCCACGGGGCGCGCTGTTCGCGCATCGTGTTGAGCTGCGCATCGATCTGGGCGGCGGTGACCGCCGGCACCGTCCGCGTCAGCCGAAAGCCGCCGAGGCGCTGCAGCTTCAGCTCCGGCTTCAGCTCGACGTGGAATTCGAACGTCACGGGCGCGCCGTCTTCCCACTTCAGATTGTGGATGTGGGGATCGGCGATGGGCTTGAGCTCTTCCTGCTTTTGCGCGACGCGCCAGCTCTCCTGCACCAGCTCGCGCAGCGTCTCCTGCCGGATGTCATCGGCGAATTTCTTGCGCACCACCGCGGCGGGGGCCTTGCCCTGCCGGAAGCCGGGCAGGCGGGCGCGCTGCTGGTAGACCTTGGTGGCACGATCCTCTGCCGCGCGCACGTTCTCCGGCGGGATGCTTACCTCGAGGGAGGCTTCGCCAGGTTCCGCTCTGGTCTTCTTTACAAGAATCTCGGGCATGTGGGGAATAAATCTAACTACTAGGGAATAGGGGTGAGTGGATGAGGACCTGCAAAAACTAGACGCACCGACGCAGCAGCGGGTTTGAGTCCAGAGTCAACCGGACAACCCGCAACCCCAAGACTGTGGCCCGCGGTGCGGCTGTTGCCTAGTCTTTGCATGTCCGCGCTTTGCTTTTCAGTGCGACCGGAGGGACTCGAACCCCCACGGGTTGCCCCACCAGCTCCTAAGGCTGGCGCGTCTGCCAGTTCCGCCACGGTCGCGTAGATCAAAGGGCCATGTATAATAATCGCCTTCCTCGTAGCGATGGAGCTCACGAGTAAAGGGACCGACGCGAAGTCCTCGATCACCGAAACGCCGCGTGTGATGCCGCATTAGCTCAGCGACCGAGGGCCGAACGCGCGCGTTGACGTGCTGCGGGGGGCTGTCTAGTTTGACGCCGTGCCGTTAGTTCTCGTTGCGGTCCTGCTCTTCCTCACCGCCTGCAGCGGACCCTTCCCGCAATCGGTGTTCGCTCCCAAGTCCGATTTCAGCACCGAAGTCGACGGCCTCTTCAAGAATATCTTTTGGTGGGCCGTCGTCGTTTTCATCATTGTCGAGACCATCCTGCTGGTCGCGATCGCGCGCTATCGCGCGCGTCCCGGCGCCGCGACGCCCAAACCGGTCCACGGCCATACCGCCCTCGAGATCGGATGGACGCTCGCACCCGCGCTGATTCTCGTGTTCATCGCCGTCCCGACCATGCGCACGATTTTCGCGACGGCCGGCCACGCGCCGGAAGGCGCGCTGCGTGTCGAGGTCATCGGGCATCAGTGGTGGTGGGAGTATCGCTATCCAGCGTTGAACATCGGCACCGCCAACGAGCTGCACATCCCTGCCGGTACGGCAATCCAGCTCGACATGACGTCGGCCGATGTGATCCACAGCTTCTGGGTCCCGCGTCTGGGCGGCAAGCGGGATCTGACCCAGGGGCGCACGAATCGCATCGCCTTCCGCACCGATTCGGTCGGCGAGTACTGGGGCCAGTGCGCGGAGTTCTGCGGCACGTCCCACGCCAACATGCGACTGCGCGTGATCGTGCAGCCGGATTCCGTCTTCGAGCGCTGGGTGGACCAGCAGCGCGCCGCGCCCGCCGCGCCCGCGAAGGGGTCGCCCGCCGAGCACGGGCAGCAGGTGTTCCGGCGCAGTGCGTGCATCGGGTGTCACACCATCACCGGCGTGTCGGCCGGGATGGTCGGCCCCAACTTGAATCACGTCGGCGGCCGCGGGACGATCGCCGGCGCGCTGTTCCCGAATACCGCCGAGTCGCTGCACCGCTGGATCATGAACGCGCCGTCGCTCAAGCCGGGCGCGCTGATGCCGCCGCAGAACCTCTCCGGCCCCGATCTCGACGCCGTGATCGCCTATCTCCAGAGCTTGAAATGAAGAGCTGGCTCACGACCACCGATCACAAGCGCATCGGGCTGCTGTATTTCTGGACGGCGTTCGGATTCTTCCTGATCGGCGGGCTGGAGGCGCTGCTGATTCGCTGGCAGCTGGCGCGTCCCGAGGGGATGGGGATCAGCGCCGAGACGTACAATCAGCTCTTCACGATGCACGGCACGACGATGGTGTTCCTGGCGCTGATGCCGCTGTCGGCCGCGTTCTTCAACTTCATCATTCCGCTGCAGATCGGCGCGCGCGACGTCGCGTTCCCGCGGCTGAATGCCTTCAGCTACTGGGTCTTCCTGCTCGGCGGGTTGTTCCTGAACGCGAGCTTTGTGGCGGGACCACTGTTCGGCGCCGACCGCCTGTCGGTGGCGCCCGATGCCGGATGGTTCGGCTACGCGAACCTGACCTCGCGGCAGTTCTCGCAGGGCCCCAACGTCGACTTCTGGCTGCTCGGCCTGCAGATCCTCGGCATCGCGTCGCTCGCCGCCGGCTTCAACTTCATCGTGACGATTCTCAACATGCGCGCCCCCGGCATGCGGATGCTGCGCCTGCCGGTGTTCACCTGGATGACGCTCGTCACGCAGTTCCTCGTCATCACCGCGTTCCCGGTCATCACCGTCGCGCTCGTGCTGCTGATGTTCGACCGCTTCTTCGGGACGCACTTCTTCGTGCCCTCGGGCGGCGGCGATCCGATTCTGTGGCAGCACCTGTTCTGGATGTTCGGCCATCCCGAGGTCTACATCCTGATTCTCCCGGCCATGGGCATCGTGTCGGAGGTGTTGCCGACATTCTCCAAGAAGCCGCTGTTCGGTTATACCGTGGTCGTGTATTCCGGCGTGCTGATCGCGTTTCTGGGGTGGAGCGTCTGGAGCCACCACATGTTCTCCGCGGGGCTCGGGCCGATCGCCGACTCCGTGTTTGCCGGCACGACGATGCTGATCGCGATTCCCACCGGCGTGAAGATCTTCAACTGGATCGGGACGCTGTGGGGCGGGCAGATCCGGTTTACGACGGCGATGCTGTTCGCGCTCGCGTTCATTGCGATGTTCATCATCGGCGGGCTCGTCGGCGTGACGCACGCGTCGCCGCCCACCGACCTGCAGCAGACCGATACGTACTACATCGTCGCGCACATTCACTATGTGCTGTTCGGCGGGACCATTCTCGGTCTGTTCGCGGGGATGTACTACTGGTGGCCCAAGATGACCGGGCGCCTGCTCTCCGAGACGCTCGGCAAATGGCATTTCTGGTTGACGCTGATCGGCATGAACCTCGCGTTCTTCCCGATGCACTTCTCCGGGTTGCTGGGCATGCCGCGGCGCATTTACACCTATTCTGCGGACCTCGGCGTCGCCGGATTCAACCTGGCTTCGACGATCGGCGCCTTCCTCATCGGTGTGGCCACGCTCGTGTTCCTCGTGAATCTGCTGCGCACCTACCGCCGGCCGGTTACTGCGCCCAACGATCCGTGGGGCGGGGCGACGCTCGAATGGGCGATTCCCTCGCCGCCGCCGGTCTACAACTTCACCGTCATCCCCTCGGTCGAGAGCCGCATGCCGCTGTGGCGAACGGAGCGGCACGCGCCCATGGCGCCGCTGCCGGAGCGGCCACCGGCGCCGATCCATGTGCCGGGCGGCTCGTGGTGGCCGATGATCACGGCCCTGGGCCTGCCGGTGATGGCGATCGGCGCCCTGTCGCATCTGCTCCCCGTCGTAATCGCCGGCGCCCTCGTCGTGGTCGTGGGGATCTACCGCTGGGCTTACGAGCCCTTCGAGATGTAAAATGGCACACGCGCACGAGGCTCACCGCACGAGCATGGGGATCGACAGCCGCAAGATGGCGTTCTGGGCGTTCATCGGCTCGGAATGCCTGCTCTTCGGCTCGCTCATCTCGACGTATCTCGTCTATAAAGGAAGAAGCCTCGTCGGGCCGTACCCGCACGAGATCCTGAACATCCCATTCACCTCGTTCAGCACGTTCGACCTGCTCATGTCGAGCCTCGCGATGGTGCTCGCCCTGGCGGCGGTGCAGCGCGGCGACATGAAGCAGGGGAAGCTGTGGCTGCTCGTGACGGCGCTGCTGGGCCTCGTGTTCCTGGGTGGGCAGTTCTGGGAGTTCAGCCACTTCGTGCACGAGGGGCTCGGGCTCACGACGAATCTGTTCGGCTCGACGTTCTACGTACTCACCGGGACACACGGCGCGCACGTGACCGTGGGCGTGATCTGGCTGTTGACGCTGTGGATCCAGGCGTTGCGCGGGAGGCTCGGTCCCAAGAATGCGCTCACGGTAGAAATCACGGGACTGTATTGGCACTTCGTGGACGTCGTGTGGATCGTGATCTTCACGGTCGTCTACCTGATTCAATGACGCGACAGGGAAGGGCTGGATGAGCGAGCAAGTACACCCGACAACGGGCACCTATTTACGGGTCGCCGCGATCCTCGTGATGATCACGCTGATCGAGGTCGGCGTGTTCTACGTGCCGGCGTTTCAGGGAGTCCTCGTCCCGGTGCTGCTGGTGCTGTCGGCGGTGAAGTTCGCGCTGGTCGTGATGTTTTACATGCATCTCAAATTCGATAATCGCTTCTTCGCGTTCCTGTTCGGCGGGCCGCTGCTGCTGGCGCTCGCCGTGGCGGTCAGCCTGCTGTTCATCTTTTATGGAGCGGTGCGGCTACGGAGCTAAAGAATGATCAATGATCATTGATCATTGGACATTGATCATTCCGCAGGCTGTTCCAGCCTGGAATCGTTGGGATCTACACCCGAGCGTGGTGGCAGGACTCGTCCTGTTGGGCGGGCTTTATGTCTATTTAGGAGGCCTCAGGTCGGCACGTCGGCACGTTGCAAGCTTTGCCGGCGCGTTGGTCGTGCTGTTTCTCGCCCTGAATGGGCCCCTGCATAACCTCTCCGACACCTACCTGTTCAGCGCGCACATGGCGCAGCATCTCGTGCTGACGCTCGTCTTTCCGCCGCTGTTGCTGTACGGCTGTCCCGCCGGCGTCGTGCGGCCACTGCTGCGGCCGAAGTGGGTCATGGCACTGGGACGCGTGGTGACGCGGCCGCTGGCCGCGGCGGTCCTGTTCACGGCGCCGATCGTGATCTGGCACGTGCCGGTGTTGTATGAGGCCGCGCTGCGTCATCACAACCTCCATATCGTCCAGCACCTCGTTTTCCTCACCACCGCGGTGATCATGTGGTGGCCGGTGCTCTCCCCCGTTCCGGAGCTGCCGCGCATTCCGCACCTGCTCCAGCTGTTGTACCTGTTCCTGCTCGGCATTCCGATGTCGGTGACGGGCGCGTTGATCTCGCTATCGGATTCCGTGCTCTATCCGTTCTACGCCGCCGGGCCGCGCGTTTGGGGCTTGTCGCCGCTCGAGGATCAACAGATTGGCGGCTTGTTGATGTGGGTCCTGGGGGGGTTGATGCTGTGGATCGTGATGACGGTCGTGTGGTTCCGATACTCCGTCTGGGATGCGCGCGGCGACGCTGAACGGGAAGTACCGGAAGCGGCCTACCGCGCGAATGATCAATGATCAACGCTCAATGATCATTGGTCGTTGATCATTGGACATTGATCATTCGTCATTCGCCGTCTTCGGTCTCTCCTAGAGGGTGCCGGCGCAGCTCTTCGCCGATCCTCGGGTGCTCGCGCCAGAGGTAATAGCCCATACCGAGCGCGGCCAATCCGTTGCCGATCGCGACACTCCACCACGCCAGGTAGCCGAGCAGCGGTTTGGCGAGCAGGGCGACGAGAATGTAGAAGCCGACCTCAAAGAAGCAGAATCCAACGATGACGAGAAATAGTGTCGAGGGCGCGAACTCGACCTCGGCCGCGAGCGCCGCGGCGATGCATCCGACCACGACGAACGCGCTGACGTGAATCATCGTGTACCCGAAGATGCGGGCGGGCTCGATGACGACCGCCGAGGGATCGTGCGCGCCCCAGAAGACCGCGCTGCCGAGCATCGCCGGCGTGAACAGCGGCTGGCCGTTGATCGTGTCGACGACCAGGAACCAGGCGGCGACGGTCGTGGCGCCGATGCAGCCGGCGATGAGGCCCTCGCGGAGAATCCGATTGAGGTCCATGGCGGGCAATATATCGCCGCGCTGAGTGCGTGCTAGATTAGGCCCGACTCGCAGACCCGGGAGAGCCAATGGTTGTGACGCGCCGGCCGCTGTTCTACGGACTGTGTCTACTCATCGGCGTCCTGCTGTTCGGTGTCGCCGGTCTCCTGCATCCTTTGCTCTCCGGCGATGGTGCCGCGCAGCTCAGTACCATCGCGCGCACGAACGGCTGGCGTGCGATTCATTGGTCGCTGCTGTTTGGTCTGGCATTCATGTACACGGGCGTGGTTGGCGTCGCGCTGCGCCACAACGACACGCCGGGCTCGACACCGGGGCGCGCGGGCGTGCGGCTGGGCGCATTCGCCTTTTCGGTCTGGTCGCTCAACATCCTCTTCATGGTCGGCGCCGGCTGGCAGCTGGCGCGTGCCTATACCGCATCCGATACGGGGCTGACCGGCACGCACGCCGTCTTCGTCTACGACATGCTCCACCCGATGGGACTGGCGGCCGAGCGGCTCGCGACGTTCCTGCTGGGGCTCGTGGCCTACATGCTCGGTTGGGCGATACGGAACGGCGGGGTGTGGCCGCAATGGCTCGCGTGGGTGGCGTGGGTGGTCGCCGTAATCTGCGGCGTCGTCGGGTTGGTCTTCAGTGAGTTCCTCCCCTACCTCTACTTCGCGCAGGCCGCGTTTGTGGCCTGGCTGGCCGTAACCGCGATTGTCATGCTGGTGGAGCGACGTCCCATCCCCTGACTGCCGGCTCGCCGAAAAACAAATCGGGGGCCGGTGTGCGCGGCCCCCGATCCGTTTCAACGTTCGTAGGGGCGCAGCATGCTGCGCCCCTACCCCCTACGGTACGCGCATCCGCACGACATCGCCCACCCAACCGTCGGGCGTCCGCCGCAAGACGGACAACGTTGCGATGTCGCCCTTCCGAATCGCCCCGACGGCGGAACGGAATTCCGAGACCGTCCTCGTCGCCTGGCCGTTGACCTTCAAAATGACGTCCGGATATCCCGATGACGCATCCGCGAGCTTGCGATAGGCGGGCCCGTCAGGGGAGACTTCGGTCACCACCAGCGCCCCACCGGCCCGGACAATGGGACGCAGGTCCGGATCGCGCGCGTCTTCCTGCGTGAGCGGCTGCACCGAAATGCCAAGCGGGCTGGTCGCACTCGCCGGTTCGTCGCGCTCACCGGAATCGTTGTCGGCCGTTTCCTGCTCGGCACTGGGCGGCGCCGCGAGTCGGACCGGCAACGTCTGCTGTTGTCCCCGGTTGCGCACGAATGTGACCTGGACGACATCTCCCGGCTTCTTGAACGCGACGCGCTGTTGCAGCTGGGGCACGGACTGCACCGGTTGTCCCTCGACCGCGACGATCACGTCGCCCTGCTGTAGTCCGGCACGCTTCGCCGGGGAATCATCAGTCGTGTAAGAGCGGACGAGCACGCCCTTGATCGTCGACAGCCCGACGGCCTGAGCGTCTTCCTGATCCGCATCACGGATGCTGATGCCCATGACCGCACGCTCGACGTGGCCGGTGGCAATCAGCTGCGTCATCACGGTGCGGGCGAGATTGATCGGGACGGCAAACCCGTACCCGTTATAATATCCGGTCTCACTGGCGATGGCCGCATTGATCCCGATGACCTCGCCACGCACGTTGACCAGCGGACCTCCCGAGTTACCGGGATTGATCGCGGCGTCGGTCTGAATGAAGTCTTGAATCGCGTAGCGGCTGGAGTTCAGCCCCGACAGCAGCCGGCCCTTGGCGCTCACGATGCCGGCCGTCACGGTAAACGTGAAAGCTTCGCCCAGCGGGTTGCCGATGGCCAGCACCCAGTTGCCGATCTCGGTCGAATCGGCATCGCCGAGCCGGACCGTGGGCAGCGCGGCCGCCTGGATCTTGATGACCGCGACGTCGGTGGAGGGATCGGTCCCGACGGTTTTTGCCGTGAATTCGCGATTGTCGTACAGCCGAACCGTCACGCGGTCCGCGCCCTGCACGACGTGATTATTCGTCAGGATGTAGCCGTCCTGCGAGACGATGAAGCCCGAGCCCGAGCCCTGCTCGACCTGAGGACGACGCGGGACCTGGAAGAAATCCTCGAACCCCGGCGGCAAGCGGCGGTTGGCGACCCGCTCACGGCGTTCGGAGCGGATGAACACGACCGCAGGCTTCACATGCTCGGCGACCGAGGCGAATGCCTGGCCGAGATCGAGCGCGGCCTTCGCTTGTGGAAGCGGGCGGCCCGTGTCCTGCAGGACCGAGCGGACCGCCGCTTCGCCGCGGGTTGGTAAACGAAACGCCGAAGCGAACGCCAGCCCCAGCGCAAACGCCAGTGCCACCAAAGTGCCGAATTTCAACCAGTCCCGCGTCTTCACCGACATCCGTCCCCCCTTTATGACTTTTTGGATTTATCGTCGTCCATGATTTCGTAATCGGCATCCACGACCTTCTCATCCTTTTTCGCGCCCTCACCGGCTCCGGGTTGTCCATCACCACCCGCCGCCGGGCCCGCGCCGGCTTCCGCACCTGCCGCTCCCCGAGCCGCGTACAGCGAGGCCCCTGCCGCTGAATATGCCTGCTGCAGCTCTTCGAGTGCCTTGCTGATTTCGTCGGCGTTGCCGCTCCGCAGGGCCGACTGCGCCGACTGAATGGCCGCATCGAGCCGGGACTTGAGGTCCGCCTCGAGCTTGTCCACCCACTCCTTGGACTCCTTGGTGACCTGGTACACCATGTTGTCGAGGCGGTTGCGCTGCTCGATCACGTCGCGCCGCTTCTTGTCCTCCTGCGCGTGCGCCTCGGCGTCCTTCACCATCTTGTCGATGTCCTTGTCCGCCAACCCGGAGGACGCTTCAATCCGGATCTTCTGCTCCTTGCCCGTCGCCTTGTCTTTGGCGGAGACGTGCAGGATGCCGTTGGCATCGATGTCGAACGTCACCTCGACCTGCGGAATGCCGCGCGGAGCGGGTGGAATTCCGGTGAGCTGGAATTTGCCGATGGTGCGGTTGTCCACCGCCATCTGCCGCTCGCCCTGGAGCACGTGGATCTCCACCGTCGTCTGATTGTCTTCCGCCGTCGAGAACACCTCCGACTTCTTGGTCGGGATGGTGGTATTGCGCCCAATCAGCACGGTCGTGACGCCGCCCAGCGTCTCGATGCCGAGCGACAGCGGCGTGACATCGAGCAGCAATACGTCCTTGACCTCGCCGGCGAGCACGCCTCCCTGAATCGCCGCCCCGATGGCCACCACCTCGTCGGGGTTCACACCCTTGTGCGGCTCCTTGCCGAAAAAGCTCTTCACTATCTCCTGGACCTTCGGCATCCGCGTTTGGCCACCGACCAGGATGACCTCGTTGATGTCACCCGGCTTGAGCCCGGCATCCGTCAGCGCCTTCTGCATGGGCGGAATCGTGCGCTTCACGAGATCGTCCACCAGCTGCTCGAGCTTCGCGCGGGTGAGCGTGAGGTTCAGATGCTTGGGGCCGGACTGATCCGCCGTGATGAACGGCAGATTGATTTCCGTCTGCATGACGGTCGACAGCTCCATCTTGGCCTTCTCGGCGGCTTCCTTGAGCCGCTGTAGCGCCATCGGATCCTTGGAGAGGTCGATCCCCTGATCGCGCTTGAATTCCCCGACCAGCCAATCCATGACCCGGGCATCGAAGTCGTCGCCGCCCAGGTGGGTGTCGCCGTTCGTGCTCTTGACCTCGAAGACGCCCTCGGCGAGTTCCAGAATGGAAATGTCGTATGTACCGCCGCCCAGGTCGTAGACCGCGACCTTCTCTTCTTTCTTCTTATCGAGTCCGTACGCCAGCGCGGAGGCGGTCGGCTCGTTGATGATCCGGACCACGTCGAGGCCGGCGATCTTGCCGGCGTCCTTGGTCGCCTGCCGCTGTGAATCGTTGAAGTACGCGGGGACGGTGATGACCGCCTTTTCGACCTTGTGGCCGAGGTAGTCTTCCGCCGTCTGCCGCATCTTCTGGAGGATCATCGCCGAGATCTCCGGCGGGGCGTACTGCTTGCCGCTGACCTCCACGGCCGCGAGCCCGTTCTGGCCGCGGACGACCTTGTAGGGAACGCGCTTGATCTCTTCGCTCACTTCTTCGAAGCGCCGCCCCATGAAACGCTTGATCGAGAAGATCGTGTTCTGCGGGTTGGTCACCGCCTGCCGCTTCGCCACCTGCCCAACGAGCCGTTCGCCGTCCTTTGTGAATGCGACCACGGAGGGCGTCGTTCGTCCGCCTTCCGCGTTGGGGATGACGACGGGATCGCCGCCTTCCATGACTGAGACAACGGAATTTGTCGTCCCGAGGTCAATGCCGATGATCTTCTCAGCCATTCTCAGCTCCTGATAGGGATTTGATGCCGACCTGATGCTCTCGGTCGCAGAAGGCAAGCATCGTGCCGAATTAAAATGCCAAAAAGGCAGGCGGTTGGCGGTTCGGCGGTTCGACTCAGCATTCTAACAGCCCACCCGCTTAACCGTCTAGATTCTGACCCATGTTTCCCTTCCGGGATGAAAACCCCACTGAACGACCCGCCGTCATCACCGTCGCCATCATCATCGCCAATGTGCTCGCTTTCATTCTTTTACAGGGCGCGGGGGCGCAGGGGCCACTCGCCCGCTCGGTCTGCGACCTCGGCCTCATCCCTGCGGAAATCCTGCGAAACGCCAAGCCCGGCAGCGGCGTTGCGCTCGGTCCCGGGATGTACTGCCTGGTCGACGCGGCGCCGCAGTATTGGACCGTGCTCACGTCGATGTTCATGCACGGCGGCTGGCTGCACCTGATCGGCAACATGGTGTTCCTGTGGGTGTTCGGGAACAACATCGAAGACGTGATGGGGCACGGGAAATTCCTGATCTTCTACCTGCTCTGTGGCATCGCCGCCGCCGCGACGCAGACCTTCGTCAGCCCCCATTCGCTGGTCCCGATGATCGGCGCGTCCGGAGCCATCAGCGGCGTCCTGGGCGCTTATCTCCTGTTGTATCCGCGGGTGCGCGTCCACACCCTGATCATTCTGCCGATCTACATCACGACCGTGGCGCTGCCCGCCTGGGTGATGCTGGGTTACTGGATCGTGCTTCAGCTCCTGAGCGGTCTCGGAAGTCTCAGCGACGTCGAGAAGGGCGGCGTTGCGTTCTTCGCGCACATCGGCGGCTTTATCGCGGGCATACTGCTGGTGCGGCTGTTCGCCTCGGAGGAGGTGCTGCGCCGCCGGCCGACGCAACCCGAGTCGTATTACCGCTACCGCACTTACTGAGACCGCTCTTCCGCGTGATGCTTGATCGACTTGCCCTCGACGAGGAAGACGACGTCCTCGGCGATGTTCGTCGCGAGGTCCGCCACGCGCTCGAGATTTCGGCTCACGAGAAACAGCTCCATCGCGGTGCCGATGATGTGCGGGTCTTCCATCATGTGCGTCAGCAGAATGCGGAACATCGATGCGTGCAGCGCGTCCACGCTGTCGTCGCGGCGGCAGATCGCCCGGCCGGCCTGCGCGTCGCCACGCACGAACGCGTCCAGCGCGTCGGCCAGCATGGTGCGTGCCTGACGCGCCATCTCCAGCAGCTCCGGCTCCGGCACGATGGGCCGGCTGGCGAGCAGGCGCTCGGCGGATTGCGCGATGTTGACGGCGTGATCCCCCACGCGCTCCAGGTCGTTGGAGATCTTCATCGCCGCCGTGAGGAAGCGCAGGTCGCGCGCCATCGGCTGCTGGGTCGCCAGCAGGCGGATGACCGTTTCCTCGACCTCGAGCTCGAGCTGATCGATCTCACGATCTCCGGCGATCACATCGCGCGCCTTGTCGCCGTCGCGTTGCAGCACGGCGTCGACGGCGGCGGCGAGCGCGGCCTGCGCTTCTCCCGACATGTTGAGGAGCGCGACTTTGAGCTGGGAGAGCTCGTCGTGGAAATGCCGATGACTGGTCGCTTGCGCATTCATGGTCAACCAAACCTTCCGGTGATGTACGCTTCTGTCCGTTCGTCGGTGGGCCGAGTGAAGACCTGCTGCGTCGTTCCGAACTCCAGCAGCTTGCCCACGTAGAAAAATCCCGTGTAATCCGACACGCGCGCCGCCTGCTGCATGTTATGCGTGACGATCACGATTGTGTACGTCCGCTTCAACTCGACCAGCAGCTCCTCGATGCGTTGGGTCGCGATCGGGTCGAGGGCGGAGCACGGCTCGTCCATCAGCAGCACCTCCGGCTCGTTGGCGAGCGCGCGCGCGATGCAGAGCCGCTGCTGCTGCCCGCCGGAGAGCGCCGTGCCCGGCTCCCGCAGCCGGTCCTTCACCTCGTCCCACAACGCCGCCTGCCGCAGCGCGCGTTCCACGCGGTCCGGCAGCTCGCGCGGATGCGCCAGTGCGTTGAGGCGCGGCCCGTAGGCCACGTTGTCGTAGACCGGCTTGGGGAACGGATTGGGGCGCTGGAAGACCATGCCGATCCGCTGCCGCAGCGCGACCACGTCGGTCCCCGGCGCGAAGATCGACGCGCCGTCGACCAGGATATCGCCGCCGTGCCGCGCCCCGGGGGTGAGATCGTGCAGCCGGTTGATGGACCGCAGAAACGTCGTCTTGCCGCACCCCGACGGGCCGATCAGCGCGGTGATCGCGTTGGGCGGAATGGCGCAGTTGACGTCGAAGAGCGCCTGCTTAGGGCCGTACCAGAAGCTGTAGGCGTGCGACTCGAGAACCGATGGAACGATCGAACGATGGTCTGATGGAACGGGGGCGACTTTTCGTTCCATCTTTCCATCGTTCAATCGTTCCGACGTCGTCGCGCTCATCCAAACCTTCCGGTGATATACGCCTCCGTCTGCTCCACCTTCGGCTTCGTGAAGACGTCGTTCGTGCGTCCTACCTCGACCAGGCTGCCGAGGTACATGAACGCCGTGTAGTCGGAGACGCGCGCCGCCTGCTGCATGTTGTGGGTCACGATCACGATCGTATAGAGCCGTTTGAGCTCGTGGCACAGCTCCTCGATGCGCTGCGTGCCGGCGGGATCGAGCGACACGGTCGGCTCGTCGAGCAGCAGGATCTCCGGCTGTGGCGCGACGGCGCGGGCGATACACAGCCGCTGTTGTTGGCCGCCCGATAACGCCAGCGCGCTCGTCCGGAGGCGGTCGCTCACCTCGTCCCAGAGCGCCGCCTGGCGCAGCGCACGCTCGACGGCGTCGTCGATTTCGCCGCGGGTCCGCCGACCGTTGACCTTGAGTCCCGCCGCGACGTTGTCGTAGATCGACATGGTGGGAAACGGCGTGGGACGCTGGAAGACCATCCCGATCCGGCGGCGCAGCGCGACCGGGTTTACGTCCGCCGCGTAGATGTTCACGTTGTCGAGCAACACGTCGCCGCTGACCGTTGCGCCGGGGGTCAGCTCGTGCATCCGGTTGAGGCAACGGAGCAGAGTCGACTTGCCGCAGCCCGACGGCCCGATGATGGCGGTCACGATATGCGCCGGAAACAAGAGCGACACGTCGCGTACGGCGCGCTGTTGTCCGAACAGCGCCGTGACGTGCGCCGCCTCGAGCCGCAGCCGCGTGTTAGCGGACACTACCATAGCGCTGCCGGGTGACCCAGCGGGCCGCCAGAGAGATCACGAGGACAAGCCCCATCAGCACGAGCGCCGACGCCCAGGCCAGGCGATGCCACTCGTCGAACGGGCCGGTCGCGTACACGTAGATCTGCAGCGAGAGCGTCTGCATCGGCTGGCCGACGGCAAGCGAGAAATTGAGATTGCCGAGCGCCGTGAAGAGCAGCGGCGCGGTCTCACCGGCGACGCGCGCGATGCCGACGAGGCATCCCGTCACGATCCCCCCCATAGCTGTGCGCGCCACGATCTTGAGCGAGGTGCGCCACCGCGGAAGCCCTAGCGCCAGCGCCGCCTCCCGGAGCGAGTGCGGCACCAGGCGGACCATCTCCTCCGTCGTGCGCGCCAGCATGGGGATCATGAGGATGGCCAGCGCGACGCTGCCGGCCAGCGCCGAGAAGCGGCCGCTGGGCTTGACGATGAACGTCCATCCCACGATGCCGATCACGATCGACGGCGTGCCGTTCAGCACGTCCGCCACGAAGCGCACGAGGAACCCCAGCCGCCCCGCGCCATACTCGGCGAGATACATCCCGGCACCGACGCCGACCGGCACGCCGATCAGCGCCGCGAGGCCGACGACGACGACGGTTCCCGCAATGGCGTTGGCGACGCCGCCACCCGATTGCCCGGCGGGAACCGGGCTCTTGGTAAAGAATGCCCAGTCGAGCGACGACGCACCCTTCGCGATCAGGTTGCCGAGAATGAGCACCAGGGCGAGGACGGCCGTGAACGAGAGGATGATCACCAGCACGGTCATCAGCCGGCTCGTGAGGTGGCGGCGCAGCGCGCGTCCGCTCACAGGGCCTTGCTCCCCACCGCCGCGCCGCGCGCGACGCGCCAGATCAGAATGCGGGCCACCGCGTTGACCGCCACCGTCAGCACGAACAGGATCAACCCCACTGCGAACAGCGCGGACAGATACATGTTCGTGGTCGCCTCGCTGAACTCGTTGGCGATCGCGGCGGCCATCGTGTACGCGGGCTGCAGCAGCGAGACTCCGATGTCGTGGCGGTTACCAATCACCATTGTGACCGCCATCGTCTCGCCCAGCGCCCGGCCGAGGCCGAGGATGATCGCGCCGATGAGGCCCGCCCGTCCGTACGGTAGCACGGCGGAGCGCACCGTTTCCCAGCGTGTGGCACCCATCGCGAGTGCCGCCTCACGCTGCGCCGTCGGAACTGCGAGGAGCACTTCGCGCGACACCGCGGCGATGTACGGCACGATCATGATTGCGAGGATGATGCCGCCGGCGAGCAGCGAATTCCCGTAAAACACTCCCTGCAAAAACGGCGTCCAGCCGAACAGCGCTTTGAGAACGGGGACGACGTGCTGCCGCAGGAACGGAATGAGCACAAAGATTCCCCACGTGCCGTACACGACGCTGGGAATCGCCGCGAGCAGCTCGACCAGAAACGCCACGGGCTGGCGCAGCCAGCGGGGCGAGAACTCGGTCAGAAAAATTGCGACGCTGAGCGCCAGCGGTACCGCGATCAGTAATGCCAACAGCGACGACGCGAGCGTGCCGAAGATCATCGGCGCCGCGCCGTAGACTTCGGCCACCGGATCCCACGTCGAGGTCCACAGGAACGACGGCCCGAATGCCTTGACGGCGGGCAGCGCGCTGGCCAGCAGCACGCCAAGAATGACGAGGATCAGGAGCGGCAGGGAAAGCGCGAAGGCGGTGAGCGTGCGTTGGTAGATGCGGTCGCTGCGAAAGAGAGCCATGGCCGCCGGAAACCTACCGGCGGCTCACGGACTCCCTGTCACGGCGGTGTAACGGGAGTGTCACTACGCGTCGCTACTCTGCGGTGCCTTTCCAGACGGGCCGCCCGTTGGCGGTGACGCTCTTCAGGCGGGCCTGGATCCAGGGGCGCAACTCCCTGGGCAACGGCGCATAGCCGACCTCGGGCGCCTTAGCTTGGCCTTCTGTCTCGGCCCACCATATGAACGCGACGAGCGCCCCTGCCTTGGCCGAATCGCCGTATGTCTTATGCACGAGCAGCCAGGTGAAGCTCGCAGCCGGGTATGCCTGCGCGCCGGGCGAGTTGGTGATCGACACGCGGAAGTCGGTGTTCTGTCCCATGTCCTTCATAGCGCCGGCGGCAGCCGCCGCCACCGACTCGAGCGAGGCCGTGATCCAGTTGCCGGACTGATTACGCAGCACGGCGAACGGCATCTTGTTGATCAAGGCATAGCCCAGCTCGATGTACCCGATTGCGCCAGGAGTCTGGCGGACTGTGGCGGCAACACCCTCGTTGCCGCGTCCGCCGAGGCCCACCGGCCAGTTGACCGACGTTCCCTTGCCGACTTTCTGCGCCCATTCCGGGCTCACCTTGGCGAGGTAGTCCGTCCAGACGAACGACGTGCCCGAGCCATCGGACCGGTGCACGACGATGATGTCCTGGTTCGGCAGCGCCACGCCGGGATTGATGCTGGCGATGCGCGCATCATTCCACTTCGTGATCTTGCCCAGGAAGATGTCCGCCAGCACATCCGGGGTGAGCCGTACCGGCTGTGAGACGTCGGGCAATGTGTACGCGGCGACGACGGCGCCGAGCACCGTCGGGACGTGCAGCACGTTGCTGCTGATCGCCGCGATAGCGGAGTCGCTCATCGGTGCGTCGGTGGCGCCGAAATCCACGGTCCCGTCGGAGAACTGACGGATGCCGCCGCCCGACCCGATCGATTGGTAGTTCAGTTTCACATCGGGATGCGCCTGATTGTAGGTCAGCATCCAGTTCGAATAGATGATGTTCGGGAACGTCGCCCCGGCGCCGTTGAGCGTGACCTGCGCGGCCGCGGGTGCGGCCGCGAGGAGCGCGGCGAGGGCGATGGTACGTGTGGTCTTCACAGGGTCGTCCTCGGTCAGAGTCGAATTAGAACACGAACTGCGCTTGGACCAGGAACTGATTGATCGCCGTCACGCCACCTTGGGGCTTCACGCGATCGATGTCGGCAAGCATCCGGACGTTCGGCGACAGCTGGTACGACGCGCCGCCGATGATGCGGGTATTGCCGTCATTGGCGGCGTTGGTGTTGGGATCGACCACGTCCACACGGCCGATGAACGCGACCTTGCTGGACGTGGCGAGGTGATAGACGCCGAAGGCGCTGATGATGCTCCCAGTGAACGTCCCACTCTTCACCGAGACGAACTCACCCGCGAGCGTGTATCGCAGCGTCCGATACGACAGCATCCCCAGGTACCGGTTGCGGTCGGTGCCGATGCCGGTGACCTTGCCGATCCCAGCGTACCCCGAGACCCGCAGGCCGCCGACGCGACTATTGTCGTTGGTGGGTTGGACGCGCACGGAGACACGGGCTTCGACGTCCTTACGGAAGTCGCCGGTGCCGCCCGAGTAGCCCTCCCCGTTCACGATCACGAACTGGCCGTTTATTCGCTCACCGTTCCAATGGCCGTCGACTCCCACACCGATGTCCGCCGCCGTCATGGTGCTTGGTCCGCCGATCGGGTTGCGATCCACTGCGATGGTGCCCTGCATGCGGTAGTCCCACAGCGTCTCTTCGAAATCGACCCATGGGGTGTGAATCATGCCCAGCTTGTACGTGAGACTGCTGCCGGTCGGCGTCCACGCTGCAAAGGCGTACTTGAGCCGGATGACCTGACCCGGGGCGGCGGCGCTGGGGATGATGTCGGTCGTGACACGTGTGGTGATGCCGTTCGAAAACCGACCCAGCACGTTCACGTATGCCCGGGTCATGTCGAAGGTGCTCTTGGCGGCAATCGGTGCGTCGGAGTACTGGTACTGGGTGTAAACCACGCCCGTGACGGACACCTGCGGTGCTTGCTGGGCGGATGTCTGCGCCGAGACAGCGGACGCAGTGAGCGCGCTCAGCGCGACGGCCGCGAGCGCTCGAAAGGCGAGTCTTGCGTGCACGGTGTTCTCCTCAAGAGAAGTGAGCGATAAACCCATCGACCACGCGGCAAAACTCGCCCGGCGTGGTCACCGGGGTACGTCGACCCTGTCACGGAATGGTAACAAACGTCCCGGAAAAAACAGGTAGCGGAGCCGTACGAGCCTCCGCTACCTGGGCACCCGGACGAACGGCCGTGCAATCCGTCGCCGGGCACGGGACTGTCAGCTCAGGATAAGAGCCGCGCCGATCGCGCCGCCGACCCCGAGCAACATTCCGGCGACGACGTCGCCGATGTGATGCACTCGCAGGGTCACGCGCGACGCGGCGATCAGCGCGGCCAGCGGCAGAACGAGAGGCGCGAGCAACGGGTGCGCGATCGCGATCGTGCCACCCACTGCGCCGGCGGCCGCAGCATGACCGGAGGGGAAGGAGTACGGATCGGGAAGATCGATCAGCGCCAACAGCCGGCCGTTGACGTCGCACGGGCGCGGCCGGGCCACGGCGCGCTTCAGGATCTGCACCGCCAGATGCGACGACGTCAGCGCGAACAACGCCGCCAACCCGACCAGCTGTTCACCGACCGCGACGAGCGCCAGCCCGATGCCGATCGTCACGCGCGCGCTGCCGAGATGGGTGAGCCAGCGCATCAAACGGTCGCCTCGGCGGGGGCAGGCTGCGCCGTACGCCTGAACGCCTGCGTCAGCACGCGGCCCTCGTAGCACACCGGCACATCCAACCTGAACCACCACAGCAGCGTCGGCGGGACGTCGAGCAGCGATACCTGGCGCGTGAGCTGATGGCGTCTGGTCACGTCAGGGCCGGCGAGAATCAGGGGGATCTGGTCGTTGACGGGATGCGGCTCGGCATGGTCATGCGTGCTGACGCCGCCGCCGCCGTGATCCGCCATGACGATCAGCAGCGCATGCTCCGTGAGATCCGCCAGCACCCCGATCGCCGCATCGACTTCCACGGCAGCGGCGCGATACTGCGGTGACATCCAGCCGTGCGCGTGGCCCGCCTGGTCGCAGTCGTTCAGATAGACGAACGAGAGGCCCGTCGATTGCGCAAGGACCGCGGTCTGCGCCGCGCGGGCGACGTCGCGCGCGCGCAGTCCTGCGGACTGATATCGGCCCAGCCCCGCGGCCTTCGTGAGCGCCCACAGCACCGCCCGCTCGGCGGGCAGCAGCTCGCTGGCGATGACTTGGCTCACGATGCCGCCGCGCGTCAGCTCGCGGGCGAGCGGCCGCAGCGACGGCAGTCGCTTCAGAAAGCCGAGGCCGGGCTCGATCAGGCGGATGGAATGCGCAGCTCGTCCGGGCTCGAGGTGCCGTTGCCCGGGTACCGCGGTGCGACGACAGCGACGTCATGGCCGAAGTCACGGAGTACCTGGGCGATCCGTGCGACGACTGTCGTGACGCCGTTGACCTG
>DASPXD010000102.1:0-11893 GCA_035637435.1 Gemmatimonadales bacterium
AAATGGCGGTGTTTGCGCAGGAGCTCGCCGAGATCCCGGCATGAACGCAATCGGCGAATTTGTCACCTTCCTCGAGAAAGAGCGCAACGACTCACCTCACACCGTGAAGGCGTACGAGCGCGACCTCACCGCCTTCGCCGCCTTCTGCGACAGCTATTACGGCGGCCCGTGGACGTGGGCGGGGGTGGATCGGCTGGCGGTGCGCGGTTTCCTCGCCGCTGAGCAGCGGCGCGGTTTGGCGAAGCGCTCCGCCGCCCGCGCGCTGTCGGCGCTACGCACGTTCTATGGCTTCCTCAACGCGACGCGCGGTCTCGAGGTGAACCCCGCGCGGGCGGCGCGAACTCCCAGGCTCGAGCGGACGTTACCGACCTATTTGGATCGTGGCGAGATGAACGAACTGTTCACGCAGGCGGAGGCGCGCGCCGCCGCCGGAGGATTCCGCGAGGCGCGCGATCTCGCGATGCTCGAGCTGTTCTATTCGACCGGGATGCGTCTTTCGGAGCTCGCGGGGCTGAATGATCCCGATGTCGACGCGGTGTCCGATCAGGTGAAGCTGCGCGGCAAGGGAAAAAAGGAGCGACTCGTGCCGCTCGGCCGGCACGCGACGCTGGCATTGCGAAAGTATCTGCCGCACCGCGACAGTCTCCTGGCCGGATTGCGAACGGGAACCCGCCCCGTATTCGTGAACGTGCGCGGCAAGCGGATTACGCCGCGCGGCATCCAGCTGGCCATGAAGCGGCTGTTTGATACGCTGGCTCGCGGCAAGGAGCTGCATGTCCACGCGCTGCGGCACTCCTTTGCCACGCACCTGCTCGACGCGGGCGCCGACCTCCGGGCGGTGCAGGAGCTGCTGGGTCATGCCTCGCTGGGGACCACGCAGGTGTATACTCATACGTCGGTCGAGCGGCTCAAAAAGGTCTATCACCAGGCGCATCCGAGAGCGTAACGAAACGCATGTTGCCAGTCATCCATAGCACGACGATTCTGTGCGTCCGCCGCGACGGGAAGGTCGCGATCGGCGGCGATGGCCAGGTCACGGTCGGCGAGACCGTGATGAAAGCCAACGCCAACAAGGTGCGCACGCTTCGCGGCGGCAAGATTCTCGCCGGGTTCGCCGGTGCGGCCGCCGATGCTTTTACGTTGTTCGAGAAGTTCGAGGAGAAGCTGGAGCGCTATCCCACGAACCTGCCGCGCGCCGCGGTCGAATTGGCGAAAGACTGGCGCTCGGACCGGGTGTTGCGGCGCCTCGAAGCGCTGCTCGTCGTGGCGGACAAGGAGCATGGCTTCGTCATCAGCGGCTCCGGCGAGCTGATCGAGCCGGACGACGGCGTGCTCGCGATCGGCTCGGGGGGCTCGTTCGCCCTCGCCGCGGCACGCGCGCTGCTCGCGTCGACGAAGCTGAACCCGGCGGAAATCGTGCAACGGGCGCTGGAGATTGCAGCCGACATCTGCGTCTACACCAACGCGAACATCACCGTACTCGAGTTATAGACATGCCAAAGGCACCGGTTTCACCTTCGCAACCTCCACCACCTCCGCCATCCTCCACCGACGTTCCGGCGGCGGCCGAGGAAACGCTGCCGTGGTTGGAGGAAATGCCGCCCAAGAAAATCGTGGCGGAGCTGGACCGCTACATCGTCGGCCAGGACGCGGCGAAAAAGGCGGTCGCCATCGCGGTGCGCAACCGCTGGCGGCGGTCCCAGGCGCCCGAAGAGATCCGCGACGAGATCATGCCGAACAACATCATCATGATCGGCCCGACCGGCGTGGGCAAAACAGAGATCGCGCGCCGCCTGGCGCGACTCGCGGGCGCCCCGTTCCTCAAGGTCGAGGCATCGAAGTTCACCGAGGTGGGATACGTCGGCCGCGACGTCGAGTCGATGGTGCGTGAGCTGGTGGACGTCTCCATCAACATGGTGAGGTCGGAAAGGGAAGATGACGTCTACCCAACAGCTGAGCAGAGGGCCGAAGAGCGGCTGCTCGATTTGCTGTTGCCGCCGCTTCCCTCGCCGCCCCCCGCCGCCGCCTCATTACAGGGAGCAGGCAGCACGGAGCAGGGAGCAAGTGCGCGGCCACTCTTCGTCGTCTCGTCCAAAGGCGACGTCGAGTCAAAGCTCCCCGAGGCAGAGACCGAAGCCAACGAACGGCGCCGCCGTACGCGCGAGAAGCTGCGCCAGCAACTCAAGGACGGCCAGCTCGAGGAGCGCGACGTCGAGATCGAAGTCCAGCAGCAAAGCTTCCCGTTGCTGGAGATGATGCAGCCGCCCCAGGGGATGGAAGGGCCGGACATCAACTTCGGCGAGGCGCTGCAGGAGCTGATTCCCAAGAAGAAGAAGCGCCGCACCGTACATCTGCATGAGGCGCGCCGCATCCTGATCGACGAAGAGCTGAAAAAGCTCGTCGACATGGACGACGTGGTGAACGAAGCGCTCGATCGCGTCGAGAACCACGGCGTCATCTTCATCGACGAGATCGACAAGATCACCGGCCAGCGCGGCCAGAGCACGGGGCCGGACGTGTCGCGCGAGGGCGTGCAGCGCGATCTCTTGCCGATCGTCGAGGGCTCGACCGTGCAGACGCGCTACGGTTACGTGCGCACCGATCACATCCTCTTCATCGCGGCCGGTGCATTTCACATCGCCAAGCCGAGCGACCTGATTCCGGAGCTGCAGGGCCGCTTCCCGATTCGCGTGGAGCTGTCGTCACTGACCGAAGAGGACTTCGTCCGGATCATGACTGAGCCGGAGAACGCGCTGACCAAACAGTATGCCGCGTTGTGCGCCGCCGACGGCGCGACGCTCGAATTCCGTCCCGACGGGGTCAAGGAGATTGCCCGCATCGCCGCCAAGGTGAACGAGCGGATGGAAAACATCGGCGCTCGTCGCTTGCACACCGTCCTCACGACGCTGCTCGAGGACGTGCTGTTCGAGCTGCCCGACTATCCCACGAAACACATCGTGTTCGACGGCCCCGCGGTGCGCGAGCGGCTGCTCCGGATCGTAGAAGACGAAGACCTGCGGAGATACATTCTCTAGCTTGACGCTGGCTGTACGCCGGTCCACCTTGGGGACCAATAAGGGGGGACCAATGCGATCGCTCAGCACCGTCATCGTTGTGGCCGTTGTCCTATACGGCTGCTCCGAGATCCTGGCCGCGCTCGGAGTTACGGATGTCGACATTCCCGCGGACTCGTACTTGGTTGCAGAAGGCCGGACTTGGGACATCCCGCTGAACATTAGCGGCTGTGACGGGTCACCTGATACTTGCGTCACCTGGCACTCCGACAACGAATGCGTGGTGAGTTTCGTCACCGGAGCAACAGCGACCGCCGTTCACTTCGGAACAGCCCGCGTAGATGTCGAGGCCGTCGGTGGCACCTTGAGCGACCACGCGGCCGTGACGGTGACAGAGCAGACTCCGGTGAAGCTCCAGCTGGCCGAGCGGCTCCTTCCGCTCGCGCCCGATCTGACGGGTCGGCTTGCCGTGACGCTCTTCGATGCCTCTGACCACGAGCTCCATCGCCCTGCGACCTTCACGAGCGCCGATCCCACCGTGGTCGTGGTCGAAGGGGTTTACCCCGGATGCGGCGGCATGTGGCCCGACGGGGTCCAGATCCGCGGAGTAGGGGCCGGGTCCACATTCGTTTTTGCACGCTTCGAGAATTTGGTGGATTCGTCGGCGGTTACCGTGCAGCAGTAGTCAGTCTTGTTTCAGCGGCCGCCCCCGGGTAAAATCCGTCACACTGACCTGTCATTTTGACTGACTCGGGGGCCCATGGCGAAGCGCGACTTCCTCCAAATCACCGATTTCAGCCGCAAGGAGATCGAACAGCTCTTCGACCTCGCCAAGCGGATGAAAAGCCGCGCCTACGGGGAGACCCCCCTCGCCGGCAAGACGCTGGCGATGATCTTCGCCAAGTCCTCCACCCGGACCCGCGTCTCGTTCGAGGTCGGCGCCTACCAGCTCGGCGGCCAGGCTCTGTTCCTCTCCAGCAAGGACATCCAGATCGGGCGAGGTGAGCCGATCCCCGATACCGCCCGCGTGCTGTCGCGCTACGTAGATGGGATCATGATCCGCACCTACGACCACGCCGAGGTCGAGGAGCTGGCCCGGTTCGCGACCATCCCGGTGATCAACGGGCTGACCGACCTCACGCACCCCTGCCAGGTCCTCGCCGACCTGTTCACCGTCAAAGAGCACCTCGGCGGCTGGGAAGGAAAGCGGATCGCCTGGGTCGGCGACGGCAACAACATGGCCAACGCCTGGCTCGAGGCGGCCGCGGTGCTTGGCTTCGAGCTGCGGCTCGCGTGTCCCGAAGGGTTCGAGCCCAACATCGCCAAGTACGAGGCCGCGAAGAAAAACGGCTGCGTGATGGTCACCGAAGTGCCGGAGGAAGCGGTCGCAGACGCGCACGTGATCAATACCGATGTCTGGGCCTCGATGGGGCAGGAGAGCGAGGCCGAGGCGCGGCGCAACGCGTTCAAGGGCTATACGGTCGATTCGGAATTGATGAAGCTGGCGGATCCGACAGCGATCTTCCTGCACTGCCTCCCGGCGCATCGCGGCGAAGAGGTCACCGCCGACGTCATCGACGGACCGCAGTCGCGTGTATGGGACGAAGCTGAAAACCGCCTTCACGTGCAGAAGGCGCTGCTCGCAACCTTGATGGGTTCATGATGATGCGAATGCTCACTGGCAGTCTTATCCCGTGCGTCGCGCTCGTGGCGTGTGGCGGTAGCGAACCGGCGCCTCAGCCGCCGCAGCCGTCCCTCTCGTTCATCGGGGGGGCGTCGCAGACCGACACCGTTGGTCGAACCTTGCCGTCGCAGTTGCGAGTTCAACTCATCGACGCAAACTCCGGTGCCCCGCTCGGCGGTTATGTGATCAACTGGTCAACGGTCGATGGCGGGTCGTTGTTTGTGCCCGTTACGCAGACCGGAACGAACGGAATCACGAGCAACGTTTTTACGCTCGGCACCCGCGCTGGAAGCCAGCGCGTCGTGGCCAAATACATCGATCCGCAAACCGCCACTCCCATCACTCTCGACACAGTCTACGCGACCGCTGTGCCGGCGCGAGCTTTGTACATCAGGCTGATCCCGGGGTGGCAGCAACTGTTCCCGCAGGTAACGCTCGGGGATACGGTCTGGGTATACGTCCGCTATGACGACCAATACGCCAACGACGGAGCGGCATGTCCGGATAACGTACCGTGGCAGAACCTCACATGGAATTACGATTCCTCAGTCGTTCAGCATGCAGGATACCAACTGACCAGCGACGGTGTCGACACGAAATTCGCCACGACCCACACTGGTTCCACGTATTTCTCCGTGAAGACCGACTGTGCCATTGGTCTTGATAGCGTGAGATCGGACTACGGCTTGGGGGTGGCCCCCTGACGACGACTGAAGCGCTCAAGCGCACGCCACTCCATGACGTCCACGTCGCGCTCGGCGCCAAGATGGTGCCGTTCGCCGGTTTCGAAATGCCGGTCAGTTATCCCGAGGGGATCTCTGCCGAGCATAAGGCTGTGCGGGAGGGCGTAGGAGTTTTCGACGTCTCGCACATGGGCGAGTTCGAGATCACGGGTCCCGACCGCAATGCGTTCGTGCAACGGGTCACGTGCAACGACGTCAGCGCGCTCACGCCGGGTCAGGCTCAATACTCCGGCATTCTGACCAATGATGGGACGTTCGTCGATGATTGTTTGGTCTATCGCTTCGAAGACAAGCTGATGATGGTCGTGAACGCATCGAACATCCAGAAGGACTGGGACACCATCGTCGCGCAGAAGGCGGGCGCGAACGTGCGGCTGCGCGACATCTCCGACGAGACGGCGCTGCTCGCCGTGCAGGGGCCCAAGGCCGAGGCGTTGATCGGCCAGCTGACGAACCTCGGCGTCGCGATGATCCCCTATTACCACTTCGCGCAGGGCAAGGTCGCGGGCGTGCAGTGCTTCGTCTCGCGCACCGGCTACACCGGCGAAGACGGCTTCGAGCTGTACTGCCGCGCGGCAGATGCCGAGACGCTGTGGCACGCGCTCGTCGGCGCGGGGCGCGCCGCCCCGGTGGGACTGGGCGCGCGCGACACGCTGCGCCTCGAGGCGGGGCTGCCGCTTTACGGCAACGACATCGACAACACGACGACGCCGTACGAAGCGGGGCTCGCGTTCATCGTGAAGCTCGACAAAGGCGCGCCGTTCACCGGGCTCGACAAGCTGAAGAAGCAGAAGCTCGAGGGCGTGACGCGGCGGCTCGTGGGATTCAAGATGACCGAGCCGAAGACCGTCGCGCGCCACGGGTATCCCGTGTTCCTCGACGGGACGCAAGTGGATATCGTGCGCAGCGGCACCGTCACGCCGACCGCAAACGCCGCGATTGGAACGACGTATTTACCGGCGGACCGCGCGAAGCCGGGGACGACGATCGAGATCGATGTTCGGGGGAGGAAGGGTGCGGCCGAGGTCGTCAAGCTGCCGTTCGTGCCGCACAGAACCAAGAAATGAGAGTCGGAATCCTGACGATTTCTGATCTCGGTGCCGTGGGCCAGCGTGCCGACACCTCCGGTGACGCCATCCTCGACTGGGCGGCGACGCGCGGCTACGAAGTCGTGGTGCGCAGCGTCGTATCGGACGAGACCGACCGGATCGCGGGCAAGCTGGTGCGCTGGGCGGATTCGGGAGAAGTCGACGTCGTCCTCACAACCGGCGGGACCGGCCTGACGGAGCGCGACGTGACGCCTGAAGCGACCGCGGCGGTGCTCGAGCGCGAGGCGGAAGGGATCGCCGAAGCGCTCCGCGCGGCGTCGGGTCCAGGATTTCCGAGAGCATGGCTATCGCGCGGCCGCGCCGGCACGCGTGGCAAGACTCTCATCGTGAATCTCCCGGGATCAACGAACGGTGTGAACGAAGGACTCGCGGTGCTCGCTCAATTTCTCGACCATGCTGTGGAGCTGTTGAGCGGCACGAACACCGCGCATGCAGTACAGAAGGCTGACGGCTGATGGCTGACCGCGTCTTAATCACCACCGACGACCTCGAGCACGCGGTCCGCGTCAACGCGGCGCTCGAGCAGGCGGGGTTCGACACGGCGATGGTCTCCTCGCTCGACGACGTGCGCCAGGCTGTGCGAGGCCGGGAGCCGGGAGCGTGGAGCCGGGAGCCGGATGCCATCATTCTCACGGGCGGCCTGCACGAATCGACGGCGCAGCGCCTGCTGGCGGCGGCGCGCGAGCACGCGGTGTCCACGCTCGGCCTGGTCGAGGCCACGGACGAAAACCCCGACAAGATCGCCCAGCAGCTCGGCCTCACGGGCTGGCTCGTGAAGCCCGCCGACCCGGGCGAGGTCACGGCCACCGTCCGGCGCCTGATCGAGCGCCGCCGCCTGCAGCAGCGCACCGGCATCCTCGGCGCGTCACCGCCGATTCAGGAAGTGCTGGTAAAGATCGAGCAGATGGCGCCGGTCACGTCGACCGTGTTGATCGAGGGCGAGTCGGGGACCGGCAAGGAGCTGGTGGCGCGGGCGATTCACGATCTCTCGCCGCGACGCGGCAAGGCGTTCATCGCCGTGAACTGCGCCGCGCTGCCCGAGACACTGCTGGAAAGTGAGCTGTTCGGTCACGAGAAGGGCTCCTTCACCGGCGCCGCCGAGCGACGCCTGGGGAGGTTCGAGCTGGCGAACGGCGGCACGATCCTGCTGGACGAAGTCGGCGAAATGCCGGCCTCGACTCAGGTGAAGCTGCTGCGCGTGCTCGAGGATCGCAGCTTCTTCCGCGTCGGCGGGACGCAGCCGATTCAGGTCGACGTGCGCGTCACCGCGGCGACGAACAAATCCCTCAAGGAGTCGGTCGAGCTGGGGCGCTTCCGGGACGATCTGTTTTACCGTCTCAACGTGCTCGCCGTGTATCTCCCGCCGCTGCGCGAGCGGCGCAGCGACATTCCGCTGCTGGTGCGCACCTTCATCGCCGAGTTCGCGAAGACGCACGACCGCAACTTCCGCGGCATCACGCCCGAGGCGCTGCAGATCCTCGTGGACGCGGACTGGCCCGGCAACGTGCGCCAGCTCAAGAATCTCATCGAATCGATGGTCGTGCTGGCGCCGGAGGGGGAAATTCGCTCGCGGGATATTCCCCCCGATGTGAGTGAGCGAACGCGCAGACTCCCGATGCGTATCGACAATACCAGGGAAGTTGCCGGCCAGGAGCTCGAGTTCATTTTTCGAACTCTCGTCGAGCTGAAGCTGCAAATAGAGGAGATGCGCCGCCGGATCGAGGAGCGCCCTGCAGAGCGGGTAGAGGTCATCGAGGTGGGAGGGGGGACGGGGGAAGGGGGAAGAGGGCGCATCGAGGCAGCGTCCGCAATCGATCCTCTCGATTCGACTCCCGAGTCCGAGCACCCCGTCATTTACAAACCGGGCATGACGATGTCCGATGTCGAACGCGCCGCCATCGACGCGGCGCTGCGCGAGACCCGCGGCAATCGCCGCAAGGCCGCCGAGATCCTCGGAATCGGCGAGCGGACGCTCTATCGCAAACTCAAGGAATTCGCGCTATCTTAGCTCGCCCCCATCATAAGAGCGTCTAGCGCCCTGCCGGAGCTCGCGTGGATTTTAGAATCGATCCGGAGCTGTGCGTCGCGTGCCTGGCCTGCGTGCGCGTCTGCCCTTCGGATGCCGTAGCGGTCGAAGATCAGAAGGTCTGGATTGTCGACGAGGCCTGCACTCGCGTGGGCCTGTGTCTGCCTGCCTGTCCCCACGAAGCGATCATCGCCGTCGGCGACGCCACTCGCGCGCTCGAATTCGCGCTCAGCCGCAAAGCCGTGCTCATCCTGTCGGTCGAGTCGGCCGCCTGGTTCTATCCCGCGACCCCGGAACAGGTCGTCAACGCATGCTACGCGGCAGGTTTCGGCACCGTGCACCGTGGCGTCCTAGGCGACGAGCTGGTGGCAAAGGAATACCTCGACCTCTGGACCGAGGAGGAATGGGGCTCGGGCGGCACGGTGATCCGCAGTACCTGTCCCGTCATCGTCGCGACGATCAAGAACCAGTATCCCGAGCTGATTCCCTATCTCGCGCCGGTCGCCACGCCGATCGAGGCCGAAGCGCGCTACCTCAAGGCGCTGTACGGTGAGGACACGCCGATCGTCTATACGGGCGTGTGCCTGACCGAGGGGGGCGCCGACGTCGAGGCCGCGATCACGCTCGCGGAGCTGGAGGGGATCTTCAAGAAGCGCGGCATACGCGTGCAGGACCAGCCGCTCTTTTACAGCCGCATTCCGGAGGAGCGGCGCCGCTACTGGAGCACCGCCGGCGGCCTGCCGTTCGACTTATTAAAGGAAGAGCGCCAATCGAGCCGGCGCTTTCGCAAGGTTCGCGGGCTCGGCGCGCTGGAGGGGATCGCGCGCGCCGTTTCGGTCGACCGCATCGACCTCGGCTTCGTGGACATCCTGCCGTGCGAGGGCTGTCTCGACCATCCGTTGCTTGGTCCCAAGGAGGAGCTGTTCCGCCGCCGCGAGATCGTCGGCGCGACGGAGCCGCCGCGCGCGAACGCGCCGGTGCTGGCCGATGGCATCAAGATCGAGGTCGGCGCGGCGTTCGACATCGAGGTGAACGGCACCGGGCCGAGCGTCGAGGCGGTGGAAGAGATCCTGGACCAGATTGGGCTGGCGCCCAACGGCCGGCCATGGGATTCGGGTGCGTGCGGGTATACGACGTGCCACGAATTCGCGGTCGCGGCGGCGCAGGGGCGGACGACGCTCAAGTCGTGTCCCCGCTATCTCGAGCGTCAGGCGTCGCTGGCGCAGCAGCAGGCGGCGGTGGATGCGCTCACGGGATTGGCGTCGTTCCGGGTGCTGCGCGACCGGCTCGCGAACGAGGTTGCCCGGTGTCACCGGTCCGGGGACCACTTTGCCGTGCTCTTTTTGGACCTCGACAACTTCAAGCAGGTGAACGACCGGTTCGGGCACGAGGCCGGCAACGTGGTGCTGCGCGAGACGGCGCGCCAGTGCAACGCCCACATCCGCTCCACCGACGTGGCGGGCCGCTATGGCGGAGACGAGTTCGTTGTGGTATTGGTGGGGACGGGCGAAGAGGGCGCGGTCGGGGTGGGGGAGAAGGTGCGGGCCGCGGTGCAGCAGGTCGGGGTGGGGATGGGCTATCCGGAAGGGCTCGTAACGGCGAGCATTGGGGTCGCCGAGTACCGGCCGGAGCGGAAGGATGAGGACGTGCTGGTCGCCGCGGATCGTGCGTTGTATCGCGCGAAGGCTGCGGGACGCAATCAGGTTGCCACCGGTGGGGAGGGGGAGAAAACCACGTGACCGCCCAGGAGCCTATGCCGCTGGGTACCGGACAGACCGACCCGTGGGGCATGAAGCGGGTGGAGAATCTGATCACGGGCCTGACGGGTGTGCTGTCGGCGCGCGTGGTCGTGACGCCGCTGGGCGAGGTGAGCGAGGTGCACGTCCTGACCAAGAGCGACATCGCGCCCAAGCAGGTGGTGCGCAACATCGAGTCGGCGCTGATGGCGCAGCTCGGGTTCAAGATCGATCATCGCAAGATCAGCGTCGCGCAGACCGCGGACGTGCGGCCGATCGAGGCGTTGCAGGAAGAAGCGGTCTCGGAGCGCGCCAAGCGGCGCGTCGTCGTGTTCAAGAATCTCGAAGTGCGCCCGTCGGAGCGGCCGCAACGCGTGCAGGTGCGTGTGAAGCTCGCGTTCGGCGAGAAAGAAGCGCAGGCCGAGGAGGTGGGGACCGACACGACGCGCAACCGGGTGGAGGCCGCGGCGCGCGCGACGGCGACATGCCTGGACGACCTGCTGCTCGACAACTCGATCGCGCTCGAGGGGGCGCAGATCATCGAAGCCTTCGATCGCAAATTCGTGCTGGTGGCTGTCCATGGGCTGGGTGGCCGTGAGGCGCAATTGCTCACGGGCACGTGCGAGATCCGTGAGTCCCCAGAGCGCAGTGCGGTGCTGGCCGTGCTCGACGCCACCAATCGCTGGGTCGACGCTCGACGCTAAGTGACTACATCTTAGTCACTTAGCCTCAGCCCATTGTCGGTCTCCAATGCCTTCCCTGTAGGGGCAATTCCCTACTAGCGGACTTTCAGTTTTAGGCGTATTACGTGTTTCGTGGCTCCTACTAGAACCAAGCGCTATTGGGGTACGCAGCGCGTCGCGCGTGTGCTACAGGTGACGCCTGCGACAGTTGCGAGCTGGATCGATCAGGGCCATCTCAAGGGTCATCGCACGCCGACGGGCCGGCGCCGCGTGGCGTCGGCGGATCTCGCCGAGTTTCTGCGGGCGCATGACATGGCGGTGCCGAACGAGTTGGCGACGACGCGCGAGCGGCCGGTGGTGGTGCTGGTGGAAGATGATCCGGGATATCTCAAGGCGTTGGTGCGGACGATCGAGCGGGAAGCGCCGGATGTGGACGTGGTCCAGACCACGACGGGCGTGGATGGGTTGCTCGAGATCGGCCGTGTAAGTCCCGACCTGGTGGTGCTCGATTATGCGTTGCCCGATCTCAACGCGGTGCAGGTGGTGGAGCGGTTGCAGGACACGTCGAAGCGGCTGACGGCGCCGGTGATGATCGTGTCGGGCGGCATGCCGGCGGCGGCCGAGAATGATCTGCGGCGGTTGGGCGTGCGGGCGATCGTCAACAAGGTGGACGGCATGGGGGTGGTTATCGAGGCGATGCGGCGTGCGTTGCAGTCGTCGCGGAAGGTTGCGTAGTCAGTGCATCGACATTTCGAAAACAGGGGGCCCCTGGTCACCGCTAGCTAGAGCGGAGCGTAGCGAACAGTAGACGAGCGGAGCGTCGGGCACGCTATAGAGAGGCGTGCCACTCCTAGGCGAGGCTGTAACACTCGCTGGACCCATTAAGGGGGTGACGCTC